>DATKMP010000133.1:0-19960 GCA_035541775.1 Bacteroidota bacterium | reverse complement strand
AACTATGTTTATTTTTTTATTCGCCTGCACAATGGGTTCAAACGAATGGACCCTTTGGTGGTAAGATTACTTGTTTTGCTGTTGATAGCACCATAATCTTTGCCGGGACTTATAGCGGCGGTGTTTTTGTATCGACAGACAACGGCCAAAGCTGGAATGCAGTTAAAGGCGGAATAATCAATACAAATATTTATGCTCTTGCATCGGATGGTACGAATCTCTTTGCAGGCGCTAGCGGGCCTTACTATGGCGGTTTTTTTATATCGACTAATAATGGCTCGAGCTGGACATCGAGCGGCTTTTCACCGTATGGCGTTACTTCACTTGTTGTTAGCGGTACAAATTTTTATGCCGGTAACCCATTTGGACTTTATCTTTCGACCAACAAAGGAACAAGCTGGAGTACGATTATGCCAAACACCAGCGTCACCGCCATTGCTGTTCAAGGCACGAATCTCTTTGTCTCCTCCGGATGGAATGTTTCACGATCAACTGACAACGGGACAAGCTGGATGACGACAGATTCCGGATTGGCGGGCAATGTTGTCGAGTGCCTTGCCATATCGGGCACAAATATTTTTGCCGGCACGATTCTTCCTGTCACTGTTCCAGTCGGTCAAAGCGCACAGCCGGGCGGCGGTATCTTTCTCTCGACGAACAATGGTATCAGTTGGGCACCGGTTAAGAGCGGCTTGCCCAATAAACCTGTTTCCACCATTGCAGTGAAAGACGCGAACCTCTTTGCAGGCACTTCCAGCGGTGTATTTCGTTCGACGAACAACGGCACCAGTTGGGTTCAAATGAACTCCGGATTGACAGACACGAATATTTATACATTTACAGTGAAAGGTGCAAATCTGTTTGTTGGAACGGATAACGGTATTTTCTTCTCAACAAACAATGGTGAAAGTTGGAGTGCGGCTAATAACGGAATTATAAACACTTCTATTTCTGCTCTTGCATTTTTCAATTCGAATCTCTATGCAGGCGATAATGGGATTCTCCTCTCGACGAATAACGGCATCAGTTGGACTGCGGCCACATCAACAATCCCCTATATTTCTTCTTTTGCGATGTCCGGTACAAATCTCTTTGCCGGATTAAAATTTTCCACAGGCATCCTTCGTTCAACGAACAACGGAATCAATTGGACTTTATTAGATTCTGGATTGACGAATGCCAATGTTACTTGTTTTACAGTTTCTGGATCCAATATCTTCGCAGGAGACGGACAAACCGGTCATGGTGTGTTTCTTTCGACTAACAACGGAACAAGTTGGATATCTGTCAATTCAGGATTAACGAACACCTGGATATATTCGCTCGCGGCTTCTTCCAACGGTAATGGTACGGCAACAATTTTTGCTGGAACTCAAAATGGCGGAGTGTTTCGTTCAACAAATAACGGAACAAGCTGGACGTTACCAAGCAGCGATCTCTCTACCAATATAGTCTTTTCTCTTCTCGTCGATGGCACGAACCTTTTTGCTGGGGCCGGCGGCGGTGTTTTTCTTTCCACGGACAACGGCACAAGCTGGCATGTAACCGGCTTGACGAATGCGAATGTTTCATGTCTCGCAATCAGCGGAGAGAATCTTTTTGCAGGGACTATTTATTCTGCCGTGTCGAATGGCGGTATCTTCCTCTCTACCGATCATGGTGCAAACTGGGCATCAGTCAATACGGGTCTGACGAACACGAACATCAGTTCGCTTGCAGTGAGCGAGACGGATCTTTTTGCGGGAACGTATGGGAGCGGTACCTGGAGACGATCTATATCTGAGATGGTTACCGCTGTAAAGGGGACTGAGAATCAGCCACCGACAACATTTTCACTTTTACAGAACTATCCCAATCCCTTTAATCCGACGACGACCATAAGGTATTCGGCAGGGACGTATGGCCGTACATCTATAAAAGTGTACGATATTCTGGGAAGAGAAGTCGCAACACTTGTGAATGAAACAAAAGCAGCAGGCACATATCACGTTATATTCGATGCAAGCAAATTACCGAGCGGCGTGTACTTTTATCAATTGCAAACCGGAGGTTATTCGGAAACGAAAAAATTGCTGCTTGTGAAATAACATAGAGTTCAATTCACGTTAGTGCAGGAATGATATCTTTTTAGTTTGAGTCACGAGACGTGCGATTCATTCTTCTCCCTTCTTCATTTGAAGCTCTCCTTTGTTCTGTGTATATTTTTAAAATATACGTAAGTAAAGTGTGGAGCTTTCGATGAATGCTATGCCGTTATTAATTGCTGCCCTCGCCGTGTTCGCTCTTGCGTACCGGTTTTATTTCAGTTTCATCGCAGCAAAAGTCGCTGTTATTAACGATACACGCGTTACGCCATCCCACCGGTTGTACGATGGCCAGAATTATTACCCTATGAACAAGTGGATTCTCTTCGGTCATCACTTTGCCGCCATTGCAGGTGCAGGCCCGTTGGTTGGCCCGGTGCTTGCTGCACAGTTCGGTTATTTTCCCGGCTTTGTCTGGATGGTTGTCGGCGCAGTCATGGCTGGCGCAGTGCACGATATGATCATTCTTGTCACTTCCATCCGGCACGAAGGAAAATCGCTTGCGGAAATTGCCAAAGCAGAAATCAGCAATCTCAGCGGTGTCACGGCTTCGATTGCCATCGTCATTATTTTAATCGTTGCGATGGCGGGATTGGGATTGGTCGTCGTCAATGCATTGACAGAAAGTTCATGGGGAGTTTTCACGATTGCGTCCACGATTCCGATTGCCGTTGCCATGGGATTGTGGATGTTTAAAATCCGGAAGGGGAAAGTGGCAGAAGCAACGATTGCCGGAATTATTTTATTAACACTTGCCGTTGCGTACGGCAAATATGTTCCCGCATCTCCGATTGCGCCGTGGTTTACGCTGGATCATAAAACGCTGACCATCTGTTTAATGCTGTACGGCTTTTGCGCTTCGGTACTGCCGGTGTGGCTGCTGCTCTCGCCGCGCGATTATCTCAGCTCCATTATGAAACTTGGTGTCATCGGATTGCTGGCGGCGGGCATCGTGATCGTTGCGCCGGCATTAAAAATGCCTGCGTTCACTCCGTTCGTTCACGGCGGTGGCCCGATTATTCCCGGCACCTTGTTTCCATACCTGTTCATCACCATTGCATGCGGCGCCGTGTCGGGATTCCATTCGCTCGTCAGTTCCGGCACCACGCCCAAGATGCTGATGCAGGAATCGCAAATTAAATTCATTACTGTCGGCGCCATGCTCTCGGAAGGAATCGTCAGCGTGCTTGCGTTGATTGCCGCATGCAGTCTGCTGCCGTATGATTATTTTCTCATCAACGTTCCCGCAGCTAAATTTCAAGCACTCGTTCCACAATTGCATGCTATGGGGTTTATGGATTCCAACATTGCATGGCTCTCGCAGGAAGTGGGAGAAAAAATTATCGGGCGCACAGGCGGTGCGGTGTCGTTAGCCGTCGGAATGGCGCAGGTATTTTCCAGCATTCCCGGTTTGTCAAGCTTGATGTCGTACTGGTATCACTTCGCCATTATGTTCGAAGCGCTGTTCATTCTCACAACCATCGATGCGGGCACGCGCATCGGCAGGTTCGTTTTGCAGGAATCGTTCGGAAAAATTTATAAACCGTTCGCCAACACCACGTGGCTGCCGGGCAATCTGCTCACCAGCGCGCTGATGGTTCTCGCATGGGGCTATTTTATTTACTCCGGCAGTGTTGCCACCATCTGGCCGATGTTCGGAACGGCAAATCAATTGCTCGCCGCTGTCGCATTGGTGGTCGGCACGTCGTTCATCGTCAATCGCGGGCGCGCACGTTATGCATGGGTCACGATTGTGCCGTTAGTCTTTCTTGCCGTCACTACACTCACGGCGGGAGCGGAAAATATTTTCAACATTTACATCCCGCAGTTATTCAATTCGGCAGCGCTTCTGCAAGGTTCCATCAATCTTCTTCTCACCTTCATTATTATGATAAGTTTGATTGTGGTGTTGTTCGATGCTGTACCGCGATGGATTGCAGTTGCACGCAGCCATCGCGTTCTTTTTGCCGATGAAGTTGCAGCAGTGCAAAAAAATTCCGCAGCAGTGTAATACCGGCGGAAATATTTTTTGCAGAATGTTTTTTTATCTCGCTGCCGGTTAATAAAATCGAAATCCATCGATCAAATTTTTTCATCGGGCGCAGGACAAAGTGGGGACAAGCTGGAACATTTTTGCTCAGAAGCAAACTTTCCATTTTTCTTTTCCCTCCTTGTATTCTCCACAAGAAACAATACTGCCGCACATGAAAGCAATTGCATTTCCATGTCAAACATTGACGATACCGTGTGAAGCATTTTGGAAAAAGTTTGAAGCATTTACAAATCCGGTGGAAACAATGGCGCCTTCCTTTGAAACAATGACAAAATCGGAAGAAACATTGGCACCGCCGACCGAAGCAATGCCTTACCGGTACAAAGCAATGCCGGCAGGGTATGGAAACAATGAGAAAACGGACTGAAGCAATTTCATACCGGCCTGAAACAATGACAGTAGATGAATAAACAATGACAGATTGGAGTGAAACAATGGCGAAAATGGAGAAAAATTAGGCGTTTTTTAATACAGCCATCGATGATTTGACTAATGTGATGGATAGAACCGTTCAGAATTTTTCGTAGGGGCGGATGGCCATCCGCCCAAATTATGAATGAACGCCGCTTTCTTTGAGAGAACAAAGTAATTTATTTATTCTTTTCTCTTGAAAGAAAAGAATCAAAAGTTCAAGACTATAGAAAAATGAGCTAACAACTTCGAATGTGTCTCTGGCAAACAATAAAATCGCTCACTGCGTTCGCTCAGACAGTATTGTTTGCCGGAATGCCCCGACACATTCTCGTTGTTTTTACGCTCATTTTTCTAAGGTCGAAAAAAATCGAATGTGATTTTTTCTAACAGAAAAACATTGAAGATTTGCGAACAGAAATGATTCAACCCCTGCAAGGGATTGAACCGTTGCCTTGCGTGGAAGCGGTTTATCGTATCACACAAAATTTGATATGCTGAAAACAATTATTCCAGTTCAGCCAGTACGTCTTTTGTCGATAGGACTCTGCCCATTCGCGGCAAATTATATTTCATCGTATGGTCGTGTTCTTCTTTGGAGCGCGCCGAGCAGGCATCTTCCACAAAAATTTGCTGGTAGCCGTATTCGTACGCAAACCGTGCAGTGCTTTCGACGCCGATGTTGGTCGAGATGCCGCAGAGCACAATGGTCTTGATGGAACGGCGCCGCAGCTGCAAATCGAGTTCTGTTCCGTAAAAGGCGCCCCATTGCCGTTTGGTGATGATGAAATCGCCCGGGGCGGCTTCCAGTTCCGGAACGAGTTCTGCCCAATCGGGTGCGGGCTGGGCGTTCACCGGCATAGTGCGGTCGCAGATCGGATGAAGCGCATCTTTGCGGTCGAGTGAGGGAGTGACGTGCACAAGAAAAACCGGCATCTGAAATTTCCGGAATGCGCGCGCGAGACTTGCGGCATGGGCAACGACATCGGCGGATGCATTTGGAAGCGCCGGAGCACCGACAATGCCTTTTTGAAGATCGATGACGACCAGCGCTGTTGTTTGTTTATCAATCATAGAAAAGTCCTTTCTCCCAACGTCTTGGAATTTCAAGTTTGTATATCGTAAAAAAAATTCATCGTTTCATTCAGCATCATGCAGTATTCCAACCGGCTGCTGCCGGAACGATGCCATCGTCGTGGAAAACGTCCGGGCATTCATTTCATCCAGCGGGAGTTTCGAAAGCGAACTGGAAATTATTTCGACTGCCCACGGTCCGGCATAGCCCATTGCCTGTATGCACTCGATAAAACCATAGAGGTCATATTCGCCGCCGCCGCAGAATGTTCTGTTGGATGGATCGTGATTTGGATTCGAAGGCAGCGTACCGTCGTTCAGTTCCACGCTGATAAGATGCTCCGGCGGAAGAGTACGGATTTCGTCGTACGTGATGCCGAGATTGGCGACTTGATAGATATCGAGAATGATGCCGCCGTTTTTTGCGCCCGCAGTTTTAACCATCGTTACTGCATCGTTGATATTGTTGATGACGGCGCAGCCCATCAGCTCGAACCCGACCGATGTGCCATGTTCTTCAGCTTCTTTGCATAGTGAAGCAAATGATTCAGCGAGGCGCGGTATTGCACAAGTTTCATTGTAAAAATCACCGACCTTGATGTGTTTGGCATGCAGTGCTTCGGCCGCGTGCAACAGTTTCCGCTTGCGGTTATCCGATTCGTTTTTTCTGCCGCCGGTAAGAAACCAATCGGTCAGGAACTCGAGTTCGAGATAGTCGATGCCGTAATCGGCAAGAATGGATTTCATGTCGTTCAACGAGTAATGCAGCAGAATGTGTTCCAGATCGGTATGCCAGATACCGATTCCCTTAAATCCGGCATGCGCAGCGGATTCGACACGATCTCGAAAATCGAAACGGCTCATTTCTCCTTCTCCCGGAACAATGCCGGCCGTCGTCCAAAAGAGATTCATCAATTCAATGTTTTTTTTCATTGCAATATCCTTTTGCGAAACCGATTCTTTCAACGCTTCTCTTTGAATCGAAATCATCGCCACTTAATATATCAAAAGTAAATCGTGCGTTCAATCGGCTTTACGTTAAACGCTGCGTAACAATATTTATCAACAGTGCTTTTGCATAGCTCTCAAAGTTTTTCTATTTTCCTTAAGAGCATAATATTCAGAAAGATGTTATCCGTTTTATAGTGGTTTTTTTATGTCGATTTTCGAGATACTGATCATCGCCTTCGGGCTTGCAGCGGATGCGTTTGCGGTATCCATCGGAGCAGGAGTCTCGGGCATACTGGAAGAACGGCGGTCGATGATTCGCCTTTCTTTTCACTTCGGCTTGTTTCAATTTCTCATGCCGGTGCTCGGATGGCTGGCGGGCACTGAAGTAGCGCAATGGATGGAGGCATACAATCATTGGATTGCATTTATCCTGCTTACTTGGGTGGGCGCAAGAATGATTCAAAGCGGATTGAAGAACGAATCACTGCATCAAGGGCGCGATCCAAGCCGTGGAATATTATTAGTGATACTTTCTCTTGCCACGAGCATCGATGCACTGGCCGTGGGATTCAGTCTTGCGCTGCTGAATATTTCGATCTGGTATCCGGCCGTGGTGATTGGCATCATTACCGGCGGCACATCATTTCTGGGAATTCTTCTCGGCCAAAAACTTTCCGGCCGCATTGGGAGAACCGCATCTATTATCGGGGGAATACTTTTGATTTTCATTGGCGGCCAAATTGTGGTATCGCATATTTTTCATTGAAAAATAATATTGATTGTCGCGGCTTCTTTTCATACTTTATATAGATATGGAAGAAGTATTAAGTCTCGAAAGGTATTTATGAACGAAGGAACAATCGTCCAGATTATTGGACCTGTAGTAGATATTGATTTTTCCGGCGGAAAATTGCCGGAGATTATGCATGCCGTTCGCATCCCCAGAAAAAATGCGGAAGGTGCAGATGAAGAATTGATTTGTGAAGTGCAACAGCAACTTGGCGAAGATCGGGTTCGTACCGTGGCGATGGATTCCACCGACGGTTTGACGAGAGGCATGAAGGCGATCGATACCGAAGCATCGATCAGCGTGCCTGTTGGGCCGGATGTTCTGGGACGCCTTATCAATGTTACAGGGCATGGTATTGATGGATTACCGGAAATAAAATCTAAAAAAACATATCCCATCCATCGTTCTGCACCGAAGTTTGATGATCTTGCGACGAAGAAAGAAATGTTCGAAACCGGAATCAAGGTTGTTGATTTGCTTGAACCGTACACCAAAGGCGGCAAGACCGGTTTGTTCGGCGGCGCCGGTGTCGGTAAAACGGTTATCATTCAAGAATTGATTCATAACATCGCCAAGCATCATGGCGGATATTCGGTATTTGCCGGTGTCGGGGAACGCACGCGTGAAGGCAATGACTTGTGGTTGGAAATGAAAGAATCCGGCGTGCTGCCGAAAACAGCATTGGTGTTCGGACAGATGAATGAACCGCCGGGTGCACGCCAGCGCGTTGCATTGACAGCGCTAACGATGGCAGAATATTTCCGCGATGATGAAGGAAAAGACGTTCTGTTGTTCGTCGATAACATTTTCCGTTTTGTGCAAGCAGGTTCTGAAGTTTCTGCATTGCTTGGACGCATGCCGTCGGCAGTCGGTTACCAACCGACGTTGTCCACCGAAATGGGCGAGTTGCAGGAACGTATCACTTCGACGAAAAAAGGATCGATCACTTCAGTGCAGGCAATTTATGTTCCTGCTGATGACTTAACTGATCCCGCGCCTGCGACGACATTCTCGCACCTCGATGCAACAACGGTGTTGAGCCGCCAGATTGTGGAAAAGGGAATTTATCCAGCCGTCGATCCATTAGATTCGACTTCGCGTATTCTTGATCCGCTGGTGGTCGGGGAAGAACATTACAATGTTGCGCGCCGTGTGAAAGAAATTTTACAAACGTACAAAGATTTACAAGACATTATCAGTATTCTTGGAATGGATGAATTATCCGACGACGATAAATTGACGGTAACACGCGCACGAAAGATCGAACGATTTTTGTCGCAGCCGTTCTTTGTGGCGGAACAGTTCACAGGCCAAGAAGGCCGGTATGTGAAAGTCGAAGATACCATTCGCGGTTTCAAAGGCATTGTCGAAGGCCAGTACGACGACTTGCCGGAAAATGCATTCTCGATGGTGGGAACCATTGAAGAAGCAGTTGAGAAAGCGAAAAAACTTCAAGCATAATTATGGCGGAAAAATCATTTTATCTCGAAATCATTACGCCGCGCCGTATTGTTTTTAAAGGCGAGGTGGTCAGCATCAGTGTGCCGGGTGTCGTCGGCGGTTTTCAAGTACTGAAAAACCACGCAGCATTGCTTTCTTCCCTTAACGTCGGTGAAGTGAAGCTGACCGACGGTTCTGGGAACGAATTTCATTTTGCAACTTCCGGCGGTTTTGTGGAAGTGCATGACAATTCTGCTGTGCTGCTGGCCGAGACTGCGGAACGTGCCGATGAAATCGATATTGAACGCGCAAAGTCGGCGCGTGAACGAGCCAAAAAACGTCTTGAAGAAAAAGAAGCAACACTCGATCCTGCGCGTGCAACATTGGCATTGCAGCGTGCACAAAACCGATTACACATTGCAGCAGTAAAATAATCGCGAAGCCCGCTTTTGGGCGGGCTTTGTTTTCATTCTATAGTCTTTTAATGTCAACGTGCGAGGCAAAATATCCTTGCCAAGAGTTTTGAACGCAACATCTTCCAAAACATTATCATCTGTGCAGCAACTGACGCAATCGACGTTTGCAGAAATCGATCTCAACGCAATTGCCTTCAACTTACGCGGCGTTCGAAAGCGCATCGGCAGAGGCGTGAAAATTCTCGCGGTTGTCAAAGCCAACGCGTACGGTCATGGAATTCAACAAGTCTCGAATTTTGTGATTCAACACAGCATCGCTGATTACCTCGGTGTCGCATTTCCTGAAGAAGGCTTACAAATTCGCGAAGCAGGAGTGAAGGCGCCGATCCATGCGTTTGCTCTTCCTTCGAAACGACAGGTCGAATTATTTTTCGATTATCATATCGAACCGACGATATCGACAGTCAACGAAATAAAATGGTTGAATACTTCGGCGCAGCGAAGAAAACAAATGATACCGGTCCATTTAAAAATCGATACCGGAATGAGTCGATTGGGTGTGACCGTGGAAACACTGCCGGAATTTTTAAAAATTCTATCGAAGCAATCGCGGCTTGAAATCAAAGGCGTCTTTACGCATTTTGCTACTGCCGACGAAACCGATAAAACCTTTGCAAAAAAACAATTGTCGGATTTTCACCGAGCGTTAGAAATTCTTTTTCAGCATGGCATCGAACCGGAACTGATTCATTGTGCGAACAGCGCGACAATTCTTGATTTACCAGAAACATATTTTTCGATGGTGCGCCCGGGTGTGATGATGTACGGATATTATCCGTCTCATGAAACAACGGAAAGTATTCCGCTTAAACCGGCAATGACGGTGAAGTCCCGCGTTGCGATGGTGAAACGGATTCACGCAGGCGACAGTGTCAGTTATGGACGCCGGTTCATTGCGCAGCAGCCCACGACAATTGCCAATATTCCGATTGGATATGCCGACGGCTATTTTCGCCTCTTGACGAATAGAACACGAGTGCTTATCGGTGGCAATGCGTATCCGGTTGTCGGTTCGATTTGTATGGATCAGATGATGGCAAACGTGGGCGATGCCGATATTCGTGTCGGCGATGAAGTCGTGATTTTGGGCAAACAAGGGAATATGGCAATTACCGCATTGCATCTTGCCGATATCCTTGGTACCATACCGTATGAAATTTGTTGTGCAATCTCAGCGCGTGTTCCACGAATCTATAAGGGACTATGACACGATCACAGGAGTTTCTGAGCACCATGCTCCATCGGCTTCCCAAATGGGAATTGAGTTCGTACGAGCATCAAACGACGCTCGATAAAATTCGAGAACGTCTTTCATCGACCGACAATCTTCAAGAAGAACTTCGCCGGCTTTACACGGTCAAAAATTATTCTGAGTTTGCCATGAGTTTAATGTGGATGGCAGAACGGGTCGAACGTAATGCAGAGAAGTACGATTCGACGCCGGAAGAAGACGAATTAGTTTTTTCGTTCTATCGAAAAGCGGTCGGCGAAAGTATTGCACCGACACTTCCGCCTTCGTTTGAATTTACTCCTCCATCTCAAGAACAAACAACGATACCTCCTGTTGCCGAACCGCCAGCAACCGATTCCATCTGGGGCGACTTTACCTCTTTTAGTAATACTGCCCAAGAGCTGCCGGCGCCACCGCCGGCTGGATCGACAGAATTTTCTCAAGTAAAAAAGTTTTCTGAGTCGCTGGATCAGGTATTGCAAGCAATACAAAGCGGCGCAGAAAGTCGGTTAAAGTCGGTGGATGCTCTTATTGCTGAATGTAACGCGATGCTTGCCGATGCAAACACACCGGAAGACTGCCGGTCATTTTGCCAGCCGCTGCAGGAGTTTTTAGATTTTGTTGTTTCGGGCGATTTGATCGATGATATTCGTGTCATGAATATTGTTTCCAACATTCAGGGACCGTTTGCTCAATGGGAACAAGCAGAGCCGGAAAATCGGTCCGGTATTTTGGATGGTGCCATCGAAATTCTTCACGATTTCAAAACGATGTTTGAGTGAACACATGAGTACACAAAAAATTTATGCCGTCATTATGGCGGGAGGATCCGGTACGAGGTTTTGGCCACGCAGCAGAGAAAAATCTCCAAAGCAAGTATTGGAAATTGTCGGTTCAGGGTCGATGATCTACAATACTGTTGCGCGTATTCAACCATTAGTGCCGTCTGAACAAACGTTGGTTGTCACCAATAAGCTCCAACAACACATCATTCAACAACAGCTTCCTCAATTGCCGAGCGAAAATATTTTAGTGGAGCCGGTGGGGAGAAACACGGCGCCGTGCATTGCACTCGCTGCGCAGTGGATTGCCCATCGCGATCCGGAAGCGATTATGGTCGTGCTGCCGGCAGACCATCTTATTCGAAAACCGGAAGAGTTTTTACGCGTGCTTCGCATGAGTATCGACGTTGCCACAACGCATGACGCATTAGTTACGATTGGCATTCAACCGACGCATCCTGAAACCGGTTACGGGTACATCCAGTATGACGATTCACCGAATCAAAATCCATACTATCGCGAAGGAGTTTATCGCGTAAAAACGTTTGCAGAAAAGCCGAATTTAGAAACCGCGCATAAATTTATCGACAGCGGCGATTTTGTCTGGAACAGCGGCATGTTTATCTGGAAAGCGCGCGTTGTGCTCAAAGAAATCGAACAGCATCTTCCGGAAGTCCATACACAGTTAACAAAGTTATTGCCGGTTCTCGGGACAGATAAATATCAAGCGACGCTGGACCATGTGTATGGTGTTATTCGCGGCGTCTCTATCGATTACGGTGTGATGGAAAAAGCAGAGAACGTGTTTGTGGCAAAAGGCGATTTCGGATGGAGCGATGTTGGTTCTTGGGATGAAGTTGTGCGATTGACGCCGGCAGATGCCGATGGTAATGCATTTCGCGGAACCGTGATTGCAAAAGACGCAACAAATACGTACGTCGATGCAGGCGGTCGTGCTGTGGGACTCATCGGGGTGGATGATTTGATCGTTGTCACGACAGACGATGCAGTGTTGATTTGCAAAAAAGATCGTTCGCAAGATGTGAAAGAAATTGTGGACTATCTGCGCCGCAAGCAGATGAATGAACTTCTGTAAGCACCATATCGGCATGATGATCTGGATGATCATCGCGTGTGGTTTCATTGGATGCGCTTCGACGCCGCGATTTGCAGAACGCAATGATAGTTCAAAGAAGGAGTCGTCTTCCAAAGAAAATGAATCTACGCCGTTGCCGTCTGAACGGTCGCCTTCGGATAAGCCATTGCTTACGCTCGAAGGTATTGCTTCGTACTATGCCGATGATTTTAACGGCAAGCAAACATCCAACGGCGAAAATTTCGATATGAATTCTCTCACAGCGGCGCATCGAACGTTTCCCTTCGGCACAAAAATTCGTGTTACCAATCTTGAAAATTCCAAAACAGTCATTGTCCGTGTAAATGACCGCGGGCCGTTTAAAGAAGGTCGAATGATCGATCTTTCTCGCGGCGCGGCACTTGCAATAGACCTGATTCGTACCGGAACAGCACGGGTTCGATTGGAAGTATTGGAATGGGGAAAAGGAAATTAATGCGGCGCACCCTTGCCAATGCTTTTTGATTCTATATCAAAAATGAAAATAAAAGTATTCATCAAACCCAACGCTAAAAAAAACGAAGTGCTCCTTCAATCGAATGGCACTTACATTGTGCGTGTTGCCGCCCCAGCGGTGGATGGAAAGGCAAACGCAAAATTGATCGAAGTTCTTGCCGAACATTTTGGAAAACCGAAGTCATCCGTTGTGCTGACAGTCGGTACTCGCGGCAGAAATAAGATTCTCGAAATTTTATAACCTATTTGAAATATTTTTGAGAACAATAATCGGCGATTTTAAGCTAAAATAGCTGCTTGAATGATAGCACAGCATTTTTTCATTGCTTCTTATTGGTTTCTTTGTTAATTTTGCAAAGTAATTCGCCGATTTTTCGGGCGTTATGTTGAACGGTTTTTGAGGTGAGATGAGGAGCGCGGAAAATATATTCGCGGTCAAAAAAGCGTTATCCATCATGCTTAGCAGTGGTTTGTTGGTTTTTTGTTTGGCAGGTTGTTCGGATTATTCGACATCAGAATTTATGAGCAGAAAATCGGGCGGTACTGAAAATCCGAGGGAAAACGCTGTTCTCTATGCTGGCGAAACGATTGCCTCATCGAATTTTCATGTTCACCATCCTTCCATTGCTCCATTAGTGCGAGCATATTCCCAGCAGTACGGAGTCGATTGGATTTTAACGCTTTCCGTGATGCGGCAGGAATCTCGATTTGATGATAATGCGATGAGCGATAAGGGCGCATACGGCTTAATGCAATTGATGCCGTTAACGCAATTAGAATTGGCCGAAAAACTTGATGTCGATGAAGCAGCGAGCCCCAAAAATAATCTTCGTGCAGGAATCTATCATCTAAAATCGCTGAAAAAAATTTTTGAAAAAGCATCGCCCAAAGATCAAACCTGTTTGGCGCTGGCAGCATACAATTGCGGACTGGGAAGAATTTTGGATGCCCAAAAAATTGCCGAGTATATGGGGAATAATCCATTAAAATGGGAATCGGTTCGAACGGCCTTAGTGTTCCTTTCCCGCAAATATTATACGCTTCATAAAAAAATTTGGGAAGAGGGCGTTCCTTCAAGCGGCTATTTTCGTGATTGGCGGCAGACGGTGACCTATGTAGATGAAGTGATGAAGCATTATGACGATTATAGTCTCGCGATGAAATAAATTCTTCCGATAGCAGTTCTTGAAAAATGAGAAGACGGCAGAGTTTGATTTTTCAATATTAAAACAGCATATTCTCCCTTGATTGTGAAAAGTATTTGTGGACTGCAAATACCGATAAACTCATTATTCACCAAATAAAAGGAGTCATCTATGAAAAACTTGTTTGTGCAACTCGTAATAGCCCTTCTGCTTACATCGATGATGCTGATGTCGGTTGGATGCTATGGATCTTTTGGTTTAACGAGCAAAGTGTATAAGTGGAATGACACGATGGAAGGCAAATGGGTAAAAGAATTGGTATTCCTCGTGATGAACATTGTACCCGTGTATAGCGTTGCAGTCGGGGTCGATGCAATCGTATTAAACAGCATCGAATTTTGGACAGGGAGCAATCCTATTTCATCGACGACTGCCACCAAGGACGGCGCTTCGGTAGCATTCAACGTAGAAAAGAAAGCGGTAACGATAAGCTATGGAACCACCTTCTTAACCTTGACGCAAGAAAATGGCAAAACAGTAGCAAAAGATAATCAGGGGAATGTTGTTGCGTATGCAGTTCCCGGCGAAAATAGTTCCATCAATATTGTTGACAAGGATGGCAAAATATTGCGAACTTATTCCCGCACTCAAGTAGATGCGATAGCGATCAATAAATAACCATCGCATGATCTTTATCAAAAGGAGAAATTCTGAAAAAGAGTTTCTCCTTTTTTACTTTCTCTCGGAAATTTTGTAACCGCGGACTTTTTTTCGTAACTTACTATCACTATGAGAGAATTTGCACACGCCGAAGGAAAACCGCGCTGCCATTGCGGAATTTTTGGAGTTTATGGCCACCCCGAAGCTTCCCTGCTTTCGTTTTACGGATTGCATGCGTTGCAGCATCGCGGGCAAGAGGCAACCGGCATTGTTTCCAGCGAATGGTTGCCCGAAGAAAAAAAATGGCGTTTCCACATTCACAAAAGTATCGGATTAGTTTCCGATGTTTTTAAAGACGATAAAATTTTATCGGATGAACTGAAGGGCACCGCAGCAATCGGGCATAATCGCTATTCAACCACCGGTGCATCGGATAACAAAACCAACATTCAGCCGTTTTGGGTGAACTATAAAGGTGGAAATCTTGCGCTTGGCCACAATGGCAATCTCACCAACTATCGCGTGCTGCGTCAGCGTTTGCAGGAAGAAGGAACAATTTTTCAATCCACGACCGACAGCGAAATTTTATTGCATCTCACAGCACGCAGCAAGCACAAAGATCAGATTCGACAAATTCAAGAAGCGTTAAATACCGTCGAAGGTGCATTCTCGTTTGTTATCTTGACAGATGTCGGCTTGATTGCAGCACGTGATCCGCACGGCTTTCGTCCGCTGGCGCTTGGAAAACTTGATGGTGCATTCGTTGTCGCGTCGGAAACATGCGCGTTCGATATTATTGGTGCAGAATATCTTCGGGATGTCGCGCCGGGCGAAATTGTTCTCATCGACAATGAAGTGTTGCAAACGAGCACCGTAAAATCTTTCTGGCTCGACAAAAAAACTAATCAATCGCATCATTGTATCTTCGAGTATATATATTTTTCTCGCCCCGACAGCAAAGTTTTCGGAGAGAATGTGGACCGTGTTCGCCGAAAACTCGGGAAATTATTAGCGAATGAATCGCCGGTCATACCGGAATCGAAAGATGATAAAGTGATTGTCATCAATGTGCCGGACTCCAGTAATACCGCGTCGCTTGGTTATGTTTCCGAAAGCAATAAAAAAGGGTACAATATCAAGTTGGAATTGGGATTGATCCGCAATCACTATGTGGGCAGAACGTTTATTCAACCGCAACAAACGCGCCGTGAAATGAAAGTAAAAACCAAATTCAATACCGTGAAAGGCGTTTTAAAAGACCGTAAAGTGATTGTCGTGGATGATTCCATTGTGCGCGGAACAACATCAAAACAATTGATCAAATTAATTCGCGAAGCGCAACCGAAAGAAGTTCATTTTCGAGTTTCGAGCCCACCGATTAAATTTCCTTGTCATTACGGCATGGATTTTCCGAGCCACGAAGAATTGATTGCCAACCGCTTTCAAGGCGACATCGAGGCGATGCGCCGTGAACTCGGCGTCGAAAGTTTAGTCTATCTTTCTATTGAAAAACTTCTTGAGGCAGCACCGAAAGAGGGCGGGCGTCATTATTGTACAGCATGCTTCGATGGAAAATATCCGGTGCCGGTCGATAGCGAAGCATCGAAAGACGCAAACGAACAGTGATGCCCGAAAAACGTTTTACTGTTTCCAACATCCTCAGCTTGAGCCGTATTGTTCTCATCATACCGATCGGTTATTGTTTGATCGCGAACTTTCCGCATCACCGTTGGTGGGCTGCCGCGGTGATCATCTTTGCTATTGCCACAGATTTTCTCGACGGATATTTTGCGCGCAAACTTCATGAGGTGACGGAACTGGGAAAATTTATCGACCCGCTTGCAGACAAAATTGCCATCGGATTGTATGCGCTGCTCATGGTGTGGACGGGCGATGTGCCGTTGTGGTTTATTGTATTTGTGATTGTGCGTGATGTATTGATCTTTCTGGGGGGAGTATATATTAAACAGCAAAAAGGAATTATCCCGCAATCCAATTGGCCGGGAAAAATTGCCGTCAGCTTTATTGCGCTCGTATTTTTCTTGAGCACCATTCACGTCGAATCATTGGAACGATTGCGAATGATTGCTGTCGGTGCAAGTGTCGTGATGATGACCTTCTCCTTGGTCAGTTATACACAGCGATTGTTTATCGGACGAAATGCTGGGAAATAACGACGATGGGATTGTTCGACTCGATATCGAAAATTAAAAATGGCCTTGCGAAAACGCGCGATTCCTTTGTTGCGAAAGTACAGCACCTTGTTGCCACGAAAAGCAGGATCGACGAAGACGTGTTGGAACAGCTGGAGGAAATTCTGATTGCAAGCGATGTCGGCGTCGAAACAGCGGGAGTTATTCTCGACGGTTTGCGAACGCGAGTGAAAGAAGAAAAATTTGAATCGACTGCCCAGCTGCTGGAATTACTGAAAAGCGAAATTTCCGATGTGCTTCATGTCGAAACCAGCACTGAACCATCGTTATCCAAGCTGCCCATCGATACACGTCCGTATGTGGTGATGGTCATCGGCGTCAATGGCGTTGGCAAGACCACAACGATTGGCAAGATGGCGTATCAATATCGTTTGGCGGGGCACCATGTGGTCATCGGTGCCGCAGATACCTTTCGCGCTGCAGCGAATGAACAGTTGGAAATTTGGGCGAAGCGTGCCGGCGTTGACATTATTCAACAAGCGCATGGCGCAGACCCCGCCGCGGTCGCGTTTGATGCGCTGAATTCTGCTATAGCAAAACATGCCGATGTCGTGATTATCGATACCGCCGGACGCTTGCATACAAAATCCAATTTGATGCAAGAGTTAAGAAAAATCAAACGCGTCATGGACAAACGATTGCCCGGCGCACCGCACGAAATTTTGTTAGCGCTCGATGCAACCACAGGGCAAAACGGTTTGCAACAGGTAAAACAATTTTCTGCCGCGGTCGATGTTACTGGATTGATACTGACAAAATTGGATGGAACAGCGAAGGGCGGTATTGTGCTTGCCATCAGTCACGAATTGAATGTACCGGTAAAATTTGTCGGCGTAGGAGAACACATCGACGATGTACAATTGTTTGATCGAAAAGTGTACGTGGATGCGCTGTTCGAAGGAACAGCATTCAAACCGTAGCGTTCAGTTCTCTTTTCCCGAAACAAAAATCATTATATTGTTGAAGAACACACGCAGTCAATAATCATGTCGAACAAAATTCACATATTATCTCCGGAGCTGGCAAATAAAATTGCTGCCGGCGAAGTGGTGCAGCGGCCGGCATCGGTCGTGAAAGAACTGGTTGAGAATGCGTTGGATGCACACGCAACGCGGATTGCGGTACTGGTCAACGATGCGGGCAAAGCGTTGATTCAAGTGGTGGATAACGGCGAAGGCATGTCGGAAATGGATGCGTCGCTGGCGTTCCGGCGGCATGCAACGAGTAAAATAAAATCACCCAGCGATCTTGAAGCGATTAAAACGCTGGGGTTCCGCGGTGAAGCCCTTGCCGCAATTTCGGCGGTTTCGCAAGTCGAAGTGAAAACAAAAACAGAATCGGATGAGCTTGCCACTTTGATTCGCATCGAAGGCGATGAAGTAAAAGAAAAATCGAAAACGGCATTTGAACGCGGCACGAGTATCACGATTCGCAATTTATTTTATAATACGCCGGCACGCCGCAATTTTTTAAAAACGCGTCAGACAGAACTTAAAAATATCACCGATGTCGTTGTGCGGATGGCGGTTGCCTACCCCGAGGTAGAATGGTTTTACGCCAGCGACGACGACACGTTGATCGATGTAAAAAAAGAACAAACCGAACAACGCATCAGCCATGTGTTTGGCAAAGCGCAGGGCGAAGGATTGATCCGGTTTGAAGAAAGAACCGATTTGATGCACGTGCACGGATTTTTGGCGAAACCGAATTTTGCCCGCAAGACGCGCGCCGAACAATATGTGTTTCTCAACGGACGATTTATCTTCAGCAAAATGATTAACCATGCCGTGTTTCAAGCGTATGAACATTTACTGGAAAAAGGTTCATTCCCATTTTTTTTATTGTTTCTCACGATCGATCCCAGCAAGGTCGATGTCAATGTGCACCCGACAAAGATGGAAGTAAAATTTGAAAACGATTCGAACATTTATAGACTTGTTCTTTCTGCCGTCCGCAAAGCGCTTGCCGCGAATGACCTTGTGCCGTTGATATCGATCCAGGATGGAAATGCAATTTCATCCGGCGATTCAAAATTACGATTTGAAGGAAGGCCGTGGGAAAAAATTGAAGGAACGATGCCGGCAGGCGCTCCGGTGTTTCCCTTGCCTCAGGATTTTCATACAACAGAATTGCGCCCAACATCGGCTCCCATTCTGGGAAAAGAAGAAGTGCTTTCGTCCTTGTCGGGTGCGCCCTCGTCGTTGCAGTTTCAAACACCACCAAGCGTGGGCCGCATTCTTGCCCAACGCCAACCGGAGGAATCGTCTCAAGAAAATAAGCCGGTGTGGCAATTGCACAATAAATATATCGTCTCGCAAATTCGCTCTGGACTGATGATTGTCGATCAACACGTTGCACACGAACGGATTTTGTACGAACGGGTTGTTGCAAATTTTGAAAACAGTTTGCCGTCGTCGCAGCAATTATTATTTCCTGAAACCGTAGAACTGCCTGCCAGCGATTATGCCTTAGTGAAAGAATTGCAGCCGCATTTAGAAAAATTGGGATTCGATCTGAAGCTGTTCGGTAAAAACACCATCGTGATTGAAGGAATTCCCGCCGATGTGCGCGTCGGCGGCGAAAAGAAAATATTGCAAGATGTTTTGGACGAATACAACAACAATGAACATGCCGGTATTTCCGATGTGCGCGATAATCTTGCCAAATCGTTTGCGTGTAAAGCCGCGATCAAAGCCGGCGATAAATTGAATACCACAGAAATGGTCGTTCTCATCGAACATTTATTTTTAACAAAAATGCCGTATGTCTGTCCGCACGGACGTCCGATTGTGGTGCGAATACCGCTTGAAGAATTAGATAAACGCTTTGGCAGAACTTGAACGTCGAAGGAGATTGCACGGTGCAGAAAATCATCGAGTGGGGAAGAATGTTCCGCCCATCGCAATGGGTGAAAAATATTTTTTTATTTGCGGCGCTCATCTTTTCAAAACATTTTTTTGAACCGGCATATTTACGTACGACAGCAACGGGATTTGTAGTTTTCTGTTTTATTTCCAGCGTCGTCTATATCTTAAATGACATCGTTGATCGCGAAACCG
>DATKMP010000132.1:0-6140 GCA_035541775.1 Bacteroidota bacterium | reverse complement strand
GCGCATGCAACAACGGTGGTCCACAACCCGTTCTTATCGCCTTCTGCTGATTGCGTAATGTTGAACGTGCGTACAATCTTGCCGGTCATTTTAAAAATCTTTTCGCGTTCATCCCAGTTCGTGTTGGGATCGAACTGCACGCCAAGTGTTGTGGCGAGCATCGTGGCTGCAAGGTCTTCGGCATAATCGCCGGCGCGTTCGTCGGTTTCGCCGAACGGATGATGTTCGGATAAATACCCGTACTGCGTATCGTCTGCCGGCTGCGCCACGCCGATAGACGAGGCGATCAAACGGTTCGGTTCGTTCGTCGCATTGCGCGCCATGACGCAGAATGTAATTTGTCCCGCACTTAATTGTGCAATGCCATCATCTTTCGGAACGCGTTTGCATCCCGGCGGGTAAATGCTGGAAACGGTGACGATGTTGCATTTTTCGATGCCCGCATCTCGCAACGCAAGCTCGAAGGATTGTAAGTAATCTTTATGGCGTCCTACGCCTTTGGTAAAAAACATTTTCGTGGGAGTGAACACTGCTTTAACTCCAAATTAAAATATGAATGTTATCGTTTAACTTTAAGGAATCGGCGCTTGCCGACTTTCAGGATGAATTCGTCCTTCTCCGGCACAGCCAGATTGATATCGGACACTCGTTCGCCGTCGATGCTCACGCCGCCCTGTTCGATGAGACGGCGCGCTTCGCCTTTAGAGGCGACAAGCTTTGCTTCGATCATCAGGGTGGCGATGTTCATGCCGGGTTGCTGCTGGTATTCCTCGATGTTATCGGGAACACTTTTTTCTATAAAAATTTTGTCGAATTCTTCTTCGGCTTGCTGCGCTGCTTCGGAAGAATGGTACATCCGCACCACGGTACGCGCTAACCGGCGCTTGGTATCGCGCGGATTGGTTTGTGGATTTTCCAAAATTTGTTTTACTTCCAGTAATTCGTTTTTGGGAACATCGGTGGCAAGTTCAAAGTAGGAATAAATGAGCGCATCGGGAATGCTCAGCGTTTTGCCGTACATTTCTTTCGGGGATTCATCGATGCCGATATAATTATCGAGCGACTTGCTCATCTTATCGGCGCCATCGGTGCCGACAAGGATCGGCATCGTCAACGCAATTTGCGGTTCTAAACCGTACTCGCGCTGAATATCGCGCCCGACAAGCAAATTAAATTTCTGATCGGTGCCGCCTAATTCCACATCCGCTTTAATAGCAACAGAATCCATTGCCTGCGCTAACGGATAGAGAAACTCATGCACGCTGATGGGTTCACCGGCTTTGAAGCGTGCGTTGAATTCATCGCGCTCTAACATCCGTGCAACAGTATATTTGCTTGCAAGACGAATGACATCGGCGAAACTCATCTTGCCGAGCCAATCCGAATTATAAACGATTTGAATGCTGCGCGCGCTCAGAATTTTTGTCGCCTGCTCGAAGTACGATTGCCCGTGCTGGCGAGTTTCTTCGAGCGAAAGAGCGGGGCGCGTTTTGCTTTTGCCGGACGGATCGCCGATCATTCCGGTAAAATCGCCGATGATGAGAATGGCTTGATGACCGAGGTCTTGAAATTGTCTGAGTTTGCGAAGGACGACCGAATGTCCCAGATGCAAATCCGGCCGGCTTGGGTCGCATCCAAGTTTGATGTTAAGCGGTTTGTCTTGTTTGATGGAACGTTCGAGCTTGCGGACGAGATCTTCTTCGGGAATAATTTCCGAAGCGCCGCGCTTGATCACATCCATCTGTTCGTTGAGTGTTGGAAACAATTCTTAAATTTTACTCCTTCTATGCCGTGCCATTTCTCGTTCTGCATCGCGCTTGGCAATTGCCTCGCGTTTGTCGTAACTCTTTTTGCCTTGGGCAATTGCTAATTCCACTTTTGCGTACGGTCCTTTAAAATACACCGACAGTGGAACAAGCGTAAATCCTTTTTCTCTCGTCTTCGCGAGCAGTTTTCGGATTTCTTTTTTGTTCAACAATAATTTTCGTTTTCGCCGCGGATCATGATTGTAAATACTCCCATGTTCGTACGGGCTGATGTGCATCTCTTCGAGCCACACTTCGCCGTTCCGAATTTCCGCGTAACTATCCTGCAAGTTGGCGTTGCCGGCGCGAATCGATTTAATTTCCGTACCGGTGAGCATAATGCCGGCTTCGAAAGCTTCGACGATGAAATATTCATGCCGCGCTTTCCGGTTGGAAATAGTTACTCGCTGTTTTGGCTCCGTCATCCTGTATTTTCTCTATTCAACTTACCTGAAAAGTGAAAAAGAATCAATGACTCATGCGGATTATTTTCGTTTCTTAAAAATTATTTATGGAACTTGCATGCGCCGTTCCGGCGTTCAAATAGTGGCAGGAATGACGCAGGTTCGTTGTATTTCGGAACCGTTCTAAGTATATTTCAGAAAATGATAACGATAAAAAAATCAGAGAGGCAGGAAAATGGCAGAACGACAGTTTGATGTAACCGTTGTCGGCGCAGGGCCGGGCGGATATGTCGCAGCGATTCGTGCGGCACAGCTGGGATTGAAAGTTGGATTAGTGGAACGCGATAAATTAGGCGGCGTGTGTTTGAACTGGGGGTGCATCCCGTCCAAAGCGCTGTTAAAAAGCGCAGAAATGTATAACGCGTTCAAAAAATCTTCCGAGTTCGGTATTACGCATACAGGATTGAGTTACGATTTTTCGAAAATTATTTCGCGCAGCCGTGGTGTTGCAGACCGCATTTCCAAAGGCGTGGAATATTTGATGAAGAAAAATAAAATCGAAGTGATTGCAGGAACGGCAAAACTGACCGGCAAAAATTCGATTGAAGTTTTAAAAGATGGAAAAGTCACCGAGACGATTAAATCGAAAAACATTATTCTTTCGACCGGTGCAAGGCCCCGATCAATTCCCGGCGTCACCATCGACAAGAAAAAAATTATTACGAGCACTGAAGCGATGACGTTGCCTGAACAGCCGAAGTCATTGATTGTCATCGGCGGCGGCGCAATTGGAATCGAGTTTGCATATTTTTATAATTCGTTCGGCACTAAAGTAACGGTCGTGGAAATGATGCCGAACATTCTGCCGGTGGAAGATAAAGAAATTACCAAGACACTGGAAGGCAGTTTAAAAAAATCCGGCATCGATATTCTCACTGGAACGAAAGTCGAAAGTGTGAAAGTCGATGAGCAGGTGACGGTTGCGGTTTCAGGTGCCGATGGGAAGAAAGATATTGTTGCCGATGTTGCGTTGATGGCAATCGGCGTTCAGGCAAATACGGAAAATCTTGGATTGGAAGCCGCCGGTGTGAAAGTTGAAAAGGGATTTATTGCGGTGAATGAATTCGGCAAAACCAATGTCGATGGTATTTATGCCATCGGTGATGTTGCCGGGCCGCCGCTGCTTGCGCACGTTGCATCGCATGAAGGCATGGTTGCTGTCGAACACATTGCAGGTAAGGCGAAACATGGAATCGATAAATCGAATGTTCCCGGCTGCACGTACTGTCAGCCGCAGGTTGCGAGCGTCGGTTTGACCGAAGAAGCGGCAATCGCAAAAGGATATAAAATAAAAATCGGAAGATTTCCGTTTCGCCCGCTCGGCAAAGCAATGGCGATTGGTGAGGGCGAAGGCATGGTCAAGTTGATCTTCGATGAAAAATATGGCGAACTTCTCGGCGCGCACATTCTCGGATCGGAAGCGACAGAGATGATCGCCGAACTTGGCATGGCAAAAGCGCTCGAAACAACATGGGAAGAATTGCACAGTACCATGCATGCGCACCCGACGCTTTCCGAAGCCGTGATGGAAGCGGCAGGGCAGGCCTTTGATGCGGCCATTCACATTTAAGGATTAAGAAAATATTTTTGAACTCGCTTCTTATAGTTGATCTTGGACGAACCCGTTATGCGGATGCATGGGCGCTGCAAAAACAATTGTGGCAGATGCGTGCCGATCAAAAAATATCTGACCTGTTTCTGCTGACCGAACACAATCATGTGTACACGCTCGGCAAAAGCGGCGACGATAATCACGTACTTGCGTCGGAAGAAGAATTACGCGCAAGCGATACAGATTTCTTTCACATCGACCGCGGCGGCGATGTAACATATCACGGCCCGGGACAAATCGTCGGTTATCCGATTCTCGATCTCCAGCAATACAAACCGGACATTCATTGGTATCTTCGCAACATCGAGGAAATGATTATTCGTTCACTGGCAGATTTTAAAATTCAAGCCGGACGCGAAGAAGGAATGACCGGCGTGTGGGTGGATGGGGAAAAGATTGCTGCTATTGGCGTAAAGGTGAGTAAATGGATTACGATGCACGGCTTTGCACTGAATGTCAATACCGATTTAAGCCGATTCGGACGAATTATTCCGTGCGGAATTTTTCATAAAGGTGTCACGTCGATGCAGAAAATTTTCGGCCGAACGATATCGATGGAAGAAATTCATCCCGTCATCATAAAAAACTTTTGCCGTGTGTTCGACTGCGAACAAAAACAAATTGCAAAAACCGAATTAGAATTCTTGATGGAGCAAGAGATTCAACGTTCATCGGTTGAGACAATCGGGAAGATGTTGAAATGAATGAACCGCATGTAATGGTAGCCCCGGAAGAATTAAAATTGCACGGCCTAAGAAAGTCCGACCTTGTGCAAGCGTACCGGTGGATGCTGTTGGCTCGCTTAATAGACGACAAACAATTGCGATTGCTGAAACAGGGAAAAAGTTTTTTCCACATCGGCGGCTCCGGTCATGAAGCGGCGCAGGTTGCGGCTGCGATGGCGTTGAAGCCGGGACACGACTGGGCGTTTCCGTACTATCGCGATGAAGCGTTCGTTCTGCAATGGGGCGTGACGCCGAAAGATTTATTTCTTGCAGCGCTGCATCGTGCCGAAGATCCGGCGACAGGCGCGAGGCAAATGCCGGGGCATTTTAGCAACAAAGATTTGCACATCGTAAGCCAATCCAGCCCGACGGGGACACAATTTTTACAAGCTGTCGGAGTGGCTCTTGCTGCAAAAAAAGAGCGCACGGATGAGGTTGTGTATGTGTCGTCCGGCGAAGGGACGACGAGCGAGGGCGAATTTTTTGAAGCCGTGAATTGGGCAGCGCGCGAATCGCTGCCTGTTTTGTTTTTTATCGAAGATAATAAATATGCAATTTCCGTTCCGGTCGAATTACAGACTGCCGGCGGCTCGGTGTATGAAGTGACGAAAGGATTTTCGGGACTTGCACGATTTGAATGCAACGGCGTTCATGTTCTCGACGCGTATGGCGCTACGAAAAAAGCGGTGGAATATATTCGCTCGGGAAAAGGACCGGCGCTTGTGGTTGCGCATGTGGTTCGCTTGCTGCCGCATTCTTCATCGGATGATCAACGAAAGTATCGTGATGAAAAAGAATTGGAGTCAGAAAAAAAACGCGATCCGATTTTGTTGTTGAAACAATATTTATTGGACAATGAATTTCTGGCAGAAAAAGAACTCGAAGAAATTCAGAATGAAGGAAAACAGGAAATTGAAGAAGCGGCGGACTGGGCCGAAAGCCGTCCGTTGCCGAATCCGGAATTTGTCGCCGAACATTTGTTCGGAAAAGCGCATGCCGTTCCGTCGGAAAATTTTATCGAACCGGAACATTCGGGCGATAAAATTGTTTTTGTCGATGCCATCAATCATGCTTTGCATGAAGAAATGCGGCGCAATGAAAAAATGATTGTCTTCGGTGAAGATATTGCCGATCGCAAAGGCGGTGTGTTCACGGCGACAAAAGGATTATCCACGAGCTATGGAATGGAACGGGCATTCAATTCGCCACTGGCGGAAGCAAGCATCATTGGCGTCGCTATCGGCATGGCGTTGAAAGGATGGAAGCCGGTTCCGGAAATTCAATTTGGCGATTATATTTGGCCTGCGTTCATGCAAATCCGCGATGAGCTTGCGGTGGTGCGGTATCGATCCAACGGTGTGTGGCCGTGTTCGGTGGTGATTCGCGTACCGGTTGGCGGATATATCCACGGCGGCATTTATCACAGTCAAAACATCGAGGCATTTTTTGCGCACATTCCCGGATTGCGAATTGCATTTCCCTCCAATGCCGCGGATGCAAAAGGATTGTTGAAAGCTGCGATTCGCGGCGATGA
>DATKMP010000131.1:0-9816 GCA_035541775.1 Bacteroidota bacterium | reverse complement strand
CAACGGCTGCTTAAAATTTGGGCAATGAAAGAATGACAGCTCTTCGCAATAACCTCAAAGAATTTATTCAACTCGTGGAAAACGATGCCGGCAAGAAATTTAAATTTCCGGATGAGGTAGCTTTGTTGTTGGACTTATCCTTGAATTTGGAAAAACAAAAAACATTCGATGAACTGCTCTTTCATGCCGCTGCGGTCATAAAAACACAAGAAGTGATGAAACGCATTGGTTCCGGTGCAGAGGGATATGATCAACTATCGTCCGAGTTTCAATCGAATGCGCAGTGCGTAACTGCATTGGCGCGCGAGTTACTTCTCGGATCTGATCATGCGCAGAGTTTTGAAAATCGATTTCTTGCATTCGAGACGGAAAGTTTTTTCCACTTAACTCAACTGTGTGCAGATTTGCGGCTGATAAAAAACTGGGAAGTCGATGGCAAACAACTGCCGACATGGGAATCGATAACAAAAATCGAATCGAGAAAAAAAGAAATACATCGAACGGATATTGATATTCTTTATCGGCGGACAAAACGGAATACCATCCTTGCCTTTGCTCTGTTGATGCTGATGGCGTTCATTGATCCGCCAGTAACGATGCTTGGCTGGTGTGTGACCATAACGGTGTTTGGTTTGTTAGCTTATATTTATTTTCTTGTAGAAGAAATGTGGAAACGAATAATGGAAAAGAAACGATGATGCGTGTACCGTGGAACATGAAAAAAATTTTTTATATCGCGTTCTTAGCGATGCTGGGATCCATAACACGGGGGGCAGAATCAAAAGTCAAGCCGGGCATCGATGTGCTGCGCGAACATGGTTTTGATGTGCTGAAAGGTAGACGAGTTGGGTTAATTACCAATCCCACCGGAATGACATTCGATATGCAGAGTACCGTCGATGTGCTGTTCCATGCTCCCGGTGTCAAGTTGGTTATGCTCTTTAGCCCTGAGCATGGTGTGCGCGGAAATGGCGATGCCGGAAAATATATCGAGTCATCTATTGACGAAAAGACAGGATTGCCGGTGTATTCGCTGTACGGCAAAACGCGCAAGCCCACAAAAGAAATGTTGCAGGGAATTGATGTATTGGTGTACGACATTCAAGATATCGGCGTTCGCTCCTACACGTACATTTCCACAATGGGATTGGCCATGGAAGCCGCAGCAGAAAATAATATTCCGTTTGTCGTTCTTGATCGGCCTGATCCGTTATCGGGCAATAAAATAGAAGGAACCATGCTGGACGTCAAATTCAAATCGTTCATCGGTGCGTATCCGATTCCGTACGTGTACGGAATGACGGCGGGCGAACTTGCACAAATGATCAACGGCGAACATTGGCTCAATGGCAGCGGTCGGTGCGACCTGACGGTTGTCAAAATGGAAGGATGGAAGCGTTCGATGTGGTGGGATGAAACCGGATTGGAATGGATTCCCACTTCGCCCAATATTCCACACTCCTTCACACCGATTTTTTATGTGCTCACAGGTTTGCTGGGCGAACTTGGCACGGTCAATCAAGGCATTGGTTATACGATGCCGTTCGAGTTGGTCGGTGCGCCGTGGGCAGATGCATTTGCACTGGCGCGATATCTTAATAATTATAACATCCCTGGTATTATTTTTCGCCCGATCTTTTATTCTCCCACAACACATGATAGTACCAGTGTCAAATATCAAGGCGTGCAACTGCATATAACGGATCGCGATTCACTCGATATGACACGCGTTCAATTTTGTATTATCGATGCGATAGATCGGTTGTTCCCGGATTATAATCTCTTCGACCGTGCAAAGCCGGAAAAAATTGCCGGCTTCGATAAAGCGGTCGGCAGCGATACCATCCGCGCGTGGTTCAAGAACAATCTCTCGATCGATGAACTTATGAAGTGGACGAACGAAAAGCGCGATGCCTTTTTGAAACTGCGTGATAAATATTTACTCTATCACTAAAAATATTTCTTCGATGGATAAAACATCCGTTGCATTTCAGGCAACGCTTTCCTACATTTTATAAACAACGATGAGTGTATCAATAATCTTAAACCTATGGTGCTGCAACAAACAGGTTTATCTGACCTGAAGGGCGTAAAGCGTTTCACTTTCCATTCTACGGAATACGAGTCTCCTGCACCATCTCCGTCATTGCTGTTTTTCTCAATCCCCGAAACGAAAAGAAGATAACGGGTGTTATGTGATACGTTCCATCATCAACATTCTTATCTTGTTTCCGATCTCGATTTTGTTTTCAACCGCGGCGCTTATCGCTGCATTTTTTGATCGAAGAGGAAATGTGTTTCGCTGGATTCCACGAACGTGGTCTCGCTGTATTTTATGGGTTTGTCAAATTCGGTTAATCGTAGAGGGAAAAGAAAATCTGCAACCCGGAAAACATTATATTTTTGTTTCCAATCATGCCAGCATGTTCGATATTCCCGCTGCCTTGGTGGGAATTCCCAGCGAAGTGAACATCGTGTTTAAAAAAATCTTGACGTATGTGCCGATTTGGGGATGGGCGCTGCGTTTCGGCCCGTTTATTATGATCGACCGAATGAATTCAAGAGATGCGATGAACAGTTTAGAACGTGCTGCCCAAACGATTCGTAGCGGAAGTTCGGTCTTGTTGTTTGCCGAAGGAACGAGGACACGCGATGGAAAATTGCAGCCGTTCAAACGCGGTGCATTTTTTATTGCCGTCAAGGCAGGTGTCCCTGTCGTGCCGGTGACGATTAACAATACGTTTAAAATTATGCCGAAAGGTTCATTGAATATTCAACCGGCAGATATTTCTGTGGTTATCGGCAAGCCCATCGCGACGGATACGTTAGAGGGAAAAGCCGGCGAGCAGCAGTTAATGAAACAAGTTTATCAAATCATCGAACAACAGTACATCGATCAATCATGAGATAAGTTATGTCCGTAACTATTAAAGATGTTGAGCACATCGCTCAGCTTGCGAAATTAGAATTTAGCGATGCGGAAAAAAAAACATTCACGCATCAAATGAATCAAATTCTGGAGTATATCGAACAGCTTAATCGATTGGATACATCGAAGATTGAACCGCTGTCGCATGTCATCGAACTGCAGAATGTTTTCCGCGAAGACAAAACGACGCCGAGTACACCGACGGATGAAGCGTTGAAAAATGCTCCGTCGCGAACGGAAGAATTTTTTAAAGTACCGAAAGTGATTAGCGAGAAATCCTAATGTTAAAACTGCCGACAGTTATTGGTGTCATTCCATCGCGCTATGCGTCAACACGACTGCCCGCTAAACCGCTTGTCGATTTGCTCGGCAAACCGATGGTGCAGCGCGTGTACGAGCGTGCACAAGCATCGAAAATGCTGACTCGTGTCATTGTGGCAACCGACGATGCACGCATTGAAACTGCGGTGAAACATTTCGGCGGCGAAGTCGTGCTGACTTCTCCCGATATTAAAAGCGGCAGTGATCGAGTTGCTGCTGTAGCGGCGCAAGTTGCCGGCGACATATTTGTCAATGTGCAAGGCGATGAACCGTTGTTGGCACCGGAAATGATCGATCAAGCGGTGCAATTATTGATCGATGACCCCGATGTTCCGGTGGGAACGCTTGCAAAGAAAATTGAAACCGTGGATGATTTACTCAATCCGAGCGTTGTTAAAGTGGCTTGTACGAGGAATGGCGAGGCATTGTATTTTTCCCGTGCAGCAATTCCGTTTGTACGGGATGAAGCTGATGCGGCAAACTGGCTTTTGCATGGTACCTTCTACAAACATATCGGACTGTATGTGTTCCGAAAAGATTTTTTAATGCAATATGCTCTGCTGCCGTTTTCAAGATTAGAACACGCAGAACGGTTGGAGCAATTGCGGATTTTAGAAGCCGGCTACAAAATAAAAGTCGGCATTACTTCGTATGACAGTATATCTGTCGATACACCGGAAGATGCCCAGCGCGTTGTGCAGATCCTTCGCGCGGCATCGGTTCGATTATAAAAGAAAGATGCTATGGCACGCAATAACGTAAAATTTATTTTTGTAACAGGCGGAGTGGTCTCATCGCTCGGCAAAGGAATCACTGTTTCATCGCTCGGCATGTTGTTGAAAGCACGCGGACTGCGTGTGACGATTATGAAGTTCGATCCGTACATCAACGTCGATCCCGGAACGATGAATCCGTTTCAGCACGGCGAAGTGTATGTGACCGAAGATGGGGCAGAGACCGATCTTGATCTCGGACACTATGAACGATTTTTAAACGACAACATGACGCGCAATAATAACACGACAAGCGGCCAGGTGTATTATGAAGTGATCTCGCGCGAGCGCCGCGGCGATTATCTTGGTGCCACCGTACAAGTTATTCCACACATCACCGATGAAATTAAACGCCGCATCTGGGCGATTGCAAAAACCGGAAAATACGACGTTGTCCTTGCCGAGATCGGCGGTACGGTGGGAGACATTGAAAGTTTGCCGTACTTAGAAGCCATTCGGCAATTAACGCTGGAGGTCGGACGACGCAATGCTTTGAATATTCATGTAACACTTGTTCCGTATATCAAAGCAGCGGGAGAAATTAAAACCAAACCGACTCAGCACAGCGTCAAGTCATTGCTGGAGATCGGATTGCAGCCGGATATTTTAGTATGCCGAACAGAAAAACCACTGTCCAAAGAGTTGCGCGAAAAAATCGCGCTTTTCTGTAACGTGGAAACACAAGCAGTGATCGAAGGCCGTGATGTGCCGACCATCTACGAATTGCCGCTGGCGTTGGAAGACGAACAAATGCCCGCTATTGTCATTGAAAAGCTTAACCTGAAATGCGGCCGACCTAATCTAACACAATGGAAAAAATTTATTCATCGTGTCAAACAGCCCAAAGGCAAGGTGCGCATCGTGGTGTGTGGAAAATATACCGCCTTGAAGGACGCGTATAAAAGTATCAGCGAAGCATTTGTGCATGCGGGCGCAGAAAATGATGTCGAAGTGCAACTCGATTGGGTTCGTGCAGAAGATGTAGAAGATTTCGGTGCAGAAAAATATTTAACCGGTGCAACAGGGTTGCTCATTCCTTGGGGCTTTGGCAACCGTGGGATCGAGGGAAAAATTGCGGCAATTCAATTCGCACGAGAACAAGGAATTCCATTCTTCGGCATTTGTCTCGGATTGCAATGCGCCGTTATCGAATTTGCACGCCACGTGTGCGGTATGACGGATGCGAACAGCACAGAATTTCGCAGGACCAAACACAACGTCATTGATATGATGCAGGAACAAAAATCTATCCGTAATATGGGCGGCACGATGCGGCTCGGTGCTTATCCGTGTACCTTGACGAAGGGAACAAAAGCATATACGGCATATCATAAAGAACTTATTTCGGAACGGCACCGGCATCGGTATGAAGTCAATAATAAATTTCGAAAAAAACTCGCCGATAACGGCATGGTATTCAGTGGTATGTACGTGAACAACGATCTCGTGGAAATAATCGAATTGCCCGATCATCCATGGTTTCTGGCGGTGCAATTTCATCCGGAATTGAAATCGCGCCCGGTTGTTCCGCATCCGTTATTTCGAGATTTTGTCAAAGCGGTCAAATTGTACACGGCATCGATCGGCGTAAAAAAATAATCGGCGACACTATGTAATAACTGAATTGGAGGCATAGATGAAAACATGCGGTTTAGGATGTGTGGCATTAGCAGCAAGCGTCTCTCTCTTGTTTTTCTCGTGTGCAACGGACAAGGGCTCAGAATCTCGCGATGAATATTTTCCTCCTGTTTCTCGCGTTGTGACGGTAAGCGCTGACGGAAAGGACACCTTGGCGGTCTTGACGCGACACTCGCATGCGCAAGCATTCGACACGGTACGATCTTCGATGATCGAAATGATGAAAGAACAAAATAAACGGTTGGATGCTGTCGTTCAGCAATTGAACATGTTGACGCAACAATCGATTACGACTTCCACCAATACATCGCTGGCAGAAACACTTGCATCGCATGATCGTTTCACGAATGAAACATTGATCGAAATGATTCGCGATCAAAATCAGCGACTGAATGAAGTGGTGGAACAATTAAAATCGCTGGCAGACAACCAACAACGTTTTGCATCAACGAACGCTGCAGCGAATATTGCAGTACCAACCACGCCACAACAAATCCATCCTGCGAAGCAACTTGCCTCTGCATCTGTTCCCGTTGTGCTCACCTGGGCGACGGCCTCGCTGCAGTACGGAAAAGCAATTAAACTCTACGAAGCGGGAAAATATGCGAAGGCAATTCGTGCGTTTCGAACAATCTTAAAACATCGCTCCGTCGGTGCGCTTGCCGATCGTTGCTATTTCTGGATTGGCGTGTCGCAGTTATCGCTACATCATCCATCGCAGGCAATTGCCGCATTGACGAAAGTGTTTTCTTATCCGCATTCGTTCAAAATTGAAAGCACCTATTTTATGCTGGGGCAGTGTTATGAACAATCCGGTATGCCAAGCATGGCAAAATCCATGTTCAACAAAATGCTGCAGGAATATCCGAAAAGTTCCTTAAAAGCGATTGCAGAGAAAAAAATAGCGCTCCTGAATTGAGGAGGCGAACTTCAGGAGCGCCCATCGATGTCTCCATGTTATGCATCCACGACACAACAGCTTTGGAGACGGAACAAATTATTTCATCATAATCATTTTGCGCGTTGCACTCTGGTTGTCCACATTCAAACGGGCGAAATACATTCCCGATGCCAGACTTGTATTGCCGTTGGAACTGCTGTTCCATTCCACACGATATTCGCCGCTTGATTGATATTGATTCACCAAACAGCGAACTTCACGTCCCGTGACGTCATACACGCTTAACTTGACTTGTGCCGATTTATTTAACCGATAGGTGATTTGAGTTGAGGGATTAAAGGGATTCGGATAATTTTGTCCGAGCATGAACGATTGATTTTGAGCAAGCGATGGATTCGACCATCGTAAATTTTCAATTGTCACACCTACGCTGTCGGCATGCGGGTTGGCAAGCATCACATTGCTTAATCCCACATTGCTGATTTCTTGAATTTGTGGTGCGTATTGAAAAGTCATTGTTGCAATCGAGCCGCTTGCGGCATCTAAATTTTGTTGTGACATACTTAAAATTACGACGTTGATTGTCGAATCATTCGGCTTGTAAGAAGCTACGGTCCAAGCCGAACTTGCAGTTCGTGTCCCGGGAGTAAGTTGTCCGATCACGATATCGCTTGAGGCGCGGATACTAAATTGAATACCTGCTATGACATCTGTATTGGAAAGGATTATATCGATGCTCGTATTTGTCGTGCGTGAAATTTTTATTTCATTTCCGGCTTGAGCCAAAGAGACAATGCTCAGTGCTGCTGCTAGAAAACCTGCAATGTATGTTCTTTTCATTTTCATCTGCCACCTTCTATTCTGTTACTTCTATAGAAAGTTCATTGAGTGTGCCAGCAGAATTGGCAATGTCAGAACGAATAAAATTTAAAAAAGCTTTGAAAAAGCTATAAAATCGGCATATCGGGGAACGGCACTTTGAGTGTTGGAAGGATGGAAATTGTAAGTTCTACAATTGGAAAGTTTTGATGCAGGCATTTCATAAAAAGACCCGGTCGATATCTGCGCAATATGAACAAAACAAAAGTGATTTAAAATTCGGATCAAATTTGTTTTTCATTTTTACAGGTGCGTTCAATCGAACATCATTATCTCTCGCGCCATTTCCTTAGTTGTCGAAGAACAAGTTGTGTGTAAGAGAGTTGAACTCTTAAGACAATGCTAATTTATCATGGCGCTGTTCACAATACAATACCGCAAATAAGGTATATTGCATGAATTGTAAAGATTACAACACGGTTATTAGGTTAGAATTAAAGATTGGATCTAATGCGAAGGGAATAAAAAAATATGACTCATGTATTAGACAACGGTGTCATTTTTTAATCGACTGTAAAAGAAAAAAAATGAAACGATTCACACTACATTTGAGATGATGATGTGTGTGGAAAAAAAAGTTATCAAGAAGAAATTTTTAAAAAATTACTCGTATCGCAACGCTTCGATCGGATCTAAATTTGCAGCTTTCCAAGCCGGATAAACACCGAAGACCACGCCGACAAAAGAAGTAATGATAAATCCGAGGAATGCCCACATCCAAGGAAACACCATTGGAACATTGAAAAGTAATGCGACCATGTTTCCGATTAAAATGCCGATCACGATGCCGATCATTCCACCGATCTGACATAACACGACAGCTTCTACGATAAACTGAGAAAGGATATTGGAACGCCGCGCCCCAATAGCTTTGCGAATACCGATTTCTCTGGTGCGCTCCGTTACCGAGACGAGCATGATATTCATAATACCGACGCCTGCGGCGATCAGCGAGATAAAGCTAATGAACCCGACGCCCATTTTAATGTAGAATGTGAAATCATTGAAGGTAGAAATGAGTGAATCGTTGGAGAATATGGCAAAATCATCTTCTGAGCCGGGAGGTACATTGCGAAGAGTGCGCAAATGAAATCGTGCTTCTTCCAAACAGTCGTCATACACGTCTTGATCTTTTGCTTTAATCATAATGTGCAAGCTGCGGTCTTTGCCATATTCATTTAAAAATGTGCTCAACGGAATGACGACAAAATTTCCATTGTTGCCGCCGAAGATCGAACCTTTCGATTCAAAAACGCCGATGACTTGGTACCACTCGTCACCGACACGAACTTTATTCCCAACGGCGCCGCCAAAGGGAAAAACTTTTTTCACAACATCATCGCCCAAGATGACGACTTTGTTGCCGTACTGCTGGTCATTTTCCGATAACCCGCGGCCTTCGGCAATGGTCCAATCGTTTGCGGGAATTCCTTCCGGTTCTTCGCCTGCCAGCGATACACTGGGATTTGTTTTTAAGGATCCATTTTGTACCGTCAGCGGACTTTTCCATGCTTCCAAAGCCACATATTGAGCAAGCGTCATTTTCGTCTTCAGTTCCATCCCTTGCTCGAACTTAATGTCTTTTCGTTTTTGTGCTTTGAGCCATTCCTTGCGATTTGCCATCACCGGTTCTTTTTGAATCTGAAACGTATGCGCACCCAATCCGCTCAATCCGGATTCGATGCTATTCTGCAGCACTTGCACGGCAGTCATCACACCGATAATCGAAAACACTCCCACGGCAATACCGAGCAAGGTCAGCATCGAACGAAGTTTGTTCGACCGAACGGCCCACAGCGCTAATTTGATGATTTCAGTAAATTCCATGACGGGTAAATTTCACTTATCAAAATCTAAGTGACAAACAAGCTCCAACTTACATAGAATATTTTTTCTCATGGTCTTTGTTTGAACAATGATTTTATTTTTATGATAGATGGTTTTTATTCATATCGCAACGCATCAACCGGATCGAGGCGCGAGGCGCGGTACGCAGGCAAAAATCCGGAAACGAGACCGACCACTAAGGATACCACTAATGCAACGAATACAACAAACAACGGCATGGCTGTCGGCAATACCGTGTCGATAATTAAACTTAATGGAAAGGCGATGATAATGCCAATAATGCCGCCCAGCAAACACAGCGCAGCAGATTCTATCAGGAACTGCATTAAAATGGTACGGCGCGGCGCACCGATTGCTTTCCGAATGCCGATCTCTTTTGTCCGTTCGGTGACGGAAACGAACATAATATTCATAATGCCGATGCCGCCGACAAACAACGACAAACCGGTAATAAATAATCCCACCAACGCAATGACGCTGCCGATTTGATTAAAGGTCTGAACCAACATCTCTTGCTGATTAATGGC
>DATKMP010000130.1:0-8201 GCA_035541775.1 Bacteroidota bacterium | reverse complement strand
ACGCGGCTAAAAAGTCGATGTCGATGCGTTTAACACATTAATGGAAGAACAAAAGGAACGCTCGCGCGCTTCCGGTAAAGATACGGCGTATGCAGAATTAAAATTTTCTTCCGAGAAGGTGAAAGCGCCAAAAACAGAATTCCTTGGTTATTCCGCGTTCGAATCTGATGCAACGGTTATCGATCTTGTCGATGGATATGCTGTTTTAGATAAAACTCCCTTCTACGCTGAATCGGGCGGACAAATCGGCGATACCGGCGTGCTTGTTGCAAATGGAAATAAAATAAAAGTTGTCGATACGCAAAAAGATGATTCCATTTTCGGCCACAAAATTGAAAGCGCAGCGTTACACATCGGTGATAAAGTAAAAGCGCAGGTAGATACCGAGCGACGGCTTGCTATCATGCGTAATCACTCCGCAACACATTTATTACACGGCGCGTTGAGAACTGTGCTTGGTACACACGTACATCAGGCGGGATCATTCGTTGCTCCGGAATATTTACGTTTCGATTTCGCGCACTTCGCCAAAGTCTCGGATGAAGAGATTCGACAGATCGAAACAATCGTGAACGAAAAGATTCGCGAGAATATTGCGCGCACACAAGGACTCAATAATATTCCCATCGAAGAAGGAAAGAAGACCGGTGCATTGATGTTCTTCGGCGATAAATACGGCGAGCGTGTGAACGTTATTCAGTTCGGAAAGTTTAGCACGGAATTTTGCGGAGGCACACACGTGAATAACACCGGCGAGATTCAATATTTCAAAATCCGTAGCGAAGGCAGTGTTGCCAGCGGTGTGCGGCGTATTGAAGCAGTGACGGGAAATTATACCGTATCATTCTTAAAAGAACAGGAAGAAAAATTCTTCGAACAATTGAATCTTGCATTTAAGCAATATGATGAATTAGCCGCGCTCAAGAACGATCTTGTTTCGGTAGGTTCGCATGAATCCGAACTCGCACATTTTTCCATCAATGGTTTCGAAGAACGGTTAATCAACTTAAAGCAATTGACAAACATTCCGAATCATGCATCGTCGGAACTTGATGCCTGCTTCCGGCAATTAGATTCTCACAAAGCTGAATTAAACGAACTTCTTTCGACAATTTCCGAGACAAAAAAGTCTTATGAAAAAGAAATTGCAAAATACCGCCTTCAATCTCTTTCCGGTTCCATCGATACCTTGATTGCCTCCGCAAAAGAAATTGGCGGTATCAAAATCGTTGTATCCAACGTAACCGCCTCATCAGTCGATGAATTAAAAGCGCTCGGCGATTCATTGCGCTCGAAACTCGGCAGCGGCATCGGATTGCTCGCAACCGTTGTCGAAGACAAAGTGCAATTGGTTTGCGTTGTCACCGATGATTTAGTAAAATCAAAGAAAGCCGAAGCAGGAAAAATCGTCGGTGCGGTTGCCAAACTGCTTGGCGGCGGCGGCGGCGGACGCCCGCATCTTGCAACGGCCGGCGGCAAAGATATCGCAAAACTTGACGACGCACTTGCACATGCGCCATCCATCATTCAATCATTGATGAAATGACCAATTTATGACGACCTTCGAACGATTATTAGAAATCAAGAAAAAACGCGGCGCGGGATATTTCGTCCTGATCGATCCCGACAAAATAAAACCGCAACAGCTCCCTGCATTTGTTCAATCCGCAACGGCAGCAGGCGTTGATGCGTTTTTGATCGGCGGCAGTTTGTTATTTTCCAATGAGTTCGATGCAACGATTCAACTGATCAAAATGAATACAACGATTCCGGTCATCATTTTTCCGGGAAACGTTTCGCAAGTTTCTCAATACGCCGACGCAATGTTATTCTTGCTGCTCATCAGCGGGCGCAATCCGGAAAATCTTATCGGCAATCACGTTATCGCCGCACCGATCATTAAACGCATGGGATTGGAAACAATTTCCACCGGCTATATGCTGATCGACGGCGGCAAAACAACGTCGGTGGAATTCATGAGCAACACACGGCCGATTCCCAACAACAAAGCGGATATTGCCGTCGCCCATGCGCTTGCTGCAGAAATGATCGGCATAAAAATTTTATATCTCGAAGCCGGCAGCGGCGCAGAACGTTCTGTACCGGAAGTTATGATTCAAAAAATTTCGAAATATTGTACGCTTCCCTTCATCGTTGGTGGCGGTATTCGCACGCCGGAAGAGGCGCATCAAAAAGTGGAAGCCGGGGCATCGTTCGTCGTTACCGGTACGATCATCGAAGAAAACGGCAATTCGTCGATGTTAAAAGAATTTGCAGACGCAATCCACAACGATAAAAGGACTGTATGACACCGCGACAACAATTTATTGCAGACTCGCTGCGAGCAAGCAGTGAAACGAAACAACGCATTGCTCTTCAATGTGCCGACGATATTTCGAAAGCCATTGATTTGATTCTTACTGCGCTGAAGAATAAGAAAAAAATTTTACTGTGCGGCAACGGCGGCAGCGCTGCCGACGCACAACACCTCGCAACAGAATTTGTAATTCGATTAAGCCCCACCATTCAACGCCCGGGCATCCCTGCCATTGCGCTCACAACCGACACATCCAACTTGACGGCAGGCGCCAACGATTTGGGATACGACAATGTTTTTATGCGATCCATTGAAGCTCTTGGCAACGATGGCGATATTTTAATCGGTATCTCCACCAGCGGAAAATCTGCAAGCATCAACAATGCGTTCCGGAAAGCGCGCGAAAAAAACATGCTCACCATCGGTTTTCTCGGCAAAGATGGCGGTGCATCCAAAGAGCTAGTCGATCTTGCTATCATTGTTCCATCGAACGACACGCAGCGCATTCAAGAAGGACACATTACCATCGGGCATATTATTTTTCAAGAAGTCGAACAGGAATTGTACGGTTGACCCGGGATGTCTAAGCTGCGAAAAGATTTTTACATTCCGTTCATCACTGTTATTGCCGATGCAGTAGCGATGGAAACAGCATTTTTATTTTCTTACTGGCTGCGTTTTTATTCTCCGTTGACATTGCTTATTCCGGTGACGTACGGACTTGCACCGCTGCGGGCATATCTCGAAAGTTCGGTCTTCGTCATTCCGATTTGGCTGTGGTTGTTTCAGCAGCGGGGAATGTATCGTCCGCGTCGTGCCGTGTTTTTCTCCGATGAATGTTTTGCCATTATCCGCCTCGTGTGTATTGGAATGATGCTTATGATGGCGGCAACATTTTTTTACCGCGAATTTTCATATTCACGCGTTGTTTTTTTCTATCTGGCAATGTCCGCAATCTTTTTCCTTTTGTTTGAACGATTCTGGATGATGAAATTTGAACAGAGCTGGTATGCGCATGGCAACGATCTGAAGCAGATTGTCATCATTGGCACCAACGCAGTCGCTCAACAAATGTATCGTTCCATCAGTGCCCGTCCCCAATTAGGATATACCATATTAGGATATTTTTCAATGGATGGCGGGCCGTCAGAGGAAATGCAACAAGTTCCGCTGCTCGGTTCCATACAACAGACATCCAAGTATCTCAAAGAGCATCACATCGATGTCGTCTTGATCACACTCACGGAAGCCGAACATCCTTTGCTGCCGGAATTTATTCGTGATTGCCAAGGATTGAATGTAGAAATTATGATGGTGCCGGACGTTTTAGAATTGATGACGTCGCAGGTCCAAATCAAACATCTGAACGGCATTCCGTTTTTTTCCATCAAAGCACCTGCATTGACGACATGGAATGCCATTCTCAAACGATCATTCGATATTGTGTTCGCCGTCTGCATTTTACTGCTTATCAGCCCTTTGTTTTTATTGACGATGCTGTTGATCAAACTCGATTCGTACGGCCCGATCTTTTATTTACAGGAACGCGTTGGCTTGGATGGAGCATTGTTTACGGTGATGAAATTCCGTTCGATGCGCGTGAATGCAGAACAACAAACCGGTCCTGTGTGGACCAAGAAAAACGATCCGCGTACAACCCGTATCGGAAAATTATTGCGCCGGTTCAGTATTGACGAGCTGCCGCAATTGTTGAATGTGATCAAAGGCGATATGAGCTTGGTCGGGCCGCGCCCTGAACGGCCGCATTTTGTCGAACAATTTAAACATGAAATTCCAAAATACCTCGAGCGTCATCGCGTTAAAACCGGAATGACCGGCTGGGCGCAGGTGAACGGCTTGCGCGGCAACGCTCCGATTGCCGAACGAACAAAATACGATGTATATTATGTCGAAAATTGGTCGCTCGTATTCGATGTACAAATTATTTTGAAAACCATGCGCGCTGTCCTTTTCGGCAGCGATGCATATTGATGAAGCACTAGGATCCAATTTATGGTAGCTGCATTTATTTTTCTTCTTCATGGAATTCTTGCCGTCTATGCTTTCTTTTCTCAGAAGCATGAGCCCATCGGCGAACGGTTTCTTGCCGTAGCATTTGTCGGAATTGTTTTTTCTGTCGGATGGGTCATGACCAATATGGCGACCGACGCTCTTTTCCATATACCATGGTTTCATGAATGGTACTGGCATCTTACAGACACGAAACCGTTGCTTCATGCAATACAAGTGAAAGAATTTCGCCAGGATACGCTTTCACTTCTTCTGTTGACGTTCTGTGAAGTGCTCTTCTATTATTTTTTCTTTTTGCCCCGCACAAAGAAACCCGAGCATCGGGAAGAATCCCCAAAAAATTCCGATTGAGCTGCGCCTCTTACTTCAATTTAAATCGGAACGTGATTGTGCACGATTGATCAACTTGTTCCAACGATGACGGCAATGCTTCAAATATCCATGAGCGCACGGCATTCATGGCTGCCTCTTCCAATCGCGCGTTGACTTTCTGCTGCGGCTGAACAGATTTCACCGTTCCATCAGGATACACAAACGCAAGAATCTGCACCTGTCCGCCCGTATTGACTCCTGCTGGATATTTCGGCAGCGTGCCGCTTAATTTCCGACGCACTAATCCTGGCCCCCATTGCAACGAATACCCTGAACCACCGCCTTCGCCATCGACACCGCTTCCGAAACCCAACGGCATTCCGCCGGCCGTTGGCTTCGAAGAACTTCCGACTCCTGAACGGTCAAATCCGCTTGGCGGTTCTCCGGTTTTTCCTGCCACAGGAACTCCGCCTTTCCGTTTCGGATCGGCAGAATATCCGCTGCCACCGGCGATATCATGGCGATCTTCAGGAATGTTTGCAAGAGAATTATCTCGCGTCGATTGGCGTTCATCTGAATATTTATCGGATGGCATGGCATCGGGCAAGCCGCCAATGGGGCCAGCAAACTGCCGAAGCACCGGTACTCGGCGCCCCGGTTTTTTATTCCGATCTGGAATAATGGCTGCTTCTGCCAACACATTGGGAGTTTCTTGCTGTTGAAGGAAAGGATACGCTGTCATTCCAAAATTTCCATTGCCGATGGGCTGCGGCATTTCCATTTCAGAATACATAAAAATGCGGATTTGTTTTGGAGGAATTTTCGGATCGAAGGAATCTTCCGACACGAACCATCGAAGAACATTCACGAGCATAACCGTCAGAAAAATCGACAACAGCATAGCATACGCCATGTGTTTTTTGTATGCGCGCTGTAACTCCGGCGCGCCATATCGAATTTTTCCGAATCGCGGCGTCGTGTCCCCTATCGGTTCCATACGCCACAAACGTTTCTTCTTAAAAGAACAACTACCTCTTGTGAAATCAGTTGAATGAACGCATCACCGTTCACCACCACATAATTTTTTTTCGATAAATATTGCAACAATTACTTCGAACGTACCTTATCAATAACATAACTTGCTTGCAATTGAGCAGCAAACGATTTGACGGCATGCTTTGCTTCTTCGCGCGAGGCATATCGTCCAATGCGAACGGTGTACCAATCGCCGCCTTTCATCGGAACTTTTTCCACAAACGATGGATATCCGACATACTCAAGATTTTTCGCCGTTGCTTCGGCTTGTGTTTTTTCACGGTACGCGATGACTTGCACCGTGAACTCGCCCTTCATTTCATCCAACTGTTTCGAAATGGAAGCCGTCTCTTTCATCATTTTTTTCTGCTTTGGCGTCTGCGGAGCCGGACTCTTTCCAGATTGAATAGCAGCTTCTGTTGTCTGATCTCCTTTTAATGAATCTTCGACCGGCGCAGTTTCCAATAATGCGACTTCCGAAGAATCCGATTTTTGCGGCTGCTGCATTTGCTCGGCCGGCTGTTCGGGCGGCAACGGTTCTTCCTGAACCTGCGTCACCGCAGGACTTTTTTTCCAAAGTTTCGCAACGCTGATGAGGCCTCGCTTGTTCAAGAAATATACGCCCGCTCCTAGAACAACGAGAATCAAGATGAGCATCAACGCAGATGTTCCACCTCCGCTGGCTCCACTGCTCTTCTTCTTTTTAACCGGCGGCGGCGGGGCGGCATGGCTTGCGGTCTCTTCAAACTCGCCTTCATCGATGAGATTTAAATCTGGCATGGATTATTCCTCCTGTTGTTGTGGAACGGGTGACATTCTTTTGTTTTCAGTTAAAAGTACCATTATGAGTTACCATTGTACTGCACAACCGGCAAGGAGCATACATGGAAATTCTTGATATCCTTGCCAGACATCATATTTTTTATTCGTGATATTGTTAATTCCTAATTTTACATCCAGCCATTGCAAGATGGAATACCTGCCTTGCACATCGACAAGAACATACGCAGGTAAGGTGCCGTTGCCGTTCACATCTGCATCGCGCTTTCCAACACAATGCACGGTCAGTATTCCGGAAATCTGCTGCGTAAAATCATGCACATAATATCCGTTGAACTCCAGTGACGGCACATAAGGAATATGGCTGCCATAAACCTCATGATGCATTGATTGAAGATCCAAGCTTGAAGAAAAATAATCATTTCGCGTCAATGTTGCAAACGTTTCGATCACGAAAGCAAAAAATGTTGCACGCCCGAGATATTGGATATTCCAGACACCCTGCATCGCAGAATCGGTGAACACGCCGTAATTGGCAATGGAACGGACTTGCAGCGCGGCACGGCTACGGAGATCATTGGACCATTGCATTTCGACGCCGAGTTCGCCGGCATGTGTTATGTCTTGATTTTGAATTGCCGGTGAAACAGCAACATAGCGATTTGTTTCAAGAATGTTGGAAAGCGATATCGGAACTACTTCCGGAGAATATGATGCAAACAAACGACACTGCGACGTGATCGAATACTGTGCGAAAAACTGCGGCTTGATACGGAGAATGTTTTGGTCCGTTCCTTTTGCCCACGTCAGATGCAACGCTGCTTGCAAAAAGACATCCGAGAGCTTGAGGTCGTTGATCCTTCCCGAGAGATCGACAAGGGAAACACCATGCGATGCCAGAGAAATTTCCGCGCGCGTATCGATCGAATGTTCCCATGCACTCAACGCTGTTTGCGCCCCAAGTTGAATTTGATTTTCAATATTGGAAGATGAATCTTTAAGAGAAAGGGTCGAAAAATTCAGATGCGCAACAAGCAGATGATCGGAATCGATATTCTTACTCAACTCCGTTCCAAGATGAAACAACGAAGCCGTTCGTTCTCGATCCGGGACATTCGAGCCGTACAAAAAATATGTTTCCGATTGATATCCAAAACCGCCATCGACGTTCGTATGGCGAAGCGCAAGAATTGCCGGTTCAATCGTCGTATGAATTGTTCCATCGATTCCTCCGCCGGATTGATCGGTATGGTCGGCAAATCCTTTTGTACGATGATAATTTCCACCGAACACCAATCGCATATCCGGCAAAATGTATGCAGAGCGCACATCGGCCTGTGTTGAAAAAAAAGTACCGGTAGATAATCTCGCTACACCGGTTGAGCCAACCGGCTGCTGTTGTGTGAAGAGATCCCGACTCGTTACGCCAAGTTCCGTCGTTTCATTGTCGCGTCTCAATATCGATAGATATTCGTTCAACGATGGTTCTGCGACATCTTCGTTTGCCGGTATTTTATCAAGTTTCAGCAAATCAGTCGCAGCGACGCCTGTAATCACAAATTCCGGTAAATCAAATTTCGGCAACGGCCGCTCGGTTTGGGCATGAGGTTCTTGCACCGTCGTCGACGTCGAATCCGCCACTTCGAGCGAATGCATCTCTGGATTTACTTTTTCCTGTGCGGCCATGGTCGTCATTCCAGCAAACAGCAACAATAAAATATTTTTT
>DATKMP010000129.1:0-11845 GCA_035541775.1 Bacteroidota bacterium | reverse complement strand
TAGAAATGTTTAAGATCATTTCTGCATCCGTTGCGTTGACAACGGAATCTCCATTCACGTCTGCCACAATTTTTGCACGAGTGCTCAGAGTATCCGTACCAAGAGCATCTTTCAAAACGAGCAATGCATCGTAAACGTTGATGCTGTCTAATCCATTGCCATAAGCGCTTGCCGAGGGATAGAAAATGATGCTATCGTTCGGCTCTCTGTTGAGCATAGTAAATTTACCGCCAACGACATCGAAAAGCCCATCATTATTGACGCTATCAACATAATCGTGATAGACCATCAATTTGCTGCCGGAAATATTGTAACTTGCTGATGTGTTTTTTTCATGCATGTAACGAAGATTCCCTGCGATGCTGGAATAAATTTTGAGAAGGCCGTTCGTTGAATTGGAGATATCTAACTTAAGCGCCTTATTGCCCGAAGCTGCAAGCGACGAGTTAAGGATAAAGAGCGTGTCTGTTTTTCCAATAATGATCGTATCGTTATCTTTGACAGTAAAGTACAATTTTGCGATTGCGGAATCTGTGATTCCGTAACCTTGATATTTGATTCCAATCAAGCTGACATAGTTCGAATCTTTTAATCTCGTATTGCTCGAATCCATCACCGTGAACCAGTTTGGATTTTGCAGGAGAGGAGCAAAAGCTACCGAATCAAAGTGAACAAATGTGGAGTCGAAGTTCATTTTCAACTGGAAAGATGTAATTGAATCGCCGGCAACGCAATCTTTCGCTCTGAGTGTAACGATTAATGGCGCGCCTGGGCTGCCAATGACAGTTGGAATAGAGAATACCGCGCCGTTCCCCTTGCCTAACGTAAAGATTCCGGACACGGCAGTGTCTGAAGCGTTTGTGCGAATTCTTACCAAACTGTTAGCAGAAGCGACTTTTGCGCCTTGGAAGTCGAACAACAAGCTGTCCACACTTGCAGAATCTGCAGGGCTAACGGTCGCTGTTCCGATCCATGTTGTTCCACCATCGATCGAATATTCCACGGCTACAACACCGGAATAAGTTGGATTCTGCCAGACAACATAACTTTTACCTGTCGATACCACGTCGCCTGTTTTCGGAGAAGTAACGGTGAATAAATGTGCCGCAACTTTAAATACACCGGACGTGCCGGCATCGCCTTGCGATGATGTTACTTTCATCACACAGTTGCTTTGATATGCACCAGCAGGCAAGGAGTACTGTACACTGTCAACCGAAGCAGTGTGACCGGAAACTGATGTGCTGGTTCCAAAGGTGCTTCCTCCATCTTTAGAGAAACTGATGGAATTCGGAGTTGCACCAAACGATTCCCAAACGACATATGTCTTCACTGCTGTCACCGAATCGCCTGAAGCAGGTTTCGTGACGACGATCGGTCTGTTGTTTGCCCAGATATTAAAGTATGCATCTCTTGTTTGACGCACGGCAAAACTATAGGAATACGTTGCAGTGGAACCTGTCGTGTTGCTGAAGGATAATACTTGCTTCAACAACCCCGTACTTTGCGTGGTCGTCACTGCGATGGGTGAAGAGGATTTGAATCCAAAATATTCACCGTAGCTTGTGTCGTACATCGCTGAAAGAGTAATGCTGTCCGGACCAAACGATGCTGGAGTTGATGGATATGTTAATAAAGTTTTTGTTGCTGCTGAATTCTTTACTAAGAGAACATTGTCCACACCGCTTGCACTTCCGCCGGGTGTCCATGCCGTCGCAACATTTATAGTCTTCGCAGTTTCGAGAGTCGTTGCAATGTTTGCCGTAACTCCATCTGTTCCGCGGAAGACCGTGAGCACCTTAGAACCGGTATTTCCATATTGCGGGCCGTTTTGGTAAGTAAAGATATTCGTATCGGTATTAGCAGACGTGTACCATGATACTATTGTATCTGGCGAAGTGGAGCTTGCGCCTAATCCAAGCGAGTTTGTGCTGTTATATGCGGTGTCCAAAATCTGTTTATTCGATCCTTGAAAATATCTTAATCCTGTGATAGCTCCAAGCGTATCGTGATTGAATGTAACTACTGCATTTGCATTGGACATGCTGGAATTTGGCGCACCGATTTTAAAGTAAAAGGCATGTGACCAATTACTCCATGTGCCGCTGACTTTTGATCTCATGATCCAGTAGTACACTGTGTTCTCTGCCAACACAGTATCATTTATGGTTAACGTCGTATTGCCCGTCGTACGAAGTTTCTTAGAGCTTGGTGGAGTGGTTGTAGCGTTTGCATAAGTCGTCGTATCCGTAGCAGAAGACGTGACATATAGCTGATACGCTGTTGCACTTGTTACCTGACTCCACTGGAAAGTCGGCTTTTTTGTTGTGAGAAGAGTTGAAGTTGTTTTTGCCGGGGCGAGCATTGACGGCTGTGCCAGTGCAATCCCGCTGCAAAGCAACAAAAGAGAGACGATACAAAGTTTGTATAGTTTGTACATATGTACCTCCATGTAGTAAATGAATAAACGGAACATTCCCTGCTCCTACTCGAACTTCCATAAGAAGTCCTTATAGACATTATCGGATGTTTTTTAAAAAACTTAACAGTAGCCGGAAGGTTCTCTTTAGGACTATTCTATCAAAGATGATAGTGTCATAATTTGAAATCAATTACGACACGTCGATGGCATTCATCCAAAGGTGCAACGGATGCTCCTTCTAAATTTCGTTCTCAATCCGCCATCGCAGACTATTTACAACATCGAGAATATCCAACAACATATAGCATGGCTGCACGAGATTGACCACATGCACAATAGTGTGTTTCGTCGAAAACAAATATTCAAAAATAATCGAGATTTACAGAAAAGCGGCGGCACAGGTCTTGCGTAATTCAAAAATGAAATGAAAATATTTTTTGGATTGATATGTGCAAAATTTTAGTCAACACAAAAATATTATTTAAGTTTTGTCATTCGCATGATCAAATTGAGAAATTATCAAATTTTGATGAAGGAAAATTCATTCATTCTGCTAAAGGAGATGTTTGATTGGAAAATCTCGCGTTGATAAGAAGTGTGTGGAATGAAGTCAAGAACGACGAGCCGATTTACGTCACCCGGCCATACTTGCCGCCATTAAACGAATTTATTCCCTACTTGGAAAAGATTTGGGATTCAAAATTGTTGACGAATAACGGTGACTTCCATAAACAGTTTGAAAAAAAGTTAGCCGAATATTTAGGCGTAAAATATATTTCGCTCTTTACGAACGGAACGATGGCGCTTATCACTGCATTGCAAACGTTAAAAATTACCGGCGAAGTTATCACCACGCCGTTTAGTTTTGTTGCAACGACGCATTCGTTGTGGTGGAACAACATTAAACCGATTTTTGTGGATATAGAACCGGATACGTTTAATCTTGATCCGGAAAAAATCGAAGCAGCGATCACTCCGCAAACAACCGCCATTCTGCCGGTGCATGTGTATGGAAATCCTTGCAAGGTAAAACGTATTCAGGAAATTGCCGATACCTACGGACTGAAACTTATTTACGATGCATGCCATGCATTTGGCGTAACATTGAACGGAGAATCCATTTTAAATTTCGGCGATCTCTCGGTGCTCAGTTTCCACGCAACAAAAGTATTCAACACGTTCGAAGGCGGCGCCATCATTTGCAACGATGAAGCGACAAAGAAGAGAATAGATTTTTTAAAAAATTTCGGCTTTGCCAACGAAACCACTGTTGTAGCGCCGGGCATCAATGCTAAGATGAATGAATTTCAGGCGGCGCTGGGAATTTTGCAATTAAAATATGTCGATGCGGCAATTGAAAAACGAAAACGTGTTGCGGAACAATACCGAAAATTATTATACGGGATCGAGGGAATAAAATATTTAGACGACATTGAAGGCATACGGCATTCATATTCCTATTTCCCGATTTTTATTGACGAAGAAATGTTTGGCAAAAGCAGGGATGCTGTGTACGAAGAATTGCGAAAGCAAAATATTATGGTGCGCCGTTATTTTTATCCGCTCATCAGCCAGTTTCCATCCTACAAAGGATTGGATTCTGCAAAGCCGGACAATCTTCCGGTCGCTGGAGACGTAACGAAGAAAGTTCTGTGCTTACCAATATTTCCGGAATTGGAAAATGCAACAATCGAGAAAATTATAAAAATAATTATCGGGCAGGAATGCCTTTTACACAAGTTGTAATAATTCGTTATGAATAATTTGACTGACAATGCTTTTGTGATATTCAGCGGGTATAACCAGCGCGCTGTTGTAGCATTCTGCCGTCAATTACGATCGATGGAGATTCCATTTTACATTATCGCTTTAAACAAACACGATTCTATTTTGTTCTCTCACTATGCAAGGAATGTAAAAGCAATACGTGCTCATACAGAATTAGAACGGAAGGAAATTATCGAACTGCTTGTGAAAATAAAAAACGAAACACGATTGAGTATGTTGACAATCGCGCCGAGTTCGGAATTTCTCAACCACTTTCTATTGGAACATCGTGCTGCACTGGAAGAACTCGGATGCAAAATACCTTTGGTTGATAGAGAATTATATCGATTGGTTACCAACAAGTATTCATTTTTAAATTTATGCAAAGAACATGATATTGATATTCCTGGAAGAGTTGAGATAGAGAAGAAACCGAATTTCCCGTTTGTTGCAAAACCGCTCGTGAATATCACGAAAGAAGGAAAATCGCTCTATCCCTATATCATAGAAGATGCAGCCGCAGTAGAAATGTTTTTGGAAAAAGAGCGCCGAGAAGATTTCTATTTCGAAGAATTTGTCTGCGGAGGAAGTTACTATCTGCTATTAAATATCTCGCCATCTCATTCTGCAAAACTATTTTCTCAAAAGAATATTTTGCAGCAAGCCGATGGAAAATCGATAATCCTGGCCGAACCTTCGGACATACACACGCACACTGATTCATTGAAAATAACAAATATGCTGCGGGAAATTGGATTTACCGGATTAATTATGGTAGAAGTGCGAAAGCGCGGGAATCGACTTTGCGTTATCGAAGCGAATCCGAGACTGTGGGGCCCGCTTCAACTTATGGAAGATAATTCGGAAGATATTTTATCGGAATACATCAAGGATATCTTTCCTTTGGAAAAGAATGTTGTTCCACAGCGAACGAAGTCGCGTCGAAAAAAATATTTATGGTTCAACGGCCTTGTAGAGATGATTCGGAATAATAAAAAAGTTACAAGCTTTGCTCATAGTAGATCGATTTTATTGTTAGCGCTAAAAAACATCATGAGCGATGTGTATCTTCGCAAAGATTCGTTCCGAATGTTTTTTTATGAATTTGCAGAACTGGTGAAAAGATAGAACGTATGCCGATTGAAGAATTAAAAGAAAAGTTAATGGCGTTGTATGGAGAGCAGTCCAAGCATTCACACTATCAAAATGTTCCGGAGTTTGTAAAGAAAAGCATCGGATATTCTGAAATAATCAACGAAGAATGGAGAGGCGATACAGCACGATATAGATACATCGTCCATGAAGTGGAACAGCTAAAACCAGGTTCGATCTGCGATATCGGCGCGAACACAGGTTTTTTTTCGCTCTCGTTAGCGAATAAATTTCCGAATCTCAAGATAACGGCGTTTGAAGGAAATCCGGTTCATGTTGAATTTATCAACTTGATCAAAGATGCATTCTCAATCGGGAACGTCGAATTAAAAAATAGATACGTCGATTATGAAAGTATTGATAATTCCGGACATTACGATTTGATGTTGCATCTCAATGTGCTCCATCATGCCGGAGTAGATTTTGATACGCATCTGGTGAATTATAATTCGTTTGAAGATTATGCTGTAAAATATTTTGAAAAGTTGAAAACCGTTACAAACACATTGGTATTCCAAATGGGCTTTCACTACGGCGGCAATAAAACTCTGCCCATCATAAAAGTATCGGATGATGTTGGCAAAATTCTCTTCATACGCAGCATATATAAAAGAGTCGGATGGAGATTGCGCAGTGTCGCATACATCAATAGAAATGCCCAAGGAGAGTTAGAATATAGAAATGCGCCGAAGCAAATAATCGATGCAATCGAAAAGAATGATACTGCGACTTCGGAATTGGTAGAATACATAACGAAGCTCCATCTTGATGCCTATAGCGAATTTTATCGCAGGCCAATATTTATTTTCGACTGAGGGAACAATGGATTTGGCAAATCATCGTTCGGATATGCAAAGCAAAAACACTTCTCAACCTACCGTGAGTATCTGCTGCCAAACGTTTAATCATGCCGGTTTTCTGAAGCAGTGCCTGGAAAGTTTTCTTATGCAAAAAACCACTTTTGCATTTGAAGTATTGATCCACGACGACGCTTCAACGGACGGTACGGTAAATATAATTAAGGAATTTGCAGAAAAATATCCGGCCATCATAAAGCCTCTTTACCAGACCGAAAATCAATATTCAAAAGGTATTAAACCGTTAACGATATTCAATCTTCCGCGGGCGAAAGGAACATACATTGCGCTGTGTGAAGGTGATGATTACTGGACTGATCCTTACAAACTTCAAAAACAAGTAGATATTTTAGAGGCGCATAAAGAATATTCTGCCAGTTTTCATGAAACAGAACAACGATTAGAAGACGGGAGCAAGGGAAAAATTTATGGAAAAGATGCTCCGGATATTCTCACGACCGAAGATACTTTTTCCACCGTTTCTCCGTTTCATACTTCGTCCATCGTTTTTCGAAATATTCTTGGAGAACTACCGGAATGGTATAAGAAAGTTTTTAGCTCGGATATGGCGTTGTTTTCCATTCTTTCGTCGTTTGGCCCTTTAAAAAAGATTCCGGAAATAATGAGCGTCTATCGAAAGCATGAACATGGAATTACGAGTAGGCCGGAAGTGATCCGACGGCATAATTACACACGCATCGAATTGATGAACTATTTAGATGAGTTTCACCATCATCGCTTTCATGAGAAAGCGGTTAGTGTGGTCAATATTCACAAACAACTTATCGAAGCAGAAAATCAAAAGAATGAATCGGTGCTCGCTATTGTATGCCCGCAAGTCGGTGCGGTTTCGGAAACATTTATTAAAAAACATATTGAAAAAATTGCGCCTTCGAGAACAGTGATTCTCACCGGCAAAGTCATGGACGAAAGCTGGGTCACCGGTCCACTCAAAATAATTCCGATTCAGCTTGGTGCGTATACGTTTAGCAAGGAGCAAGAAACGGACGTTGCGCAATTTTTAAAAGAGCATCACGTAACACATATTTTATGTGAATTCGGCTGCATCGGCGGCGCCGTGGTGGATTTAAATTATCGTGAACTGCATCTGCCGATTTACATTCATTTTCATGGACAAGATTCTTCTGAATTTATCCGCAATCCGGAAATAGTAAAATATTATCGCCGGATGGGAAGTGTTGTCGATGGCGTCATTGCAGTTTCCATACCGATGGCGGAACGGTTGGTCAACGTTGGAATTCCAAAAGAAAAAATCAAGGTGATCCATTCGGGAGTTGATTATCCCGAAGTGAATAAAACGACTCCTGAAAAAAATCCATGCCGATTTATTTTTGTCGCAAGATTAGTCGGCAAAAAAGGAATTCTGTTTGTATTGCAAGCATTTGAAAAAGCGAAAAAACAAGTTCCCGGAATTTCGCTGGATATTATCGGCGATGGCCCGCTGCGTTCTGAAGTTGAAATTTTTATTGCGAAGAATCATCTTGGTGATTCAGTCATACTTCATGGCGAGAAACCTCACCAGTTTGTTTTGGAAATGATGAATACGTCTTCCGTGTTTCTTCAACACTCGATTGTCGATCAAGAAACTGGCAGTCGCGAAGGATTACCGGTCTCGACACTTGAAGCTTCTGCGCACGGTCTTCCGGTTATCTCGACGTTCCATGAAGGAATCCCCGAAGCCGTTGAACATGAAAAAACCGGTTTGCTTGTTGAAGAACAAGACTGGAAAAAAATGGCGGAATATATTGTAACACTCGCTCACGATGCACAACTCCGTAAAAAAATGGGAGAGGCGGGCAGAGAAAAAATCTTGAAAGACGGTTTTACAACCGAAGCGATGGTGAAACAATTACGAGATTTTATTCGGCTGAAGATAAATACAAATAGAGAAAATATAAAACGTGTTCTTTTCGTAAATCATAGCGTGTATCCGTATGAAAGTTCCGGCACGCCGATTTCGACTTTGAACCATGCACTTGGCATGCATGAACGCGGATTGGATGTGGCTGTTTTGATTCCTTCGGCGGATCTGAAATCCGGTTACGATAAGCAGCAGAAGGACGAGTTTATCCTTTACCGACTGCCACGTATGGAGAAATATCAAGCTTTCTTTGGCGATATCGAGCGCGATACAATGGCGGAATATTTAGATTCGGTCAAGCACATCATTTTGGATTTTGCTCCCGATGTCGTGCATATCAACGATTATGTGTTTATGCCGGAAGATATTATTTCCTTGTTCTCAAAAAGCGGCGCGTATGTCATACGAAACGTATGCAATCTCGAAGAACTTTGTCACATGGATTCGCCCGTTTATTTCGATGGACAGAAAGATATTCTTTGCAGCGGGCCTGATTCGCCGGAAAAATGTGCCGAATGCTATTTAAGAAATATTCTTGGCAAGCAACAAGACGAAATGAATTTGGCCGAAGTAACACCCTATGCCGAAAAAATTAGCAGAAGGTTTGAATCGATCACTTCATTGTATAAAGACAACGTTGACGGTGTCGTGTTCACGGAAAAAACTTTCAAAGAATATTTTAAGCGATTCGTAGATATTTCCGATGAACAAATTGCCATCAATCCGCGAGGGTTTCATTTTAGCGCACCGAGAATATTAGAATATCGAAAGAAACATTCCAACGTTGTTCATATCGGTTTTTTAGGAGACCTTGGTCCACGGAAAGGCATTGCTCTGGTCTTGAAAGCATTTGAACAACTGTGCCATCGGGAGAATTTTGTTCTGGATATTTATGCTTCTAAAACGATGCCATTTTATCTTCAGATGGTAAAGAAATTGGAAGAACGATATCCGGATAAAATAAAATTCTACGGCGGCTATGACCAATCGGAATTTGCCCGCATCGCCGAATCTCTTGATGTTGCTCTAGTGCCGTCAAGTTTCGAAACCTTTAACCGGGTTGTCCGGGAATTATTATATTTCGGTGTTCCGATCATTGCGACAGATTTTTTTGGTTCTTCCATTGTGAACGATGGTGTCAATGGAATAAAGATAAACGTCGGCGATAGCGACGCGTTCGCGCATGCTATCGAAACACTTTTAGTAAATCCGTCGTTCATCGAAGAGTTATCGAAAGGAGCGATGGCGACTCCGATTGAAACGTTGGACGATGAAAACGAGGGAATCTATCATTTTTATAAAAAGACAATAAGGAAAAAAGGAACAAAGATCCAAGAACCATCCGGCTTGACTCGAGAAATTGAGAGGTTGATTGAGAAGCAAAAAGTAATAGGAATAAAAAACGAAAACAGAAAGCCGCATCTTAGTTCGCTGGTCAAGTTATCGGAAGGGCACATCAAACGCCAAAATAATTTTGAGGCCTATTTGTTGCTTCAGAAAATTTTGAAGGAAGATGCTACTCATGAATCGGCGCGGCAATACATGCATGTTCTGGAGGACCAGATTTTTGAAAAGCGAATCGCGAAAAAATGGAGTATCCAGAAAAGCAAAGACGCGTTGTTGGAAGCAGAAGCATCCATTGAACGTCAAGATTTGCCGGACGCCAAAAGAAAACTTTATGAAATCTTAAATCTTGAGCCGAAGAATATCGATGCGTTGAACGATCTTTCTGTCGTCAGCATCATGGGAAATAATACAACATACGCGGAGGATTTAGTTTCTATTATCCTTCGCAACGAACCGGACAATGAAATTGCCTTGGACAATCTCGCCTATCTTAGAAGGAAAGCATCTTGAGCCAATATGAAGTATGGAACAACAAAGTTTGCCCTTCAAGGAAGCTCTTGAAAAAGAGTTTGCAAAAACAGCATGGAAGGGCGCCATACTATCATCCGTAGGAAAGCACAACCGTATGAACGAAACGTTAAAGCAGATATTCCAAGTATATAGTGATAAAGTCGATGCTATTGTCAATCGATATAAGACTTTCTCAAGAAGTACATCCAGAAATGAAAGCAAATCCTACGACATTTTGATTCCCATATACAATGCCTATGAGCATGTCAAAGTATGTATCGAAAGTGTGATAAAAAATACCGATCCGCGCCATACTGTTTATTTGCTTGATGATGCGAGTCCGGATAAGCGCATCGTGCCGTTGTTAAATTCCTATGCCGAAAAATATTCGTCGGTAAAAGTATTGATTTCGGAAAAGAACGGCGGCTTCATCGAAAATATGAATCGGGGATTTTTAATCTCTCAAAACGACGTTGTCATATTGAATTCTGATACCGAGGTAACAGAAAACTGGATTGAGAAATTGGATGCATGTGCAAATTCAAATTCGAAAATAGGAATTGTCTCTCCGTTGTCTAATAATGCAACCATCCTATCCGTGCCGGAATTCAATAGTTCCAATAAATTGCCGGACGGAATGTCGGTACAAAATTTTGCAGAGATTGTTACACGGTGTTCGACGAGATCGTATCCGGCGATACCGACGGCTGTGGGTTTTTGCATGTTGATAAAACGGAACGTATTAAATGAAGTAGGGAATTTTGATACAGCGTTTGGATTGGGCTACGGCGAGGAAAATGATTTTTGCGAGCGCGCGAAATTAGCCGGATACGAAATTGTGTGTTGTGATGACGCCTATGTACACCATTACGGTACTGCTTCATTTTCTTTTGTAAAAGAAATTGATGAACGGAAGAAAAAAAATCAAAAATTGTTAGAGCAACGGTGGCCCAATTATGACAACGAAATTTTTGCTTTTTGTAGAACCAATCCACTAAGAGTGATACAAGAAAAAATACTGAGCGCCGTTACGGCAAGGTCTGGGAAAAAAAATCCGCACGTGTTGCATGTCTTGCACAGCTATAATGCCCCTGGCGGCACGGAACTGCATACACAGGATATTGCCCGTTTGCTCTCGGGATCCTTTAGGGTTTCAATTATGTATCCTTTTCCTCTTGGACAAACTTATACCGATGCAACATCGGAATTTGTTCAAGAGAATATGCGGGTCATCCAAGTTGCGAAAGAAAATAATTTTGCAATTGAATATTTTAATAATATGGCCGGTGATTTATCGAGCGAATTAATCGAAAGCAACTTTGCAAATTTTGTGGTAGGGGGAGATTATGACATAATCCATTTTCAGCACCTCATGAACTGGTCATCGTTATTGCTTCCGTTGATCGCAAAAAAGCTAGGCAAAAAAGTAGTTATTTCTTTGCACGATTACTACTTGCTATGTCCGGAGCATAATATGATTTTCCCATGGATTTTTTCGAGATGCAATAAAGTTTATGCCGACCCTCTGGACCATGAGTGCTTATATTGCATTGGCAGCAAGCGACAAAGAAGGATTCCTCAACAAGCGCAGCCATTGACAAATTACTTATTAGAGAGACATCGTTTAATCGAAGAAATATTCGAAAAAGCGGATATCTTAATTGCTCCGTCAAATTTTGTGAAACAAAAATTTGCAGATGCTTTTGGCCTATGTATTTCAAGTAAGATCAAAGTAATACCACACGGTATAAAAGACATTAAAAAAAGTCCGAGACCGGTATATAATGATGTATTACGAATTGGATTTCTCGGGAACCTCACGACGATCAAAGGTATCGATGTTTTTTGGGGAGCGATCAATAAACTCTCTCATCTAAAAATAAAGTTTGAAATTTTTGGAACTGTAGA
>DATKMP010000128.1:0-11381 GCA_035541775.1 Bacteroidota bacterium | reverse complement strand
TCGATGGATCAGTATGCTGCTTCCAAGGCGCGCGTTTTTGAAAATCAACGTGATGATGATATACTCATTTACAATGCCGACGATGAATGGACGTTGAAAGTTGTCGAACGGGCACATTGTAAAAAACTCGGTTTCGGCATTTCAAAATATGTCAATCGATCTGCGTGGATTGACCAAGGTGTGCTTACCGTACGGCTAAATGATGCAGACGTTCCTATCATACCGTCGGCAGAAATATTTATCAAAGGCATACACAACGTTTATAATGCAATGGCGGCGACGTTGGCAGCCGCAACCTTAGGCGTTGATCCGGTTTCGATTCGGCACACCTTGAAAACCTTTAAGGGAGTTGAACATCGATTGGAATTTGTGCGCGAATTAGAAGGCGTACAATACTACAATGATTCCAAAGGAACGAATGTGGATTCTGTGTGGTATGCGCTGCAGGCATTTGATGAGCCGATCGTGTTGCTGCTCGGCGGCAGAGACAAAGGCAACGACTATTCGCGTTTGCATGATTTCGTCACGCGAAGAGTGAAAGCTATTGTGGCCATCGGCGAATCGGCAGATACGGTCGAGCAAGCGTTCCGCGGAATGACGGTAGTAACACGGGCATCGTCGATGAAAGAAGCTGTCTCCCGCGCAAAATTTTTATCGCAGCCGGGCGATGTGGTGCTGCTTTCACCGGCATGTTCGTCGTTCGATTGGTTCGAGAATTACGAACACCGCGGAAAAGTATTTAAAGAATTGGTCTTCGAGTTATAACGATGCTGCGCATTCAACGTAATCATATTGATATTTGGCTGCTGATCGTGATTTTAGGATTAATGGTAATCAGTGTCGGCGTCGTATATAGCGCTTCGGCGGAATGGTCGATGCTCAAGCGCAACGGTTCGGAAAGCCATTATCTCGATCTGCATGCCATCAAAATTCTGCTCAGCATTGCAGCATTGTTCGTCGGTATCAGCATTCCGTACAGTGTCTATAAAAAACTTACGAAGCCGGCGCTCATGATTGCGATAGCATTTCTCTTCGTTACTTTTGTGTTAGGCGGCGAAGCCAAAGGCGCAACGCGCTGGTTGCGTTTTGGCGGACTTGGATTTCAGCCGTCGGAACTTGCAAAATTTGTATTGCTCTTTCATATCAGTTTGCTGCTGGCAACAAAAGGCGAACAGGTGCGTGACTGGAAAACCGGATTTCGCCCTATGCTCATTTGGATTGGGCTCATTACTGCATTAGTTCTTGCTCAACCGAATTTAAGTACCGGCATGATGATCTTCGCACTGTCGTTGATTCTGCTGTTTGTCGGAAGAGTGAAACTTTCACATTTGGTTTTGTTGGTGATGGCATCGGTAGTGTTGTTTGCCATTTATATCGCCTTTATGGCGTACGTGTTGAAACGTCCGTATCAATTGGAACGCATTCAACATTTTATGGGGCAGGATGCGTCGGGCAAGAAAAATTATCAACTCATTCAAGGCATCATTGCCTTTGGCAATGGCGGTTTGTTCGGCGTTGGGCCGGGCGAAAGCCGCCAGCGGGATTTATTTTTGCCGGAATCGTATAACGATTTTATATATTCGATTGTCGGAGAAGAGTACGGCTTAATCGGCACGATTGCGGTACTGGCAGCGTTTGCTTTTATTATGTTCCGCGGTTATCGCATTGCAAAACATGCGAACGATGAATTCGGCAGGTACCTTGCCATTGCTATCACCAGCACGATTACGCTGTATGCATTAGTGAATGCCAGTGTGGCGCTGGGACTTCTGCCGACAACCGGTTTACCGATGCCGTTCATCAGTTACGGCGGCACCTCGCTCCTGTTTTCTGCATTTGCCGTCGGTGTGTTATTGAATGTCTCTTCGTACACGGATTTGTTTCCGCGTGTTTCAAAAACGCCTGCCGTCGCCGAAGAATCGCAATCGCTTTCACCGGAAAGCGGCCTTGGGAAAGTGTATTAGAAAAACCGTGAACACGCAACGACACATATTGATTGCAGCAGGCGGAACAGGCGGCCATGTGTTTCCCGCGTTGGCAATCGCCGACGAATTAAAGAAACTCGAGCCGGATGCATGCTTTTTATTTGTCGGAACGAACGATAAAATCGAAGCGCGCATCGTTCCGCAGCGCGGCTATGCGTTCACGTCCATCTGGATCAGCGGGTTTCACAGAAATTTCCGCATGAGTAATTTGGTATTTCCCTTGAAGGTCGCCTGCGCATTTATTCAATCGTTTTTTCTCATCGTAAAGTTTCGTCCGGATATCGCTATTGGAACAGGCGGTTACGCATGCGGTCCCGTATTGTATCTCGCATCGTTATTCGGCATTCCCATTGTTGTCCACGAATCGAATAGCTTTCCCGGCGTGACAACACGCATGCTTTCAAGCCGTGCGGCGAAATTGTTCACAGCATTCGAAACAACGAGCCGTTGGCTGAAACGATCGAATAACATCGAAGTTGTCGGCACGCCGACACGTGAATTGCTCGGGTCTGTTTCACAAGAAGATGGAATAAAATTTTTTGGATTGAATAAAAATAAAAAAACAGTGCTTGTGTTTGGCGGCAGTCTCGGCGCAGCATCGATCAATCAGGCGATACAAGCGATGGTGGATGATTTTGCCCGTGCAGGAATTCAATTCATCTGGCAAACCGGAAAATCCGATGCGGCTCTTGCTGAAGCGATGAAGCAAAAACACATCGGCTGGGTGCATTCGTTTATCGATGCCATGGAAAACGCGTACGCTGCCGCCGATGTTGTGGTGTGCAGAGCGGGCGCAACAACACTTGCGGAAATTACGCGGCTCGGAAAAGCGGCAATCCTCATTCCCTATCCGCATGCCGCGGCAGATCATCAAACGGTGAATGCCCGAACGCTGGTAGAATCCGATGCCGCAGTTATGATCGCCGATCATGAAGTATCCATACGCTTGAAACAAGAATTGTTCTCGCTGCTGAATGACGATGTCAAGCGTTTGGCAATGTCGGAAGCATGCCGAAAATTCGGCAGGCCGGACGCTGGAAAAATTATCGCCGGAAAAATATTAACGCTGATCAAATAATACTTGCGCGTGCAGAAAACAACATTCAAATATAAACTCGATTTTTATTATCAACAGACGTTGATTTATCTTTTTACGCTGGTGCTGTATGCCGGTGTGCGCGGAAGTTTTGTAGAAGACCAATTCAGTTTTGTGTTCCGCGATCCGATTGTGTATGTGATTATCATATTTTTTATTACCTCGGTAGTAGTTCTCGTGCTCAATATTCTGCGTGATCGTAAACTTATTATTACGGCCGAAAGCTTGATCTTTCACTCGCGGCATCGTGATCGCATGTTCCCTATCGAGGATATTGAATGGCTACACATTGGTAAAGAACGATTTGTACAAACGGCAGGGCACTTTCAACAAATCTCGATCAAGATAAAAGACCGGCCGATGGCGATTCGCATTCGTGTCGGAAGATATGAACACAGCCGCGAATTAGTTTCGGAGATGGAAAAAATCGCACAGCGCGTGCCCCCGCGCCCGGGAAATTATGGAAAGATCGTTCATCAAAAGAAATTATCTAGATTGTTTGAATAGGAAAAATCATGTTTAGCTCAATTAAAAAATTACATTTTATCGGAATCGGTGGAATCGGCATGAGTGGAATTGCAGAAATTTTGCTCGACCAAAAATTTAGCATCAGCGGATCAGATCGCTCGCTTTCCGAAGTGACCGAACGATTGCAAAAATTAGGCGCTGCTATCTACGAAGGCCATCGAGCAGAAAACATTGCCGACGATGTCGATACCGTGGTGTATTCGTCCGCCGTGCAGCCGGATAATCCGGAAATGCTGGAAGCACAACGCAGAAAAATTCCAGTAGTGCGCCGAGCGGAAATGCTTGCGGAAGTTATGCGCTTAAAATACGGCATCGGCATCGCTGGAACGCATGGAAAAACGACGACAACATCGATGACAAGTTTGGTGCTGATGGAAGGCGGACTCGATCCGACGGTGATCGTCGGCGGAAAACTGAGCGGACTCGGCGGCACGAATGCGCGCCTCGGGCGCGGCGAGTTCATCGTCGTAGAAGCGGATGAATACGATCGTTCGTTTTTATCGCTCACTCCGACCATCGCTGTGTTGACCACGCTCGAAACCGATCATCTCGATTGCTACCGCGATTTGGATGATATTAAAAATGCGTTCGTTCAGTTTGCGAATAAAGTGCCGTTTTACGGATTCGTCGTGTTATGTTTAGATGAACCGGCGCTACTCGACATTATGCCGCATCTGAGTAAAAAGAAAATTGTCACATACGGGTTAAATCCGCAGGCAGATGTACAGGCCGTCGAAATTTCACATAAAGACAATACGGTAACGTACACGTTGATTCGGCGCGGTAAAGAACTTGGAACGGTCAAGCTGCAAGTGCCGGGAAACCACAATGTTCAAAATTCCCTTGGCGCAATTGCCGTTGGGTTAGAGCTTGGCGTGCCGTTTGAAAAAATTAAAGCTGGTATCGAACGGTTTGCCGGTGTGTACCGTCGCTGGGAAAAGAAAGGCGAAGCGAACGGCATAACACTGTATGACGATTATGCGCATCATCCCACGGAATGTAAAGCAACGCTTGCCGGTGCAAAATCCGGATGGCGGCGGCGCGTGGTGTGCGTATTTCAACCGCACTTGTTTTCACGCACGCGTGATTTCTATGAAGATTTTGGAAAATCGTTTTTGCTTTCGGATGTGCTTGTCGTGACCGATATTTATCCGGCGCGCGAAGAACCGATTCAAGGCGTGACGGGTGAACTGATCGTGAATGCAGCAAAACAATTTGGGCATAAGGATGTGTATTATGTCCCCGATAAAAAACAAGTTCCCGCGTTTTTGCAAACGATCGTGAAGCAAGGCGACATCGTTGTCACGATGGGCGCCGGAGACATCTGGAAATTTGGAGAAGAATTTTTAAAACAGCTTCAAGCAAAAAAATAAAATTCATGATTTCTTTATCGGACATACAAACGATTCTTCGCGGACATATTACCGTCGATAAACCGATGGCAGCATACACGTGGATGAAAGTCGGCGGGCCGGCAGATTTTTATATTGAACCTGCCGATCGCGATGATTTGATTTCGCTCATTGCCTACTTTCATCGGCAAAAATATCCGTGGATGGTTTTGGGGCGCGGCAGTAATGTTTTGGTGAGTGATGAAGGGATCCGCGGTGCCGTCATTAATGTTGAACCGGCATTGTCGGGTATTCGCTTGGAAGAAAATCTTGTTGTTGCCGAAGCCGGTGTACGATTGACGAAGTTCGTGGACTTCTGCGTGCAAAACGAACTCGCCGGTGTGGAAATGCTGGCAGGCATACCCGGTACCATCGGCGGTGGCGTCGTCATGAATGCCGGCGCGCATCAAGGTGAAGTTGCCGATCATCTGGTGGAAGTAGAAATTATTCGTAACGGAAGTGTGCAGCGTTTCTCGAAAGAACAAGGACAGTTTGCATACCGTCGTTCCGGCTTTACCCAAGACGTCGTACTCAGCGCATCGTTCTTGTTGCCGAAAGGCGATAAAGAAGAATTGGCGAAGCGGCGTCGGGAACTCATTCTTCACCGCAATGAAACACAGCCGTTAGAGTTGCCGAATCTCGGCAGCATGTTCAAAAATCCGCCCCAAACCCATGCGGCAAAGTTGATTGAACAAGCCGGACTCAAAGGCAAACGTGTTGGCGGAGCACAGGTTTCCGAAAAGCATGCAAACTTCATCGTCAATCTCGGCGCTGCCACTGCCGCAGACGTACTGCGATTGATCGATCTGGTAAAACGTACCGTGTATCAAAACGCAGGCGTGATGCTGGAGTTAGAAGTGAAGTTGGTCGGATTTTCTGCAAGCGTCACGGAGGAAGCTTGAACGACATGAAATCGAAAAAATCCGGCGTGCTTGCATTGGTAACATTGGTGGTCCTAGTAATCATCGCCGCCAATGCATGGAAATCGAGTTTAAAAGTGAAGCAAGTGAAAGTGGAAGGCAACCGCATTGTTGCGACAAATGAAATCGTGCAGCTCATGCAGGCGCCGTTCGGAACGCTGCTTTATAAAGCGGACTTGACGTCGATTCAGAAAAATGTGTTGAGCCATTATTACATTAAAGATGCCGTGGTGGAACGAAATCTGCCCAACACGATTCGTGTAACCGTAAAGGAACGCATTCCTATCGCGATCATCAATCGCAGCGAGCCGTTGTATCTCGACGACGAAGGCGTTGTGCTGCCGCGCAGCGTTGCAAAGAAAATGTTCGATCTTCCCGTCATCAGCGGCATCACGACACCGGAACAATTGCTGCTCGGCTCGCATGTGACGCAGCCGGATGTGCTGGAAGCATTGCAACTGCTTGCTGTGGTAAAGATCGTCAATCGGCCATTATCGTATAACATCTCGGAAATTCAAGTGCGCAACGGCGGCGATATCGTATTGTTTGCAGCAGAAAGCGGTGTGCCGATTATTTTTGGGCGCGGCGACATGGCAAATAAAATTGCACGGTTGGAAGTTTTTTGGGATACTATTGTGCGCACGCGCGGCCCGCAAAATTTGCAGTACATCGATTTGCGGTACAAAGATCAAATTGTTGCCCGTTGGACGAATGATCAATCGCCGGCGAAAACTATATGAGTGATAAAAAAGGATTGTTATGGAACATAATATTGCAGTTGGATTAGATATTGGAACGACAAAAGTGTGCGCCATCGTGGCGTCGCCGGACGAAGCGCATCCTGGGAAATTAAAAATCCTGGGCATCGGCAAAAGCCAGTCGGAAGGATTGACACGCGGCGTTGTAACGAACATCGACAAAACAGTCAAGTCGATACAACAGGCGGTGCAGGATGCGCAGCAGCAGTCCGGTGTGCAGATCAGTTCTGTCACCGTGGGCATTGCGGGCGACCATATTCAAAGTTTTCAAAGCCGCGGCGTCGTCAGTATCAGCAGGCCGGAAAATGAAATAACACAGCAAGATGTGGATCGATTGATCGAAGATACCAAACGCGTGGCGCTGCCGCTAGATCGAAAAATTATTCACGTCATTCCACAACAGTTTATCGTGGATGGACAGGATGGAATTTACGATCCGGTCGGCATGTCCGGCGTGCGGATGGAAGCCGTCGTTCACATCATCACCGGTTTGGTGACGGCGGCACAAAATATCTATAAATGTGTGCAGCGTGCCGGACTTCATGTGAACGATATGGTGCTCGAGCCGCTTGCATCCAGTTATGCAGTGCTGGAAGACGAAGAAAAAGAAGTCGGTGTTGCGCTGTTGGATATCGGCGGCGGGACAACCGACCTTGCCGTGTTTGAAGAACGCACCATTCGCCACACAGCGGTCATCGGCATTGCCGGACGAAAAGTAACGGACGATGTCCGAAAAGTGTTTGGCATTCTTACCGATCAAGCGGAAAAAATAAAAATCGATTATGGGTTCACCTACGGCCCGGCGATTACCGACAACCAGCCGATTATGATTCCGGGTATCGGCGGCCGCGCGCCCATTGAAATTGATAAACATTTGTTGTGCAAAGTCATTCAACCGCGGATGGAAGAAATTCTGGAATTTGCCGGCATGGAAATTAAGCGCTCGGGATATTCGAAACATCTTTCGGCCGGCATCGTGTTGACGGGCGGCGGTTCGCTCATCAAAGGCACGGCAGAACTTGCACACGAAGTGCTGGGCCTGCCGGTGAAAATCGGCGTGCCGGGTGGATTCAGTTCCGGGCTTGTACGCGAAATTGAAAATCCGATTTACGCAACCGGCGTTGGGCTTGTGATGCATGAATTAAAAAATAGAGACCGCTCTGCCGTGCAAGCGGTCATTCAAGACGGTAAAGGGAAAACAATTTTTCAAAAAATGAAATCATGGTTCGACGAACTTTGATATTTGAAATGTGGAAAAAAATTCGTACTAATTAATCACTTTAAAAGGAGATTTTACCGTGCCTATAGAACTGGATACCCTGTTGGGTCGTGGAGCAAAAATTCGCGTCGTCGGCGTTGGCGGAGGCGGAGGCAATGCTATCAACAGCATGATCGATAAAGGATTGGTCGGCGTCGATTTCGTCGCGGTCAATACCGATATGCAAGCGCTGGAACGCAGCAAAGCTCCGCATAAAATTCAGATTGGAAAAAATCTTACGCGCGGCCTTGGCGCCGGAGCCGATCCCACCGTCGGCTATCGTGCCGTAGAAGAAGATCGCGAAGAGATTGCGCAATCGCTCAGTGGTTGCGATATGGTGTTCATCACTGCAGGTATGGGCGGCGGCACCGGTACCGGTGGTGCACCGTTGGTAGCGAACATTGCGAAAAGTATCGGCGCGCTTGTTGTCGGCATCGTGACCAAGCCGTTCAACAGCGAAGGCAAAAAGCGCACCTCGCAAGCAGACAGCGGCATCGAAGAATTGCGCAAGAACGTGGATACGCTCATCGTCATTCCCAATCAAAAATTACTCGATCTCATCGACCGCCGTACGCCGATTCTTGAAGCATTTGAAATTGCCAATCAAGTTCTGCATAATGCCACGCGCGGAATTTCGGAAGTCATCACCGTTCCCGGTTACATCAACGTGGACTTTGCCGATGTGCGCACGATCATGAAAGAAATGGGCGATGCGCTGATGGGCACAGGAATTTCTTCGGGAGAAAATCGCGCAATCGATGCAGCGACCAACGCAATCTCCAGCCCGCTACTCGAAGGCGTTTCGATTGCCGGCGCACAGGGCATTCTCATCAATATTACCGGCGGGCCATCGCTCAGTCTCACAGAAGTTGATGAAGCAACGAAAATCATCCACGAAGCGGCGGGCGAAGAAGCGAACGTCATTCTCGGTACTGTCATCGACGAAAATATGTCGGAGGAGATGATGGTCACGGTCATTGCGACGGGTTTCAACAAACGCGCAGCAATTGTCCAGCGTCCGGCAAAGCCGAGTTCGATGCTGGTGGATCGCGTTCCCGTAGGCCAATCGGATTTGCAGCGGTACGATGCGCCGACCATTCTGCGGCGCGGTGTGGAACTGCCCAACAGTTCCATGAAAGAGGTCGCACAGCGAGAGAAAATCGATAAATCGGATATAGAGCGCCCGGCGTTTCTTCGCAAAATTATGGATTGATGTAATTTCGATCGGTGCTGTTTTATAAATAAAGCCGGCTTTGCAGCAATGCACAGCCGGCTTTTTTATTCTGGGAGGCATCTTTTACAGCGTCTGTGCGAAGCCCGGGGCGTTTCATAGATTCGTACGAATTACAAAACCATCTTCTTTTTCATTGAAAGTCCTTAATGCTTCTTCTATCGTACTTTTCTTTTCCGAAAAAGAGTTATCTTTTCCGTTAAAGGAAAATGATGATGCTTCCGGTCTTTCTGATCATTCTTCAATTGCTTTCTCCGGCGCAAGAATCTGTACTGCAGTCGCCGGCATTGCTTTCGGATGGGGAAGTGTTGTTGTACGAAGTGAGCTGGTCGCGTATAAAAATCGGAACCATCCGATTGCAAGTATTGCCGCATCGTGTGAAGAATGGAGCAATTCATTATCAGGCAAAAGCCACAATCGATTCTTATAAACTTCCGTTTATCGATCTTCATTTCATCGCGTACGCAGAGATGGATTCTTTGTGCAATTCGATCGGCTCATGGTCGTTTGAAAAAAAAGATGATCAGTGGGAAACCCTGGTATATGGGTATCAAATGGAACGTCATCGTATTCTTGTTGCAAAAACATTGCAGGAGAAACCCGAACTGCCATCACCGTCTCTTGTACCGGACACATTGTTTGTCCCAGAGTTTCCCGTGCAGGATGGAATTTCGATGCTGTATTTTGCACGGTTGCTGACGCGGAAACTTACTGCCGTGAAGATACCGGCAGTTTCGATGGGAAAAATGGGAGAAGTGGAATTTTACAAAGACCGGGAAAGAACGTCGGTTGAAATCGATGCACTGAAGCAGCCGGTGCGCGTGGTGAAATTTTCAGGCAAACTGCATGTCGAAGGTATTTTGGGATTGACAGGAGATTTTACGGGATGGTTCAGCGACGATGAAGCGGCAGTTCCCATTACGGCAAAATTAAAATTTATTCTTGGCAATGTTTCTATCGAACTAAAACAATGGAAGCGCGCTTCATGGCAGCCGCCGGTGAAATAAATTTCGTTTTAATCCTGTCGATGTTTCCAAAAAAAATCCCGGGATAACGTTAACAAGATTTATTTTTTCATCATCAACAACGGTTCGACCCCTTGAAGGGATCGAACCGTTCAGAAGTTTTCTATTTAAATATATTCTACTTTTTTACCGCCGTTGCAGCCGCTTCAGTTTTCTTTGCATCGGCTGTTTTAGCGGCAGCGGTTTTTTCCTCTTTCTTTTTATGCCGGATGCCGAGATTTTTTATGGTGCGGGCATTGGTGTACGCTTTGTAAAATTCCGGTTCGCTTTCTTCAACCTGCTGAGCATACCGGTCGATTTCATGTACCAAAATATCATCGGTCTTTGCGGCAAGTTGTTCTGCCGTTTCGCGTCCGCTGCTTCCTTCGGAGGTGCTTCCGAGCCGTTCCGCAAGCGCGGTGGAATAATTGGCAAGGCGTGTTTTTAATTGCGTAATATTATCGGCAGTGAACCCATGGTCGGTTAAGGCCGTGGCGTTGGCATCCACCTGATCGATAATGGTTTGCGCTTCATCCACTAAAACGGTATCGCGGGTATTGGTCCAGTGCGAAGGCGGAATATCCATCTTCGTTTCTAATTCGGTGTTGTTGGTTTTGTGAGCGAACACGCATAACGAAGCGCTGGCGCTTTTCAGCGATGTTATCAGTGCATCGGAGGTTTTATCTTTTACTTCCACCTTGCCTTTCGGCGTGTTGTCTGCCAGCTGGAATTTGGCTTTACACGCCTGTTTGGTGGTTTCGAAATCCTGCACCGAGTTCAGGAATTCTTTGTTCTTTGCGATTATCGTGCTGTTATCATCCAGCACCTGTTCCACACCGTCCCACATTGTTTGCCGTCTTGCCCGTTTCGGTGTTTGCAGCATCGGAACGGGCTTTTTATTTTTCTTATTGTGTTCCGCGATAAATTATTCCTTGTATCAATGGTGAGTGTCCGACAATAAAAACAATGTTTCCTTTTATCCATGCTCTTGAAAGAACATCTCCATTTCCATTGGCATAAGTGTAAAATTGATCATAGCGATACCAACCCTTACCATTCCAATGTAATATCAAACCATAATCTCCGACAATAAATATATTTTTGTATGACTCTCCGCGGATTGATTCCACAAAAGTGGGGGCCGGAGGATATATTTCTGACCAATTGAATTTGTTTCCAAGGAAGAAGTTATTCCCCGCTTTAAGATAAA
>DATKMP010000127.1:0-31518 GCA_035541775.1 Bacteroidota bacterium | reverse complement strand
GCTATGCAAAATGATGAACAGGAATTACGCGCCTTTATCGACAATCACGTGAAGACGGTCGAGCCGAAATTTAAAGCGATGAATCTCGCAAGCTGGAATGCCAGCGCTACCGGCGAGAAAAAATATTACGATGAACAGGCGGCAACGGAAATCGAAGTCCGCACGATTTATTCCAACAAAACAGAATTTGCTCAATTAAAAAAATGGATGAATGCCGGCACGATTCAAGACCCGATCCTTCGACGGCAATTAATTCTTCTCTATAATAGTTACCTTCCCAATCAAATCGATTCTGCGCTGATGCGCAAGATCGTTGAAAAAAGTGCGGAGATTGCAAATAAGTTCAACACCTTCCGCGGCATCATCGACGGCAAAGAAGTAAGCGATAACGACATCGACGATATTCTACAAAAGGAAACCGACAGCGCCAAACGGCAAAAAGCATGGGAAGCAAGCAAGACCGTCGGCAAAGCGATTGCCCCGATGCTGATCGAGCTTGTGAAACTCCGCAACGAAGCAGCACGGCAATTAGGGTACAAAAACTTTTATGAAATGTCTCTTATCGCAGCGGAGCAAAGCGAAGAAGAAATCGTGAAACTCTTCGATGAACTTGCCGCACTCACCGATGCGCCGTTCACTGCATTAAAATCCGACATCGACACAAAACTTGCTGCCAAGTGGAATATCCAGGTGAACGATATGAAACCATGGCACTATCAGGATCGATTTTTTCAGGAAGCACCGCAAATCAGCGGCGTCGATCTCGATCAATACTTTAAAGATAAAAAAGTAGAACAGCTTGCGCAGACCTATTACACGCAGCTCGATCTTCCGGTCGACAACATCGTGAAGAATAGCGACCTGTACGGTCGCACTGGGAAATACCAGCACGCATTCGAAACCGATATCGACCGCAAAGGCGATATCCGCGTGATGCTCAGCATCGTCAACAATCAGTACTGGATGAGCACGATTTTGCATGAACTCGGCCACGCGGCGTACAGCAACAATGTAAAACGCGATCTTCCCTTCCTGCTCCGCAGCGAAACGCATATCTTTTTTACCGAAGCGATTGCGATGATGATGGAACGCCAGGCAAGCAATGCCGATTGGCTTTCAACGATGGTGGGAATTCCTGCAAGTGAAAATGAAGCAATCCGCAAAGCGGGCGAAGAAAGTTTACGCATGCACGGACTGATTTTTTCCCGCTGGACTCAGGTGATGATGCGCTTTGAACGTGGAATGTATCAAAATCCCGATCAGGATTTGAATAAACTCTGGTGGGATTTAGTCGAGCAGTACCAGCACATCAAACGCCCCGAAGGGCGCAACGAACCGGATTGGGCCGCGAAGATTCATCTCTCGCAGTCGCCCGTGTACTATCACAATTATGAACTCGGCGAACTCACCGCATCGCAGTTGCAGCATTATATTGCCGCCAATGTGTTGAAACAAACAGATACCAAAAATGTTTGCTTTGCCGGAAAACCTGCTATCGGCGATTATCTGAAAAAATATGTCTTCAACCCCGGCGCCAGCTTGCGCTGGGATGAATTGATGAAGTATGCAACCGGTGAACCGTTAACGGCAAAATATTTTGCGGAAGAATTTGTGAAGTAAAATTGTCAAAAGGATGTCGTCAAACTTGGAACGCAAAGCAGAAGACATCCTTTTACTGGAAGGTTGCTTCTCTACTCACAAAGCTGTAGATTTCTGTTGATGAGAAACATTTGTATTGTCGATGATGATGAAGAAATCGTCCGCATTCTCACAACCTTGTTGGAAGGCGAAGGATATTCGGTTTCCTCTGCCAACGATGCCGCCGCCGGGTGGAATATCATTCAAAAAAAAAAACCTGCCATTCTCATTGTGGATTGGCAAATGCGGCAAATGAGCGGCATCGAACTTATCAAGCATGTCAAGTCCGATGCTGCGTTAAGCAATACGTATATCATTATGATTTCCGGCAAGAGCGAGACGGATGATATTGTGCATGGATTAGACTCCGGCGCCGATGAATATCTCCCCAAGCCGTTTAAGCTCGACGAACTTTCTGCACGCATTCGTTCCGGCGTACGTATTCGCGAATTGGAAGGGCGCATTTCTGAAGAAACCAAAAAGTTGACGGTGTACGAACTTGCACTGTCTGTGGCCGATAAAATCGGCAACCCGCTTGCCGTAGCAAAACTACGCAATGAACTACTTGCCGAAAATTCTATAGCAAAATCCAATCCCGAAATTACAGAAAGTGTCGAAATAATCGGCAAGATGCTGCAAGAAGCATTGGAGCTTATTAGAAAAGTACAATTGTTAAAATCGCCGCGCTCCATTCCCGCGCCCGGCGGCAAAACGATGATCGATTTGAACAACACTTAATTTATTATCACAAAACATATGCCTACCAAAACAATTCTTATTACCGGCGCCAACGGAGAAATCGGGCACGGATTGATCAGCCATCTTGCCGAACAGGGCGGCATGCACATTATCGCTATGGACATCGCACCGTTAGATCGCGACGTAAAATCCAAATGTCATCGAACCGTCACCGGCGATATTCTGGATGCGCGATTATTAGAAACACTTTCCACCGAGCATGATTTCGATACGATCTATCATCTTGCGGCGCTTCTTTCCACGCGCGCAGAACGGCAGCCGACTCTTGCGCATCGTGTCAATGTCGATGGCACGTTGAACTTGCTGGAAATTGCGATCACACAATCCCGTTTGCAGGGACGTGAAATCAAATTTATTTATCCATCTTCCATTGCAGTGTACGGATTGCCGAATCTCGAAGTGAAGCAACAACATGGAAAAGTCCGAGAAACCGAATGGCTCGCGCCGCGCACGATGTACGGCATCAATAAACTCTACATTGAGCAGCTCGGCAGATATTATTCTCATTTTTATCGCCAACTCGATGCCGAGCCGCAAAAAGGCCTTGTCGATTTTCGCTGTGTGCGTTTTCCCGGGCTTATCAGCGCAGCAACATTGCCAACGGGAGGCACGAGTGATTTTGCGCCGGAGATGCTGCATGCTGCAGCCAAAGGAAAACCGTACGCATGTTTTGTTCGTGAAGATACACGCATCCCGTTTATGGCTATGCCGGATGCAGTGCATGCGTTATTGCAATTACAATCTGCCGAACGAAACCGGCTTACGCGCCAGAGTTACAACGTCGGTTCTTTTAATCCGTCTGCCGAAGAAATTTTCCGTCTCATTCGTATGAACTTCGCATCAGCCGATGTTGCATTTGTAGCAGATCCAAAACGTCAGGCAATTATCGACAGCTGGCCTGCCGATGTCAATGATGACGCGGCACGAAACGATTGGAATTGGACTCCTGCGTACGATTTGGAACATGCGTTTTCGGAATATCTTCTTCCTGCAGTTCGAAAACGATATCAACACTAATTGTTTATTGTTTTCTGCAAATTGATAAGCGCACCATGCGGTGGTTTTTCATCCGGGTTCTGGATTTTTAAGCAATTCTTGATTTAATTAGATACTGTGGTAGTAAGGATCCTCGTTACTCCTCATATAGTTCATTCACTTAGAAAATGTTCACGAGAGTAGATTCACACGTATGACAAAAAGTCCATTACAAATAGCACGCGCAGATTATAAGCCAAAATTACCGTCCGTATTTTCCGGCAACATTAAAATAAAAGATGGAGCAGCAACTCAAGCAGTTTCACACCAAAAGGAAATCAAAGAAATATTTCCGCACACCTATGGGTTACCGGTTCTGGAAATAGAATCCGGTTCAGAGCCGATGAAATCTTCCGCTCTGAATGTCGGTGTCATTCTTTCCGGCGGCCAGGCGCCCGGCGGGCACAATGTCATCGCCGGTATTTTTGACGGACTCAAGGCGCTCAATGCCGACAGTAAATTGTACGGCTTTCTGGGCGGGCCTTCCGGTTTGGTCGATGGAAAGTATATGGAACTCACCGCTCAAATAGTTGATGAGTACCGAAACACCGGCGGTTTCGATATCATTGGCAGCGGCCGGACCAAGCTTGAAGAAAAATCACAATTCGATAAAGGCCTTGAGCATTGCAGAAACCTTGCCATGAACGCGCTGGTGATTATCGGCGGCGATGATTCCAACACCAACGCATGCGTCCTTGCTGAATATTACAAATCGATCAATGCCAATGTGCAGGTCGTCGGTTGTCCCAAGACGATCGATGGAGACTTAAAGAATGATATGATCGAAGTATCGTTCGGATTCGATACAGCATGCAAACTCTATTCAGAACTTATCGGCAATATTGAGCGAGATGCGTTATCGGCAAAAAAATATTGGTACTTCATTAAGTTAATGGGGCGTTCTGCTTCTCACATCGCGCTGGAATGCGTTCTTCAAACACATCCGAATTATGCGATCATTTCTGAAGAAGTACAGGAAAAGAAATTGACCATGGACCAAATCGTCGAAGACATTGCCCGTGTGATCAAAACACGTTCCGATAACAAAGAAAACTTCGGCGTGTGTTTAGTGCCAGAAGGCCTTATTGAATTTGTTCCTGAAATCAAAAAGCTGATTTCTGAAATCAACGACTTATTGGCTCACAAAGCAGATTTCTTTAGTTCCCTCAAAACGGACGACGATAAATTCCAATTCGTAAATAGCCACATCACCGCCGAATCTACCAAAGCGTTTAATTCATTGCCAAAAGATATACAAACGCAGCTCTTGATGGATCGCGATCCGCATGGAAACGTTCAGGTTTCCCGCATCGAGACGGAAAAATTGCTCATCGAAATGATCGAAGAAAAACTTGTCGAATGGGAGTCCGAGGGAAAATTCAAAGGAAAGTTCACGACCGTCGCAAACTTTTTCGGGTATGAAGGCCGATGTGCCGCCCCGACGAATTTTGATGCGAACTATACGTATGCCTTAGGATATACGGCTGCCATTATCATCGGATCGGGAAAAACCGGATACATGGCTTCTGTGCGGAATCTCACCGCCCCGGCTGAACAATGGATCGCAGGCGGCGTGCCCATTACCATGATGATGAATTTGGAACGACGGCATGGCACGATGAAACCTGTCATTAAAAAAGCATTAGTGAAATTGGATGGGAAACCGTTCAAAATGTTTGCAAAGAACAGGCGTGAATGGTCGATTAAAACTTCCTATGTTTTCCCCGGGCCCATTCAATATTTTGGGCCCGCCGAAGTGTGCGATGCGCCGGCCATAACACTTCAATTAGAGAGAGGTTCATGATGAACGGCGGCACGCGTCCACGGTGAGCCGATATTCATGGACTAATCGTACTTTATTCCGTTGGTTTAAAAACCTCTTGCACAAAAATGCTGGAGGTTTTTTTATGTACCATTTTTCTCCGTCTTCTAAAAATATTTTGGGTTAATCATCGATATTGATTGAATGATGTTCAGCGTTGTTTGTATTTATTTGTCATTTTTTGGAGGGTTTGTTCAGGTTATTCCATTCCATTGAGCTATGCAATAAGGAATGGAGTCATTATTGGCAAATATTTGTCCGACAGTGTTTGCCAATGTATCGTCGATAATTGCCACATCATATATGTACTGCTGACGGCATAACAAGCAGAAATAGATTGCAAAACGACCAGCACTTCAGCGCTTTTTTTTCTATCTTATAGATATTTTGCAAAATTGCGTGCAGCGACTCGTATCGATCATATTCTGCTTTGTCTTTCTTGTTCTAGGTGCCTCGACGGCATCGGCGCAAACCCATGCTGCCGATTCCGTGCAGCAGCGTCGCGACACCTCCCGTGCTGCACTTCGCGATACACTGAAATCCGACACAACGTCTCACACAGCGTCCGGTGTGGATACGCTCGTCAATTATTCCGCAAAAGATTCCATCATTTATTCGCTGCGCACGCGCTATATGGATTTATACGGGAACAGCGAAACACAATATCAATTGCTCGATTTGAAAGCCGAACGTATCAATGTGAACTGGGATAGCGGCACATTGGCCGCGCACGGCGTTCCCGACACATCGAAAAAAGATTCTGTCATCGGCAAACCGATTATGAAGGACGGTGGCGAAGAATATCACGGCGACAAGATCGGCTACAATTTCCGTACGCGCAAAGGAAAAATCGATATCGGCACCACACATATGGAAAACGGCTATTACGTCGGCGAGCAAATAAAAAAAGTGGGCGAGAAAGAACTCTTCGTTGCCGACGGCAGCTTTACGTCGTGCGATCGTTCCGATCCGCATTATTATTTCGCGAGTCCCAAAATGAAAGTGTATATGCAAGATAAGATCGTCGCGGAGCCGGTTTATTTTTATCTTGACGATGTCCCGCTGTTTGCATTGCCGTTCGGTGTCTTTCCCAATCACAGCGGGCGTGCATCCGGATTGATTATGCCGGCGTACGGCAACGACGATACGTACGGCTGGTACTTCAGCCATCTCGGCTATTATTGGGCGGCAAGCGATTACTGGGATATGAAAACGATGTTCGATTTGTACACGCGCGGCAAATGGAAGAACGAAACGGATATCAATTATAAACTGCGTTATTATTTTGACGGCGGCATTTCCGCGAGTATTACCAGTTTGAATACCGGCGACCCCGGCGATCCGACGTACAATCAACAACGCGATTATTACGTGCACTTCTGGCATAAGCAAATCATCGATCCCGTTCCCGCTTCCGCATCACGGTTAGATGTCGATTTTACGTTTATGTCGTCCACATATTTTAAAAATTTTAGTTCGAACGTCGGCGATATTCTTACTCAGGATGTTATCTCCAATGCCACGTACTCGAAAACGTTCGGCAATGGCATGCGGTCGTTTTCGGTCAATGTTGCGCGCGATTATAATTTGCAAACGCAAAATTCTAATTTAACGCTGCCGAGTGTCGGTTTGAATATGGGAACGTTCTATCCCTTTAAAAAGCAAACCAACAATTTGATTCAATCCTCGAACAGTTCTTCTTCAACAGAACAAAGTTTTTGGGATTTATTTGGCATTACGTACAGCGCCAACGGAGCCAGCACACAGGCAAAAGTACAAACCACCGTCGATTCAATCAAATCCGCCGATACGCTTGCGCCTGTGAAAGATTATCAACACACCAACAATCAAACAGTGAATCAAAATGTATCATTTTCTCTATCGCCGAAAGTGGGAAACATTACCATCGCGCCGTTTCTTTCATTTGCAGACGCGAGAAATTGGACGCAGCAGACATCACCCGTCCGAAATTCTGCCGACAGCAGTTTGACGACGCAATCGAACAATCAGCAATCGATTGTGGGATCCTTAAGCACCGGCGTCGGGCTCAGCACGAGATTTTACGGCATGGCGCATCCGGATATTTTCAACATCACGGCGTTGCGGCAAACCATTACGCCGAATTTCAATTTCAGTTATAACAAACAGGTGTACGGAACAAACATTCCGAAATATTCATTGCTCGGCGCGTTTAGTTTGGGAAATAATTTCGAAATGAAATATAAAGCGCACGATACTTCGACGACTGAAAACAAATTGCAGCTGATGGATGTCGGCCTCAGCACCAGTTACGATTTTGTCGCCGACTCGATGAACTTAAAACCCATTGCCATTACCTACCGGACGGCGGTCGGACAATTCAATCTCAGCGGCGGATTGAATTACAATCCGTATTATTATGACCCTGCTGCCGGCGTTCGCGTGAACAAGTATGTCTGGGATGTTTCGCATAAGCTTGCCGACCTGACATCATTCAATTTTGCCGTTTCGACATCGCTCCGAGGCGAAAAGAAACAACCTGCCGCCACAAACGCCCCTGAAAGTGTTCAAGAAGAACAAGCCAAAGCATCCGGCAATCAATTCGATCAATTGACACAACAGCGCAAAACATATTATTCGTTGTACGACAGAGAAGATGCCGATTTCAGCATTCCGTGGAACGTCAGCATCAGCTATTCGTTTTCACAATCGCAGGATAATCCGAGCATCGTCACGCGGTCCTCGTCGGCGAACATCAGCGCATCGTTTAATCTTACGCCGAAGTGGCAAATTTCTTCCACCGGTTGGTACGACTTTGTGAATCATCAAAAATATATTTCCAATGTCGATGTCTCGCGCGATCTTCATTGCTGGCAAATGAAGTTCACATGGTATCCAATGGGGACATTGTCGGGATTCCGTTTGGAGCTCAAAGTGAAAGCGCCGGAGCTGCAGGATATCAAAATTACGAAAGCGGAAAACCCGCGATAGAAATTTCATCAGCACCCAAACATCAAAGCCCATGCAACAACATTGCACGGGCTTTGTTCGTTTGATGGAAATTTATTTTTCTCTTATGCCGATTTTCGCTCTTCGTAGAGATAAATCGGCTCTTTGGATTTCATAATGCTGTCGCGGGTAACGATACACTTGGAAACATTATGACGAGATGGGATGTGATACATAATATCCAGCATCACCGCTTCGATAATCGAACGCAGGGCGCGAGCGCCGGTGCCGCGTTCCATCGCCTTATCGACGACGGACTTCAGCGCGTTCTCTTCAAATTCCAATTCCACGCCTTCGAGCGCTAATAATTTTTGATATTGTTTCACCAACGCGTTGCGCGGCTGGGAAAGAATATTCAACAGCGCCGCTTCATCCAGCGGTTCGAGTGTTGAAATCACCGGCAGACGTCCGACAAATTCCGGGATCAATCCGTACTTTAACAAATCATCCGGCTCTACCTGCGTGAGAAGTTTTTCGCGCGCTTTACTTTTCTTGCCGCGCACCTCTGCTCCGAAGCCGACAGGATTTTGACTGACACGGCGTTCGATAATGCGATCCAATCCATCGAACGCGCCGCCGCAAATAAATAAAATATTTTTGGTGTTGATGTTGATGAGACTCTGTTCGGGATGCTTACGTCCGCCTTTCGGAGGAACGCCTGCCGTGGTCCCTTCTAAAATTTTCAGCAGCGCCTGCTGCACACCTTCGCCGGACACATCGCGTGTGATCGATGCACTGTCGCCTTTGCGCGCAATCTTATCGATTTCATCGATATAGACAATGCCGCGTTCGGCTTTCTCAACATTGTAATCGGCATTCTGCAATAAATAAACAAGAATCGTTTCCACATCATCGCCGACATAACCGGCTTCGGTCAAGGTTGTTGCGTCGGCAATGGCAAACGGAACATCGAGAATACGCGCAAGCGTTTGCGCCAAGAGTGTTTTGCCGGTCCCCGTCGGGCCGATGAGTAAAATATTGCTCTTTTCGATTTCAACATCGTCAAGGTTCGGCATGGAATCATTTGAATCAATGCGCTTGTAGTGATTGTACACGGCAACGGCGAGCGTGCGTTTTGCCGCATCCTGCCCGATCACATATTCATCAAGGGCTTTTTTAATATCGGTCGGTGTCAACGACCGCTTGATGCCGTAGCGCCGCGCATTGATTGCCGCCATATTGTTCTTGATGATATCGACGGAACTTGCAACGCACAAATCGCAAATATAGACATCCGGCCCAGCAATAATACTGTTGACTTCTTCCGGCGTGCGCCCGCAAAATGAGCACGCAATTTTTTCGCCGGGCCGTGTGGGTTTCTGAGTCATTCTTCGTCCTTTAGTGTTCTTTCAGCTTGCTGGTTATCGCATTATTTTTCTTTTTTCGGTTCCACGACACGCTTGGCAAGAATATTGTCGATCAATCCGTAATTCTTTGCGTCGTCCGCTGCAAGATAATAATCGCGGTCGGTGTCTTTCGCGATCTCTTCCAGCGTGCGCCCTGTATGAAGCGAAAGAATTTCGTTGATTTTGTTTTTCGTCTTCAATATTTCTTCTGCCTGTATACTAATATCCGATGCCGTTCCTTGCACGCCGCCCCACGGCTGATGAATCATAATCCGCGAGTTCGGCAGAACAAAGCGCTTTCCTTTTGCGCCGCCGGCCAGCAATACTGCTGCCATACTTGCCGCCATGCCGATACACATGGTGGAAACGTCAGGACGAATATACTGCATGGTATCGTAAATGGCAAGTCCCGCGCTCACACTGCCACCCGGACTGTTGATATACAGGTGAATATCTTTATCGGGGTCTTCCGATTCCAAAAATAATAATTGCGCCACAATCAGGCTTGCGACGGTATCATCCACGGCTGTGCCCAGAAAGACAATGCGTTCTTTTAACAGACGGGAAAAAATATCGAACGAACGTTCGCCGCGCCCTGTTTGCTCGACAACGATCGGCACGAGTTGATTATAAATTTCAAACGATGACATATCATCCTCATTCCATATACTGCGTTAAATTTTTTCCGGCACTTCTTTGATTCTTGCCGAATCCACCAACACCTTCAACAATTTATCGCCGATCAATCGTTCCTTAATTTGTTCCGAGGATTTATAATAACTGATAAGGCGGTCTTTGGGAATTTTGATGCGTTCGGCTTCTTCTTCCGCTAATGCTGCAAGGTCATCGTCGCTGACCGTAATGTTTTCTGCCTTCAACAATTCTTCGCGGAGCAATGCCCATTTTGCTTGATAGGTTGCATATTCGCGATTTCGTTCGTTAAATTTTTCGACATCAAAATCATCCGGCAGTTTGCGATTGGGCTGTTCATTTTGTAATTCTTCCCGCAACCCATCCAGCACATTGTGAACCATCGATTCAGGAACTTGAAACTCATGCCGTTTAAGAATTTCCGCTGTGACGGCATTCACCACCTGATGTTCCGATTGCGATTTCCAATACGAAATTAATTCTGCCTTGATGTTTGCACGAAACGCATCGACCGTTTTGAATTGGTCTTTCGTGACTTTCATGACAAAGGCATCGTCCAGTGCTGGAAGAACGACGCTCTCAATTTTCTTAACGGTGACTTGCGTTGTTACTTTATGGCTGTGCTCGCCGTGTTGATGTTCAAACTCGACAGGGTAGATGCCGCCCCGTTCTGCTGCGCGCAAGGCATCTTTGAACGGCTGTTCCAATTGTTCGTCGGCAAGATAAAACCGTACGCCTTCATTTTTCTTTCCAGCGGCCGGCATGCCGTGGTCATCAATCTCTTGCAAATCGGCTGTCACCACGTGCTCTTCGTTCGTTACTTTTTCAACTTCTTCGAACGTTGCGTTGGTACGGCGCAAACGAAGGAGTTCATTGGCGACTTCTTGATCTGTCACGGTATGAATCGGTTTTTCGACTTCGATGCCCTTATAATTTTTTAATTGGATGACCGGACGGACATCGTATTTGATTTTGAATCGAAATTGTTCGCCGGGTTTGTAATCCATATCCACCAGCGTCGGATCGCCAACGGGTTTCAAATCTTTTTCTTTAATTGCCTGGCGATACAACTCCGATGCAATGTCGTTCAACGCTTCGTGCTCGATGAGATCGCCGTATAATTTTTTAATGAGATCGAGCGGCGCTTTTCCTTTCCGGAATCCGCGAATATCGATTTTCTTGCGCTGCTCCAGATATGCTTTTTCAAAATGCGGCACGAGATCTGCTGCCGTTGCGGTAATTTCCACTTCGCGCGAGACATCGCTTAACGAGTTGACTGTAACTTCCACTTCCATGATTCCTTTTTATTTGTATATCTTTTGCAGAAACAAATTTTTCTGCAACCATTCGTGGGCACGGAGGGACTTGAACCCACACAGATTGCTCTACTAGCTCCTAAGGCTAGCGCGTCTGCCAATTTCGCCACGTGCCCAAGGCAACAAGGCGAGTTTCCGTTTTGCGGAACTCCATGCACCTTGTGAAAAAAAACCCAACAGCCGGATTTTTTTTGTTTATCGTTGCCAGCAATTGGGTCTTAGAATATAAGAACGGATTGATAGAAAAGCAAAAAGAGGCCGCTTCAAAGAAGGCGGATAAACCGGAGACGGTTTATCGATCACACATCGACCCAGAAAAACGGTGAAAACAGCGAAGTTATTTCCCCTGCCGCTGCAAATCGTTGAGCTTGGTGAGATAATCGACCGCTTCATTCCGTGTCGGATTCAGTCCGATGGCGTTGTTGAAATACTCGCGTGCTTTTTGATAATTCTTTACGCTTTGATGCACCAAGCCAAGCTGGATGTTGGTCGTATAACTCCGCGGATTCAACTGAAGCGCATGTTCAAACGATTGAATGGCTCGCGCCGGGTCGGCATCGCCCTGATATGCGACACCAAGATTATAATTGATTTCCCAATAATCATTGCCTTTCGCGAGGGCCGTCGCCAAGACGTTGATCATTTCTTTATAATTTCCTTGCTTGAGGTATTGCATGTAACACTCGCGGTACGCAGTTAAAAACAGCGTATCGAGCTGGTACGCGCGCTGGAAGGAATACGTTGCGCGAATTTGGTCGCTGGTACGAAGATAAAATTTTCCCAGCGCATAAAACCCGTACGCAAAATTTGGAGCAACCAACGTAATCTGCCGATATTTATCTAACGTACCGGCAACATCGCGTTTTGCTTCAAGCTGCGATGCCTCATCCAACATCTTGAGAACGTCCGGTGAAACACCTTGTTCATGATTCACTATCGTCTGGCGCAACAAATCAAAGCGAAGATTTAATTCCGCATCATAGCACGTTCGAAACACTTTAAGAATTTCTTCTTTTGCGCTTGCCATGTTATTATAGTAATAGTCGTTCACCGCTTTCAGCATATCGTAATACGGCAGCGGGAATGAAATCGAATCGCGTTTTAAATTCGGCAGGAAGTCGATGGGGAAAATCGGAACATGGGATTGAAAGCGTTCGTTGCAAATGCGAAGAAAGGTTGTGTAGGATTCGACAAGATTGTATTTCGCCAATCGCGCTTGAAGATCGTCTGAAATTTTCATATTCAATGTTGCTGCCGTGGTATCGGAAAAATTGAGCGATGAAAATGCCGACGCGAGCGTCTCAATCATATACGAAAATAAATAACCATTCTTTCCTGTCGATGACCCGTCGATGATCCAATGAATGTTTTGATCGTCTAAGGCATGTTGCAATGAATCACGAGTGCTCGAAACTTGTGCCATCGCCGTATTGCTGTGTTCAATAATAGGCGCCACTGCCGGATCCAGCGAACCGATGCTCCATGCCGCGCGCGGTAGCGAATCGATAACGAACTTGAAGGCAGGAATAATTTCATCGATGTGGGCAATTTTTTGTTTCAAATCATATTGTGCATTTGCCACCACTGCTTGAAAATTTGCCCACGATTCGTTGTAATACCCATCGTAACATTGCGTGCGCTTACTTTTAACTTCACGATACTGCGGGAAAATTTGATACGCTTCTGTTCCGAGCACTTGTTCATATTTTGTGATCCCCGTTTTATATTGCTTCAACGTGAATGCGGAATCTGCCTGCTGGCATAGCGATACCACTTGCTCGTACCCGGGCCAATATTCTTGCGGCAGTTTCATTTCTATTTGGCTCGTTGTTTCGCCAAGGGGGCATTGAAAGACAAAGGATTGATCGAGCCGTACCGTTTTTCCAAATCCAAGAAGAATAGAATTATTGCCTGCGACAATCAATTCGCTTTTCCATGCAATGGGAATTTTTTGTTGGTTCTGATAGATGACGACTTTCGAAAGACTTTCGTTGACAAAATCCGTGTCTAAGAGCCAATCCCCCACCGGAGCAACGAGAAAGTACAAATAAGGCCCGCTATGAACATTGGTACTGGTGAGCGGCTGTTCATGATTTTGATTGGATAATTCAAAATTCATAATTCGCGGACCGCCCATTCCGAGAAATCCGGATTTTTCTGTTATCTTTAATTGCACAGAAGGATTCTGCGCGTTTGCAACCCACGCCAGCATGAAAATGCCGGCAAGTACGGCGAGGAAACGGGATTTCATTAGCTACCTCGGTTAATCGTTCGGTTTAAACATAACTCATCATTTGTTCATTTGAATATAGAAAAACAGTTATACAGAAGCAACGCTTCACGCTAATCTTTCCTTGAATTCGCAGAGAATTTTTGGTACCTATATACAGCAAAAATTTTTATCCACGTCCTGCTGATCGGCGGGACGTAGTGTTTCTGAAAGGACAATGTGGAACATCTTTATATCTTACCGGTTCTTCTTTTCTCCATCGTGGTGCATGAAGTTGCGCATGGCTGGGTGGCGCTGCGTCTGGGAGATACAACAGCGCGCGAGATGGGACGCCTGACATTGAATCCCCTTCCGCACATCGATCCCATTGGCTCAATTTTAATTCCGCTGCTTTCGTATCTTTCTGTCGGTTCGGTTTTTATTGCTTGGGCGAAGCCGGTACCAATCGACCCGCGCAACTTTCGTAATTTTCGCCGCGATGATATTTTCGTTTCCGTCGCCGGTCCGGTTTCAAATTTCATCATTGCAGGCGTATGTACGATGTGTTATATTTTCACGGTCCGGTTCGTGGCACCCATCGAATCCTTGCAGGGGGATTTTCAACAAGCATTGGTCTCCTTTGTCATCAAAATGTGTTCCGCCGGTATTACGCTAAACATCGTCCTTGCTATTTTCAATCTCATTCCTATTCCACCGTTAGATGGCTCGCACGTCCTTTCTGCCATGTTACCGGACCATTGGCGCGAGAATTACCAGCGCATCGGATTTTTCGGAGTCCTCATCGTTCTTGTGTTGATGCGGTTCGATCCCGTCCGCAACGCGCTTTGGTCTGTGGTGTTGTTCTTCCATATCCCGTATAATTTGCTTCTTCAATTATTTCTCAAATAACTTGGATGAAGAAAAAGGAATTGATGCCGTTATGCCGATGAAGTATTTTGAGTATAAAGAAAATGCGCTGTTTTGTGAAGATGTTTTGTTGAGCGATCTCGCGGAAGAATATGGAACGCCGTTGTACGTGTACAGCAAAAATCAGATCATCGAAAATCTTCATGCCATGGATGCCGCATTGAACGGTACAGAGCACTTGGTGTGTTATGCGCTGAAAGCAAACGCCAACCATGCCATCTTAAAATTACTGGCAGATGCAGGCACGGGCGCAGACATCGTCTCTATCGGTGAATTACATCTTGCGTTGAAAGCTGGATTTCTCCCGAACAAAATTGTGTTTGCAGGAGTCGGCAAACGCGATGACGAAATTGAATACGCATTGCAGCAAAATATTTTTTCGTTCAATGTCGAATCGGTGCCGGAATTGCAAGCCATCTCGCGCATTGCGCTGCGGCTCGGCAAGCGAGCAAAAATTTCCCTGCGCATCAATCCGGATATCGATGCACAAAGCCATCCATATATCACTACGGGGTTGCAAACCACCAAGTTCGGCATCGCGGCACCGCAAGCGCTCGAAGTGTACCGATACGCCGCAACACTTCCTTCACTCGATGTCATCGGCATTCACACCCACATCGGCTCGCAGATCACCAAGACCGAGCCGTTTACCGATACCGCTCGATTTGTCGTGTCGCTCATCGGACAATTGCGCGAAGCGGGTATTCACCTAACACATATCGATTTTGGCGGAGGCATCGGTGTTCCGTACTTTAATGCCCTCCGGCATGAAGCGCTGCCTGTCGAAGACCCGTCGCACGACAATATGCCGCAGCCATCCGATGTGTTGAACGCGGTTCTTCCTCTGCTGCAAACGACGGGCTGTTCAATATGGATGGAGCCCGGGCGTTCGTTAGTTGCCGATGCAGGAGTCTTGTTGACACGCGTTGTGTATGTGAAAGACAACGGCGTGAAAAAATTTATTATTGTCGATGGCGGCATGAACGATCTTCTGCGTCCGAGCATATACCATGCCCATCACCAAATTGTCCCTCTCGTGCTCAAGACCTATGAACATCAAAAAGTAGATGTCGTCGGCCCAATATGCGAATCGACAGATTTCTTTGCGCAGGACCGTGAACTTCCCAATGTTGCTGCAGGCGATAACCTTGCGATTCTTACTGCGGGCGCTTACGGCTTTGTGCTTTCTTCCAACTACAACGGGCGCTTGCGCCCCGCAGAAATTTTAGTGAACGGCGAGCGCGTCCGCGTTATTCGCCCCCGCGAAACAATGGGGCAATTGGAATAAATCTCCCCGCCGCAAGCAGTGGGGTATCGTGTCACTCCCGCGTACGCGGGAGTCTCTTACACTGGATTCCCGGTTTCGCGGGAATGACGACGCAGGCGTCGGAGTATTGAACCCAAGAAAAAATAAAAGAGGGAATACCGCAAATGCAAAGCAGGAAGAATCGGCGACAAAGAATATGATGTTTTTCATCTTTCTTGTGCTACAGAATCTTCCGTTCGTAAGGCCTTATTCTTTCTTTTTGTTGAGATAATCCGGATCGAACACAATCGTTGCCGGACCTTTGGTGACATACATCGGATTCGGACAGCCCACTTTTGCATGGTACGGTTTTGCTTCGGGCGCGGTACCGTTGATCAACGATTCAGCCAACTCTCGCATCGATGTTATATAAAATTTATCGAACGGTTTTTTGACATAATAGTAATGGCCGCAGTAAATTTTGGTGATACCGCTGTCCATCAACGCTTCCATCTTGCGGCATGAGTTGACGTACATCTGCATCGGAGCAAGCGGTTTCAGTTGCAGCCACACATCGTTGGAACCGAACGCATCGCCTGAGTAGCAGTTTCCGGCTTTACGATCAATCAGCACAATCGAACCCGGTGTGTGTGCCGGCATGTGTCGCACTTCGATTTGCGTTCCGCCCAGATCAAAAACATCTCCGTCGTTCACAAAATGAATTTTGCCCGTGTACCCTTTTTTCAAGATCACCGTATCAGCAGCATGCATCCATATTTCCGGAAAATAATTGATGTTGCCGGCATGATCATCGTGTGCATGCGTAATAACGACCATCACCGGTTTTGATGTAAGGTGACTGACAATCATATCAAGGCCTTTTACTTTTGTACCGGTATCGATTAATAACGCTTTCTCTTTTCCTTCCACCAAAAACATATCGGTGTGATCGGAACCTTCCAGCACCCACATATTGTCTTCTAATTTGGTCGTGGTCACCGTGGCATATTGCGAGGATTCGCATGCAATAAAGAAACAGCATCCTAGACAAAATAGTACAGTAACAAGTGTCGTAATTTTGTTCATTTAATTTTTTCCTTCCATCATACCGGCGAGACTGATAAATTTTTTGATGGTGTCATAAACACCTCTATAAATGTAGAAAATGATTCCATAGATATATAAAATATTTTACACTCTTTTCGCTTTCATCTCCTGCATCAACTTCCATGTAATTCCTTGATCAATCGTGCGTTCATTGCACCAGCGGAAACTATTCGGCGTAATATCGCGGTACACCCAGCGGGATTGAAATCCCTTCGCATCGATCTCGCCGACTTGAACGATGTCGTTTCCAACTTTCCGTCCGATCTGACGCACAACGATTCCGCCCGGCGGATTGATCCAGAGAATATGCCATGCATCTATCTTCGGATCGTAAATGCGCATCGTCGTGCTGTACCGATTGCCCGGTTCAGACCAGCCGATATGTTTTTCATTGCGCACAGGAGTAATCCAGAGGTCTTGAATTGCCCGGCCTTCGAGAACCCATGCAAATCGAATATCCCACTGCGAATGTTTGATGTCTCCATCATCGGGATATTCTACCGTCTCGGCAACCCAATCGCCGACAAATTGTCCGTACAACATAAGCTTATCCGCATATTCGACTGCCGGTTGTTGTGAAACCAATCCTTCGGCAAAACTGCTTGCAACAATTTCGTTCATAGTGTACCTCGCTGGGTTATGGTTGGTCGATCTTGGTTTTGGTATTTTTAGATTTTCAAAAATGTACGTCGCTCGATGATGGCATTCGCTCTTTGACTTCAGCAATTATTTTTGTATCCGTGAGGAATAAAATAATGAATATTTTATTGATGAATATGAAATTTCAAAAAATATTTCTCGCTCTTATCCTGTTATCTTCTTGTGCGATTGCCAAAAGTTCCCAGCAAATTCATCCATGGGAGAAGTGACGCTCACTGTATCGCAAGAACATCAAACTCTTATACCGATGTTACATGCCTGGTGGAATTTCAGGGTCCAAATTTTTCAAAGCTCATTTATGGATTCTGGGGCGGCGGAAACAAATTTATTGTCCGCATAGTTGCAACGGCTTCGGGAACATGGCATTGGCAAAGCGGATCGAATCAGGAGAACGATCATGCGTTCAACAATCAATCCGGTTAACTCGTTGCGTTGAATCGGCGGAATATAGGAAAGAATAATCACTCCGAAGCTTCCAAATGAGTTTTCCCAGCGCAAAACGATTGGATGCAAAATGATAAGCCACAAACACTAAATTATTTTCTACGATTATTTTTTGATGTGAAGAATAGAATTAATTGATGCTCTCTTTTATTGTCTCAAAAGAGAGCATCCTCTGTCGGTACGATTACTTGAACACTACCATCGTAGATGTTTGATTGATATGGCCGATATATTCTTCTCCGTACGTACTAAAACCGATTGAAGGTATATTCGCAAATACTTTTCCGTACTGATCCGTTGCGCCCTGCTGTTCCAAATCCAGCGTTCGAAGAATGCAATGAAAATTGATGATTCCGGAAATTGTACCTGCAGTTTGTTGTTTTGCTTCAATCGATTTTTTTGTATCCGCGATAATGTCGGTCGAGTTTAGCAGGGATAACGCCATTCCTTCTTTGATATTGCAATAAAACACGACATTTCCATGGTCGATGCGCTGTGGACTCCGCACAAATGGTTCTCCATTCACCATAAGACCCAGCGGATGTTTCATAAAAAGTTTCGATACATCGGCAACCGTCGTTCCCAACACTTCCGCATACCTCTTTGCAGCAGGTTGTCCATCGAATTCCATTACCGTACGGGTCGCTTCATCGACTTTAGTTGCAACAAGTGTTTTCCCCGTTTGTTGAAAACTTTGCGTTTTGATAATATCGAAGCCATTGGCGGGTTCAAGAAGAGCAAAAAGAGCTGCGTCAGTATACACGCGGCCTTGGGCATAGATATATGTTGCAGAAAATTTTAAATCGTCTCCGGCCGAACCGCCGATAAACGTTACATTCGTCAGATCACCCACGGCGTCCATAATGCGTTCTTCCGACAACGATAAGCCGTCTATCAGAATGAGACCGAGATATTTATTGACATCAATTTCCAGCGCCGGGCACTTCGCATATTTTTCAAATGCGCCGAGCATCGTTTTAATTTTCGGCCGTATATTTTTTTCAGTTTTTACGTTTTGAAGTATTTCGATGTGAGTGCTTTTTACGCTGGCCGCATCGAATGCCATGGCAACAATGGAATTTTTAAGCATGGCACCGCTGACAAGTTCCCCCGAGGTTGAGCATCCGAATACGGTAGCCGGAGAAAACGTGTCGTGCATAACTTTGCTGATGGAGGCAGGGTCAAATGCTGTTGATGCAAAGAAAATAACGAGTGCGGGATTTAATGTCCCGAACTGGCTTTTAAGGTCGTGTGCAGCTCGAACGATTTCTTTTTGGGTAGAATATGAAACTTTGATACTCATGAAAATGATCTCCTATAATTAAAACTAAATAAGAATATTAATGCCGAGTTCGTCCGCTACTTCTTTCACCTTCTTCAAAATAGCCGGATCATCAGGCGAATGTTCATTGTAACTGTTGACATCAATCCCTTTTAATAACATTTTGGTCCTTGTCGTCGTCGCAAGCGTCGCATTGCCTTTCGATCGGTCTTCAATAATTTTATTAATTGCGATTTTTATTTTCCCAGCCATGGTTGATCTCCTATTTTATAGTGAGCGCAATGAGTTACGCGTACATTTGATTCCGATGCAAATAAAAAATAAAGAATAGCATCGCCACACCCGATACAAGTTCCATGCCAAAAGATTTTGTTGGAATTTAAAGTGTTTTTCCGATGGAAGTATTTTTTGTTGTCCGATATTCGCCAGATGTTTTTATTTAGATTTATTTCTCTTCAAGTTGAATATGAAATAAACCTCATTCATTTATATCGCAACTTGAAAATTAAAATGAGATGGTGCTCAGATACAAAAATTGATCGATGACTATTTATGATCGAAGGAAGGCGGCTTTAGGTCGAATGAATTTCACAATAGTGTCGGTGTGTAAAAATTCTTATACAATTATTTCTTCACCGGCAACTTGATGGTGATCGTTGTACTTTTTCCCATCTTGATTTATATTTCTATCATTTTCTTCTCGCTTCCGGTCTCTTCCGATTTTTTCTCCCCTTCATCAAAGGGGAGATGGGGTTTAAAAAATTTAAACGAAATGGATTCATCCTCACGCCTGTTGCAGTGGCTGGGAAAATATAAATAGTGGAAAAATAATGTCTGCATCGTTGTTCATGGTTATTTCATCAATACCAATTTTTTAGTAACACATGTTGCTCCACATTGTAATTGATAAAAATACACACCGCTTGCAAATTTCGATGCATTAAAAACTACTTGATGCACTCCTGCCGTTTGCCGTTCGTTCACTAACGTCGCTATTTCTCTTCCAAGAATGTCGTATACTTTTAAGAGCGCATAATTCGTAACCGGTAACGAATAACGAATAACCGTTGACGGATTGAACGGATTGGGAAAATTTTGGTAAAGGGCGAAACCCTGAGGCACTTCTTTTGGTGGATTCACTTGTGTCGTGGATGTTGGCAAACCATTGGGTGATAGAATGGCCTCCAAACCAATAGCAAGAAAAACCAATGGCGCGTTCCAATTGATCGCAATTTCATTGGAAGCATACGAATTTTGATCATCCGTATATGATAATGCAGGCAGCGTTGACGGATAGGTTGTAACTCCATCGTCTCTGCCTTGATTAGGGCCACCGGCCAATAATCCGGGAATCGGAGCCGCAATACCATCTGATGCGGAAATACGGTGATGGATATGCTGCGGTGATTGATTTCCGAAACCAGTGACAAAGCAATAAGTTGTCGCATTCCTTCCAAGCAGGTAATCCAGGTTGCCAAGAGCCGCTCGCAAGTAACTACTATCCTGTGTCAAGCGAAATGCTATAAGCAGCTCCATTCCCTGATTTGCCGCGACAGAATTACTTCCCCAGCTGAACATCCATGATTGTGCACCCATGACCGTTTGATATGGCGACGAGGAAATAAGTGATGTGAGCCAACTGGTCCACCCCACTAAGCTTGATCGCACGGAATTGGTATCAACCTTTGCGGCGATCGTCTTGGAATACTTCGCAAATGTATTCATCCCGAGTACACGCACATTCGCCCATGCCGGAATATCGACGGAACCTGAAAGCGGATTGGCGACAGTGAGAAACGAATCCTGCGCCGTAGTGACAAATAGTTCTGCAGCTGCCCATGCAAATTCGTCTGTTACATCACCGTCGCCATATTCCCCCGTATTGATGGCCGGCGAAAACTGTGCATTCATTTGTGATTGATTAAAATACACAGCCGGATTTTGTCGTGCCCACTTCCACGCACTGAGGGCAGCTTGTTTGCATGAATCTGAAAAACCGGGTAGCGCAGAAGAAAATTTTGCCGTGACCCGTGCCGCTTGTGCCATTACCGCTGCAAAATCCAGCGTAGAAGCCGTGGACTTTTGAACAACATAGCGCGTTTGAGTATCATACCAGGGCATTTCGAATGCGTCAAAGTTCGCATCAGTACATTTGTGGTACACACCTCCATCGTTAGGATCTTGCATCGTCATGAGCCAGCGGACATTCCATAATGCTTCATTCAAAATATCAGGAATTCCATTGCCGCTCTCCGGGATATTGGTCGTTAACTGATCGCAGAATTCCGGGAACCATTCGTATGTCGAAAGAATCGTGTAGGTCGATATGCCGGAGTTAACAACATACTTATTATAATCACCTGCATCGTACCACCCTCGCGGGCATGAGATGATGGTGCCGGATACACGTTGCGTTGTAGCAGCCGATGGATGAACCAGCACTGTCGTATCTGGGTGTCCGTTTGCACGCGCCCAAATGCCGCCATACGCCGGTAAAATTGGAGTTGATGCACGCTGGTAATAATATCCTTTCAAAGCTCCTATGGCAAGATTTAAATGCACACGCGGCTCCACGACAAATGGAATTGTAGATCCAACGCCAGGCACGAAGAGTTGATACGTCCCGGGAGTCTTTAGATCCGAGAAATCTGCTATACTCACCGATTCACCGGAGGATGAGTACGTCTGCGCGGTTGTAAGCATTCCTTTGACAAGCGTATCAGATTGGGACGGGGTAACGATGTAGAATGGCGTATTCGAAGCATTACGAACAACTGCAATTTTTTGCATGGAAGGATAAAACCCTATTTGATTATACCGAATATCGGATGAAACCTGTGCACCTGCTGTCGAGAAAATGAGACAATAAGCGCTGAGTATCAAGAAGCCACGATTGAAACAATGCATTTCCAAATTCCTTTTTTAAACTTATCATTCATTGAACATTTTTTTCACCAGGCATGATACCATTGCTTGTGCCAATTGCACCAATGCCTCATTCTATCTTGTATCACACTATCAAGTGATTCATTCTTCTCGCTCCCAAACCCTGCCTGCTGGCAGGCGAACCTGGTTGGGAGTGTTGTTGTCGGAAGCTCCATTAGATTAAATGTAATAAAATAATAGATTGAAAGAAGACGAGACTCAAGAAGAACTGAAGAAGTCTATCGAAGCTCAAAGCGAACGAGCTTATAAGCGGAATGAGACCCAGTTCTTCGCGTGGCAGAAGCTAAATAATATTATTGTCGGAAGCTCCGCTTCCGTATTTTCAAATTTAATTTCGGAGGCGACGTCACGAGACGTCGCTTCCATTTCTTGCATCAATTTTTTTGCTTGTTCATGCGTTGCGAACAATAGCAGGCATCCGTTGAATCCTTATAAGAATCCAGCCGATATTTCAAACATTGCTCCGGTGTAGGATTTGGTCGAATTTATATTTCCAAACCATGATCCGCCGATTCCTATGGAGCCAAGAATATTCAATCGGAATTTTGCTTCAAAGGGAATGCCCAGTGTGGAAATATTGATAGATTCAAATTGACGGCCCGCAACACGATCTCCGCGATCAGTGCCGTGTACATAAGCAATACCGGCAGAGAGACTTACTGAACCACGTTCCCTGACAGAAGACTTTCAATAAAGGAATCCAAACTCTTTATATGTCAACTCCGGTTGGTCGTACTTACCTTCCACATTAAAATTAAATTCATCTGATTGGAAATATCTTGCCGTGAATAGATTATTGTTCCTGCTGTACGTAACACTGCTATAGAAACAAGGTCCAAAATGGCTCCCGCCTATGCCTGCACTAAGCCACCATTTTTCAGAAGGTTGACCAGACTCTTTCGGTTCTTTATCTTGTGCCGATACGGAAGAAATCAATACCAATGAAATCACATAAATGATTGAAAGAATTTTATATCTCATAATATCACCCTTTTATTTATGTTTATGCTTGATGGTTTGCTTTTGTCTTGCGCCGTTGATAATATTTTTCTGCTCTTCCATTTGCATTGCATTTTATACAAGAGCATTTCCATGCCCCCGGCTGCCAGTTTAAGCGACTGATTCAATACTACTTTACAAAGAGAGGACATTATTTTATTAAAAACATCTTTTCGACCTTGGATTCTCGGTCAGTTTTAATTCTGCAAAAATATACACCACTAGCATAATGGCCGCTCGTTGACCATTTTATCATATGCTGACCTGCTTGCTGGTATTCATTAACTAATTGAACTACTTCTTGTCCTAAGAGATTATATACCGTAATGTGTACCTTTGTCTGTTCTGGTAAAAAATAGGAAATATTTGTCGTCGGATTAAATGGGTTGGGCCAGCAAGACAACGACAACCTTGATGGGATTTCATGTTGATATCCTTTAATACTGGAAACAATTCCGGTATTAATTTTTATGATCTGAATAGTGGAACTTGGGTCAGATGCAAGATCGGCAGGAGTGAGATTTGTTTCCAGTATAAATAAATTGTTATCCTTATCAATTGTAAAGGCAGAAGGTTGATCTGAACCGTAATAAGAACCTACATATTGCGCATTCCACTGAATAGTTCCTTCAGGAGAATATTGAACAATTTCGAGACATCCGGTGGCATTACTGTACCCCAAAACATATATGTTGTTTGACTTATCGCAACAAACATGCGTCGCTTCATCGTCATAGACGCTCGGAAAATTTAATGGAGCGGAGATCCAAATAAGATTACCATCTGGAGTATATTTGAGAACTGCAAAATCAGATGGACTCCCTTCAGTCATAGTTCTGCCAATTGCGATAAAATTGCCTTTATTATCAAAGCATGCATTGGTTAACTGATCACCGAATGTAGTATCTATTCGTGAGGACCAATTCATATTTCCAGAGAGATCATTTTTTGTGATCAAGAAATCCTGTGGATATGACCATGTACCCCTGCCTCCCTCAGCTGATCCAATGCAATAAGAATTCGAAGAATCATCTTGTATCATCGCTGCCATAGTTTCTTCTTTATTGTTCATCTCGATGTATCTCTTATTCCATGTCTGAGTTCCCGAAGAATCATAGCGGAGAAGAAGAAAGTCTAAATGACCATCATCCCCAAGGTTACTCCCTGCGACATATATACCGCCGTCTTTACCTAAACGAACGCACTTGGGATAATCATAATCAGTATTCGTTTTTGTACATTGTCGGGACCAGATGATCTCACCTGCAGGGTTAATTTTGGTCAGACAATAATAATAGTCCACGATATATATATTCTCTGTAGAATCAATAGCAAATATGGATGGCATGGTTTTATATTCATTAGTATAAGATCTAAACGGTTTTGACCATAGAACAGTACCCATGGTATCAATCTTTGTCACAAAAAAGGTTTGAGTATGTTGTTGGGTTTGGTAATCACTAACAAGGACAATATTACCCGATGGATCTCTTTGCATCCCTCTGCATTCGTAAACAGCGTTTGACGTATCACCTACAGAGGTGTACCAAATGATGGTGCCATTTTTATCCATTTTCCATAAAGCAAGTCTTTTTTCTGTGCTCGTGATTGCGGATGTTCCGCAAATATATAGATATCCTGACGGGTCATATATCATATCTATCGCATTATCTAAGGAATTTGTAGAATCATGATATATTTTTGACCATTCTATATTCCCATCAGGGGAAAAAAGGGAAGAAGAAAATCCAGAGCTTTGATTGGACGAAGTTGCATTATTGTAATTACCTGCCGCATAATAGCGATCCTTATTACTAAACTTTCCGGCGAGAAATGTTCCTCCTGTTGTCGTGGTTGACCCCATAAAGGAGCCATATTCTGAAAGTCTGATAAGAAGATAGTTATACCAAGTAACTGATCCTACAAAAATATCGTCGTTTTTTGATACTGAGATATGTGTCGTTGTTGATATATCTGTCGAAGCACTATTATATGTATACGACCAATTCCGATGGCCAATTGAATCATACTGGTAAATAATGATGTCTGATCCGCCATATACCATTATGGCTGATACACAATATTCGTTATGACAATTTTCAGTTATTGCGCGACCAGAAGTTGCTTTAAAAAGTGTGTCTTGATCTTGCCAGGCAAAGTTGCCTTTTTGATCCACTTTACCGATAAAAAAACATGAATTAAAATCTCGCGTCGATCCACCGGTGACAACAAGACTTCCCCTATTGTCAATCATTGCATCATAAATCATTGGTTGTACAGGTTTTTTCCACAGAACTTTGCCCGTTGAATCAAGTTTGATAATGATCGAATTACAATTTGCATAACCATATTCACTGATTAGATAAAGATTCCTTTCGTTGTCCGGCAAGATTTTTGAAAGATGAGCACAGCTGTCAATAATTCGGCTCCAACGTTCCGCTCCACTTTGAGAATACTGGGCAACGATCAAGCGGAATAATCCCGTAGTATATGAAAAATCAGGGACAGCGCTACTAATATTCCCATTTTTATCTACGGTTATTTTCGTTTGATAAAAGAAAGAACCATGGTATTGATTGCTTTTTATCCATTCTTCGTTGCCTGTTGTATTAATCTTGATCGTTATTAATTCTAAGGTATTATCTAATCCATTTTGAAGACCAGAAACATAGGTGTTGCCAATGGAGTCTATGGTAATACCCGTAGCTTCATCTCGCCAGTGAAGGGGACCATCATGTCGAGAAGTCCAAAGAACTTTTCCGGAAGAATCGATCTTTATGGTTAAAAAATCAATATCGGTCCCCAGTCCTGTTATGTTACCTGTGATATAGGAATTACCATCATTGTCGATGACAGCGTCGTTTGACAAACAGGAACCGGAATAGGCATGAGTTGCCAACTCCTTTTCCCAGACAATTTGAGGCTGACTAATACTAAGGGACTTTATTTTTGCTTGATCAATTTTTAATCGACTAGCTTTTATTGGTATGTTTTCCTGACAGGAGGAGATATTGTACATCGATGAATACAATAAAATAAGTATTGAAAGGAGATATTGCTTGTCCGGCATAAAAAATAACTCTTGATAAGAAGACGTTTTAAATCGAAAATTGAAGCGAATAATTTTATTTTTCATATATTACTCTATAATGGGGTGAATATCAGAAACTATCTTGTGGCACCTAACTTCATATTAAATATCACTACGTGATCTGGCAATGCCCTCACTTCAAATAAAAAGTCATGGCAAAAAAACTTTTCGAAATAATTTCTTCTACCGCCGCATCAACCACTCTTACAACTTTTTCCACCATAATCGCCATCCGCAAAATAAGTGAAAAAAAATTTGTAATCGGTTCATCCTGTGATGAAACGATACACTTGTTCTTGCAAAGTATCTTTATGGAATCTCTCACAGAATAAAACGCTAAACCTGAAATCAATATGTATGTACTTTTATTCATAAGCAAGCGTACCGCTCGCTCGGAATTTTCTCACGCTTTTTTTATTTTGATTCTCAACTAATTATTTTATTGTCCACCACCCCTGCCTACCGGCAGGCAGGCCAATGCCTCCGGCATTTTCCCCTCCTCAATTGAGGAGGGGATTAAGGGATGGTTAAAATATTTTCCGGTAGCCGCAGGATTTACTCCTGCGCTGTTACCTTGAAAAACCTTTAATTTGATGGCATAGCCAAATGTGTGCTCTACCGCAATCAACTGCTTGACTGAAGAGAGATTGCCGCGCTCCCCGCGGTCGCTTGCAAAGACGCTGCTTTTTCGTTTTTCAATTCCACATCCATTTTGTAATTTTCAGCATAATTTCCAATAAAACGTCTTCGTTTTTCTCAATTGCGGGTGTGTCCATCAAAATTGCGTCGTGGTTTTTACAACTGCGCTGCTGTTGATTGAAACTCATTCTACTTTTCCGTATCATCATAACAAATAATACTACAATACGAGAACGAAATGAATTTTACCGAACGCCTTCAGCACATCCAATCACAGCAACGCTCGCTGCTTTGCATCGGCCTCGATACCGATGAAGCAAAACTGCCGCCGCATTTGCGGTCGGAAAAAAATCCTGTACTGGAATTCAACAAGCGCATTATCGAAGCCACGCACGACCTTGCATGCGCTTACAAACCGAATCTTGCCTTTTACGAAGCGATGGGCGAACGCGGCATTGCGGCATTGCACGAAACAGTAACATGTATTCCAAAGTCTGTCGTTACCATCGGCGATGCGAAGCGCGGCGACATCGGCAACACGGCGGAACGTTACGCCCGTTCGCTGTTCGATGATTTCGGATTCGATGCCATTACCGTCAATCCGTATATGGGATTCGATTCGGTGGAGCCGTTCATTATCAATCCGGAACAAGGTGTGTTTCTTCTCGCACTCACATCCAATCCCGGCTCGAAAGATTTTCAACGATTGAAAATTGGAACGAAACCTCTGTACGAAAAAGTGGTTCGCACTGCAAAGAAGTGGAACACGCAGCACAACATCGGGCTTGTGGTTGGCGCAACACATCCTTCCGAATTAAAATCGATTAGAATAATTGTACCGGACATGCCGATTCTTATTCCCGGCGTCGGTAAGCAAGGCGGCGATTTGAAATCTGCCATTACATTCGGCAATAACAAACAAGGACGGCTCGCCGTCATCAACGCCAGCAGAAGTATTTTGTACGCTTCTTCCGGAAAAGATTTCGCCGAAGCGGCACGCGCCGAAGCATTGAAGATGGTGGAAGAGATGAGACAATTCGGAAAATGGTAGTCGAACCATTTATGGTTCGCTAAAGGCGGAATGGTTCGCGCTGAGGAATTCATGCAAACAAATGCTGAAATAATAAAGAGGATGAATGAAGTTCTAAAATAATTTTCGGAGGGGTTCATGCAGCGCCGTACACAGAATATTCACGAACGATTTTTGCGCCACATCTGGAGCAAACAATATCTGAAAGGGAATCTAACAACTGCTGACGGCGCATCGCTGCAGGTGATGAACGTCGGCGAGTGGAACACCGGCGGCGGCCCGGATTTTCTTCACGCAAAAATAAAACTGAACGGCACAACGTACGCGGGTGATGTGGAAATTCACCGTACGGTGTTCGATTGGATTCAGCACCGGCATCAGGAAGACCCGCGATACAATCAGGTTGTTTTGCATGTGGTGCTGGAAGCAGAACCGAATCTGCCGCCGACACTGGTGCAAAGCGGGCGCAGCATACCGGTACTGGTGATGGAACAATTTCTCAGCGAATCCATCCGCAGCATCTGGCACAAAGCCATTCTCGATGAACGCGCGGCAAAAACAAAATCGATTCCATGTTCTGGAAAAAACCATCGCGTTGATATGGATCTGCTCGAACGCTGGTTAGAAAAGCTCTCCGTCGAACGATTGGAAATCAAACTCCGCCGGTTCGATGAACGGCTGAAGCAGCTTGCACGTGAGCGGCAATTGAAACTTTCTGAACGCTTCTCGTGGTACGGAAAAATTCCGGAAGAAGGCGAGCAGGATGAAATACCGCCGCCGATGCCGGAGTTTACGCCAAAAGATGTTTCCGACAGAGACATCTGGGAACAGATTCTTTACGAAGGCGTGATGGAAGGGCTGGGATACAATAAAAATCAGGAGCCGTTTGCGCGGCTGGCAAAAAATATTTCGCTGGAATGGATCCATCAGAAAAATTTTACAGCCGACAGCGGAACACTGGAAGCACTTCTTTTCGGCGCTTCGGGATTACTGCCGAACATTTCAACACTCGAAGAACCGGAAGCGCAGGAATATGTTCGTTCGCTGCAGAAACGGTGGAATGAATTTCGCCCCAACTATCGCGGTGAATTTTTGCACGAAGCGGACTGGCAATTTTTTCCGACACGCCCCACCAATTTTCCCACACTGCGCCTTGCCGCCGCTGCACAGATTCTGCATGCGTTTTTAACAAGCGATGTGTTTCGTTCGACGATTCAACTTCTAAAATCGAATGTGAAGCCCGCAGAAAAAGAACGTCAGCTTGTTCAATTATTTTCCGTGGAGACGGGAGAATTCTGGAAGCGTCACTATTCCTTCAACGAAACATCGGGCAAACCGTTATGTGCACTCGGGGCATCACGCATACGCGAAATCACTGTGAACACTGTGCTGCCGATTGCCTTGCTCTATGCGCGCATTTTTAAAGATACTTCCGTGCGGCAGGGCGCGCTTGCCGTGTACAAATCGCTTCCCGCTGCGGAAAGCAATTCACTCACGCGATTGATGGACGAACAGTTGCTGCGCAAGCGCCTCGAAAACAAATCCGTTTGCCGCCAGCAAGCCGTCATTCAACTGTATAAATATTATTGTTCGGAACACCGGTGCGGTGAGTGCGCGGTCGGCACAGCACTCGCCTGATGCGTCATTGTGAATTACGAAGTGATAAAGCAATCTTGTTTGGGAATTACTGATTGCAGTAAGACGGCGTGATCATTGCAAGACGCAGTTCGTTATTATTTTTTAAAATGCTTTGTTGACATCCTCCTCGTTTCGCCGTACTATTTTATGGTGAAGAGGCCGCAATGTGTACAAATTTGGAGTTCTGAATGGAGACGAATGCCCCGTCCAAAGAATTAAAGAAAGAATTGAACCTGTTCGATTCCACGATGCTCGTCGTCGGCTCGATGATCGGTTCCGGCATCTTCATCGTCAGTGCGGATATTGCCCGCTCACTCGGTTCGAGCGGGTACCTGCTGCTCACGTGGATTGTCACCGGCGTTATGACGATCATTGCAGCGCTCAGTTACGGCGAGCTTGCAGGCATGATGCCGCACGTCGGCGGGCAGTACGCATATTTAAAGGAAGCATATAATCCGTTTATCGGATTCTTGTACGGCTGGGCTTTGTTTTTAGTGATTCAATCGGGAACAATTGCCGCCGTGGCGATGGCGTTTGCAAAATTTTTCGCGGTGTTCGTTCCCGCACTCGGCGAACAATCGATCCTCGTGTCGTTTCATCAATTCCATATAAGTGCGGCACAGTGCATTGCCATTGCAAGTATTGCGCTGCTCACGTTCATCAATATGCACGGATTGACACTCGGCAAGATGGTGCAAAATATTTTTACGTCCGCAAAAATTATTGCGCTTGCCGGCATCATTCTTCTCGGAATTATTTTCTTCCACCATTCTTCCATCGCATCGCAAAATTTTTCATCGATGTGGAATGCTTCGTCAGAAAACGGTCCGGCATCATCGTCACCGCTTTCCGGATTTGCACTGATTGCTGCTTTCGGTGTTGCTATGGTCGGCTCGTTATTTTCCAGCGATGCATGGAATAATATCACCTTCACTGCCGGCGAGGTAAAAAATCCGAAGCGCACGATTCCGTTAAGTCTGGTTTTCGGTGTCGGCATCGTTACACTCATTTATGTTCTAACGAATGTTGCGTACCTGAGTGTTCTGCCGATCCACGGCGATGCGCATGCGGCAACGGCGGCTGGCCGCGGCATTCAATACGCGCTCAACGACCGCGTCGGCACAGCGGCGGCGGAAAGTATGTTCGGTGATGTCGGTGCGCTGTTGATGGCGAGTTTGATTATGATTTCTACGTTCGGCTGCAACAACGGATTGATTCTCGCCGGTGCGCGTGTAACATTTGCGATGGCGAAGGATGGTTTGTTTTTTCGTTCGGCAGGCACGCTGAATAAAAACTCCGTTCCCAGCGGCGCGCTGCTTGTGCAGGGAATCTGGGCAAGCATTTTATGCCTCAGCGGCACGTACGGCAATTTGCTGGATTACGTTATCTTTGTCGTGCTGTTGTTTTATGTGCTCACCATTGCGGGCGTATTCATTCTTCGCAAAAAAAGTCCCGGCATCGAGCGCCCATATAAAACATTCGGGTATCCGGTTGTTCCGATATTGTACATTGTTCTTGCATTATCGATTTCGATCGACCTGCTGATTTTTAAACCGCAATACACCTGGCCGGGATTGATTATTGTGCTGCTTGGTGTGCCGGTGTATTTTGTCTGGAAAAAAATGCAGCAGGCAGCTTGATTCCATCACTGATTCGCTGTACTATTTTCCTATTACTATGAAAACTAATTTCTATTTCATTGCCTTTAGTATCATTCTCTGGACATCAACATCGAAATCATTTTC
>DATKMP010000126.1:0-3463 GCA_035541775.1 Bacteroidota bacterium | reverse complement strand
AAGTTGGTGAACACTCATATCCCGGTTCACGTTGTCTAATGCGTTAAGTGCATTATACGCCGCGATATTCGTGTTTATTCGAGACCCTGTTGAGTATGCCATAACTACCTCCATGTAGATTATTGTTTATGTATCGGGCTTCCGTGCCCATTTATTTTAGAGCTTCTTTTTTTTGCTCTACTTAGTATATCGGCACGTTATGGAAAATCTTTAATAGGGGAAGCCGCTTATTTTTAAGCTTCTGATAATTGCTTTAATCGTGTCGTGAGGGATTTCATTTTTGGTAAAATCTGCATGGGAATTTGTTCCGGAACGGATGTAAGCATCCATTCCAAATATGAAAGTGTCGTTATCAGATCGCCGCTCCGTAATGAACCATCGATTGCAATTTTGAACAAAACGTACGATTGTCTATGGAATGCTTCCGCCCGCTGTAAGGCTGCTGTGATCCGCGCGTTATCCTTGAGGGTCAATGCCCATTCGATTTCTTTGGAATACGCTCGGAGATCCTGAACGTGTTCGCATTGACACTTCTGTAAAAGATCAAAGGCTTGTTGCGTCCGCCGCTGCCCCCATAATTGATCCGCTAACAAGAGTGTAAGTTCGAGATGCGATGGATATTTTTGCAAAACACTTTTGAGTGAATCAATCCATGCAGCATGAGGTTCGGCATGGAATAGTGCATTCGATAATTTCGGCAGCACCGTTTCCAATTCTGGCTCCTCCCGTAACGCAGCAAGAAATGCTTCAACCGCATGTTCATATTCTTGCAATCCTTCAAAACAAATTCCCTGCTGATACAAGATTTTCCATCGTTCAACATTCACATCAAAGGCTGGAACGGTGCCCTGTGTCCTTTTCCTTTGTAACTGTTTCAGTTCTCCAAGAACAGCAAGTGCTTTCGAATAATCTTTGCATCCGGTGTAGGCAACAGCGAGAAACCACCGCGCCAAAGTTTGATTCGATGCTTGTGTAAGCGATTGTGTTGCATGGTCAATCGCATGCACAAATTGTCCATTCCGTATTTCCATTTCCGTTATAAGATTGAACGCAGAAGCGCTGACACTTGAGGAAAGTTGTTGACTTGTAAGCGATTGCTGTACTGCTCGATACGCATCATCATACTTTCCAAGAATCGAAAGGGTGTTGCCGTACTGAAACATCGCATAAGCGTTGTTCGGTTCGTCTTCGATTTGTTTTTTTAAAATTTCACAATTGCGCTGCGCTTTTTTCGTTACGGTATCGAACCCTTGTGCGTATCCAAGATGGTCGATCACAAGATCGGACGGATGGATACTCCACCCGATGCGTTCCAACGACGGCGTAATTTGTTCATGCACGCGTCCTTCAAAACGAACGGAGGGGTGAGAACGAAAGAGGCGCGGATACGCATTGCGTTGTGCAACACAACCGTCTTTTAAATCTGCGCCGCCTTCAATCCAGACATCGAACGCATGGACATTATTTTGAGAAAGTAATTGCCGGAGTTTCTTTTTCTGTCCTGATCTTAATCGTTCATCAGCATCGAGATATAAAATCCAATCACCTGTTGCATGCAATAAGGATTCATTGCGAGCCGCAGAAAAATCATTGATCCAGTCGAACAAAAACACTTTTGCGTCAAACTCCTTCGCAATGTCCATCGTTTTATCCGTGGAGCCGGTATCGACAACAACAATTTCGTCAACCACATCGCGCACGGATTCTAAACATCCGCGAAGAAATTTCTCTTCGTTTTTTACAATCATAGAAAGAGTAAGCGTGGATGTCGGTTCACCGGTCATGCTTTTATCGTCGCTCGCTCTTTGACGTAATTCAGATTTGCTTGTGCCGTTTCATTATTCTGATCGATTTCCAACACCGCCATAATTTTTTCCACTGCGGGCTCGATGTTCTGTTCGATAATATCGCAAACGGAAAGATCATTCATCGCATCGATGTGAAGCGGATCCTTTTCCAGAATCGCACGCAACGTTTTTCTCGCCGTTGCGATGTCTTCCTTGTTGATGCTTTCTTCTGCCGTGGATAACAATTCTGCAATCTCATCACGCAAAAAAGAATAATCGGACACATTCAATCCTAATAATTTGTTCGCTCGCACGAGACCTTTACGCGCTGAAATATTTTTCGGATTTGTTTTTATTGTTTCTTCAAAACTTATTTTTGCTTCCGCTGCATTGTTTAAACCGAGATACGCAAGCCCGCGCATAACCAACACGTCCTCGGTCAACGATTGACGTGTTTCTTGCTGAATCTCATCTGTTACACGAAGGACATTTTCGAATCGTTCCTTTTCTAAATCGTTCGCCAGCGTTGGGAGATATTTGGCGAAGTCATTTCCGTCCAGCGGAATCAGAAGCTCTCTTCGTTTGAACGATTTTCCTTGAAGCCATATTTCATTGGGATCGGCGCCCCATTTATCGATAAAAATTTGTTTATTCTGTTCCAACCGTTTGTTGTATTCTTCCACTCCGTTTGCCGTAAAACTTTTCGAGCCATAGTGATGAATAAAAACATCTTGTGCAATGACAGTTTTGTATCCGGCGACTTGAGCACGAAGACAAAAATCATCGTCTTCAAAATTGCCGGGAGAGAATCGTTCATCCAGTCCGCCGATCTTCTCTATCACTTCTCGTTTGATTAACGTGCACAAAAAGGCAACGCGCGGAAATTCTGCGTACTTGCCGCCGTTTTCGTTTCTTCCTTTTGCGGCGTACTGGTGCATTTCTTCTAGAGAATTGTACTTCGCATTCTTATCGAGTTGAACGCCGCTGACTATGTTCGACATCGGGCCAACAATTCCGATGGAAGCATTCGACTCTGCAAGTTCCACCATGCGTTCGAGCCAGCCATCTGTCACAACAATATCATTGTTGGCAATGAGAAAATATTTTCCCGTTGCCGCCCGTATTCCTTGATTGACCCCTTTAGGGAATCCTAAATTTTCTTCATTAAAAATTATTTTGGCATTGCCGTGCGATCGCTGTACTTCGTTAAGATAACGGATAGTTTTATTGTCGCTGGCATTATCGATCAGGATCAGTTCAAAGGCGACATTGGTATGGCGGAACAGCGATTCAATAAATGCTTGTGTGTATTCAACTTGATTGTACGACAGTGCAATAATGGAGACGATCGGGTTGTCTGCATGAATAGGAAGTGTCTGTGCACCGAACGACAAATCATCTTTTTGAGTGAGCAAAAAACGATATACACTTTCGTAATCTTTTGAATTCTCTTCGATGGTCTTGAAAGTCATTTTCCCTATATTCTCTTGGACTTTTTTGATATTGGCTGGATGATCGTACAGCATCTGTATTTTATTTACCAAATCATCCACGTCTCCAGTTTTAAATAGAAAACCGGTTTGACCGTCAATGACTCGTTCCCTCATCGCTCCAGCATCTGACGACAGAACGGGAACGCCCATTCCCATGGCTTCAGACAATGTTAAACAAAATGA
>DATKMP010000125.1:0-7618 GCA_035541775.1 Bacteroidota bacterium | reverse complement strand
GCAGTTTGATATTGTGAAAATGTTTGCACAACTCCCTGACCTACAAGAACGATGGTAAATAAAATTGAAAGCGGCAGCAATACATAGATTGTTGAGCGCACAAGATCTGTCCAAAAATTTCCGATGTCGTGCGTGGTTTTGCGGGCGATGCCGCGCGTCATGGCAAGCATGACCGCAATGCCTGTCGCGGCACTGACAAAATTCTGCACTGTCAATCCGAACATCTGCACCGCATATCCTAACGTCGTTTCGCCGGAATACGATTGCCAGTTCGTGTTCGTTGCAAAACTTACGGCGGTATTTAATGCAAGATGCCATGAAACATTCTGCAGTTGCTGGGGATTGAACGGCAAGGACGATTGAACCAATTGCAGGATGAACACAATCGCAAATCCAAAAATATTAAACACCATCAGCGCAATGGCGTACGTTTTCCAGTTCATTTCTTTTTCGGGATCGATGCCGGAAAGTTTATACATAATTTTTTCGAGCCATCCGAAGATGGGCGTGAGGAACGTGCGCTCGCCGCTGAATATTTTTGCCATCAGCTTGCCGAGCATCGGCGTGAGCAATAACAAAATGATGCAATACAGGACAAGCTGTACGATTTCCGATGTCGTTATCATTAAAATTTCTCCGGCTTCACCAGTGTATAGATTAAGTATGCGAGCAGAAGTGCTGCAACAATAAATCCGACAACCATCTTCATTTCCTTTCCAATCTCTGCGTTCAACTTGGTGGAATTCCAATCAAAAGACAATGAAAGGAAAGTAAAAAGGATATGAGGAACTGTAAAGAAGATGTAAAGAAGAGAACACGAACATTTTGCCCAAATGCGTATTCTCGATACATTTATCGACAAACAGAACGGGAACTGCATCACTCCTGCATTCCAATATACAAGTCGATGAGAAATAAGTAATTGAGCAAAGAACCAATACGTTGAGAAACGATGAGAGGAACAGAGAACGCTTCATGAAGGAGAGAACGAAATGCGAAATTGTGTAAACTGAATTACATCAACGTTATGCCCGGATAATTTTTTTTCGACAATGCCCTTTAATGTAATTCAAGCGGCGATCTTGTGTCGCCGCCGTTCAGTTATCAACTTGCGGAATTCAACACATCGTCGGCAATGCTTGGATCGATATATTTCCCACCCTGCATCACTACTTGCATGGCGTCCAGAAATTGCTGCGGATCGGAACTTTTCAAAACATACCCATACGCACCTTGCCGAAGGGCATGTTCTGCAAAACGGGGGAAAGCGTAATGCGTCAGCATGATAATCTTGACTGATGGAATATGTTGAAGAATGGAAGGAATGGCTTCGATGCCGCCGGTGCCCGGCATCGACTGGTCTAAGAAAAGAATGTCCGGTTCGCGTCTTGCATCTGCGGCAGAAGGTTCGGCTGTCTTCTGGAGTTGTTCTATCAAAGCATCGGCAGAGCAGAATGTTCTGATTTGCGCCCCGCGTATTTGAGTTCGGAATATTCCTTTTAATGCGCCCAGCGCAAATTCATTATCGTCTGCAAACCAGATGGTATGTACGGCTTTTGCATTTTCTTTCATGCTTCATTCCTCCGTCATGTGACCTACCGACTATTCCATAGTTCAATGGTAATCGATTTTATAGAGAGAATCAATCCCGCGCCATAGTTTCGCGTTATTGAACATGCAACAGACAATCGAAGCATCCCCATAAATGGGGATTGTTCGCAGCGCCGGTTTTTAATATCTTTATATAGAATAATGGAACAACAAGAAATAATATCGTCCTCTCTTGCAGATTTACAAAACGGAAACACCGGCGTGATTACCAAGGTGAGCGGGCACGGCGCGTTCCGCAAGCGGATTACCGAAATGGGGTTCGTCAAGGGAAAGGTTGTAACGGTGATTAAGAATGCGCCGCTGCAAGATCCGATCGAATACGAAATTATGGGCTATCGTGTTTCGCTCCGGCGCAGTGAAGCGCGGTTTATTCAGGTGCAGCCGGAAACCGATGACGATTCGCAGTTCGATATTCCTTTTGCAGGAACCGTTTTCGACGGCGGCCAGAAAGTTTCGTCCAAAGAAAAATGCGACGTCATTACCGTCGCATTGGTCGGCAATCCGAACAGCGGCAAAACGACGCTCTTCAATCTTGCATCGGGCATGCATGAACACGTCGGCAATTACAGCGGCGTCACGATCGATGCAAAAGAAGGCAAGGTACGAGAAGACGGTTACCTTATCAAATTGACCGACCTGCCGGGTACGTATTCTATTACCGAATACACACCGGAAGAATTGTTCGTGCGCCAACATATTATCGAGACGATGCCGGATGTTGTCGTCAACGTCGTCGATGCATCGAATCTCGAACGCAACCTCTTCCTCACGACGCAGTTGATCGACATGAATATCAAAGTGGTGATTGCGTTGAATATGTTCGACGAATTAGAACAAAGCGGCGCACATCTGAACTACCACGACCTTGCAGCGATGATCGGTATTCCGATTATTCCGATGGTCGCGGTGCACGGCAAAGGATTGCATGAGTTGATTGCAAAGGTTATCGATGTGTATGAAGACCGCGATCCCATTGTCCGCCACATTCACATCAATTACGGAAAAGATATCGAAGATGCGATGATACGCATACAAAGCATGTTGAAAGCAAATCCGGAAATCGCCGATGCCTTTTCCACACGTTACCTTGCCATCAAGTTGCTGGAGCATGATAAAACGACGATGCGTGCGCTGGCCAGTTACAAGAATTATCGTTCCATCGTCGATGTTGCCAATGCCGAAATATTCAAGTTAGAAAAAGAATATGGAGAACGCTCTGAAACGATTATCACCGATGCAAAATACGGCTTCATCGCCGGCGCATTGAATGAAACGTTCACAGAAAATAAAATTGAAGAACGAAAAAAGAACCGCGAGATCGACAATATCATGACGCATCGCCTCTTCGGCTTTCCGATTTTCTTTTTATTCATGTGGCTGATGTTTCAGGCAACGTTCACGCTCGGCAGCTACCCGATGAATTGGCTCAATACCGGCGTCGGCATGCTCGGCACCTTCATTGAGACAGTGATGCCGGCTGGTACGTTGAAAGATTTATTGGTGCACGGCGTCATCGGCGGTGTCGGCGGGGTGATTGTGTTTCTGCCGAACATTCTCATTCTCTTCTTTTTCATTTCATTGATGGAAGACACCGGCTATATGGCACGGGTCTCGTTTATTATGGACCGGCTGATGCACAAAGTCGGGCTGCATGGCAAATCGTTCATCCCGCTGTTGATGGGGTTCGGCTGCAACGTTCCGGCAATTATGGCAACGCGCACCTTGGAAAACAGAAAAGATAGAATTCTTACGATTCTCATCACGCCCTTTATGTCGTGCAGCGCGCGGCTTCCGGTGTACGTGCTGCTCATCTCGGCATTCTTCCCGCGCCACCAGGGATTGGTGCTCCTATCGATATATGCCGTAGGTATTGTGCTGGCTATCGGTTCCGCACTCGTCTTGAAAAAAATATTTTTTGCGAAACAGGATGCTCCGTTTGTTATGGAATTGCCGCCGTACCGCATCCCGACCATTCGCAATACGACCGTGCACATGTGGTTCAAGGGCGCCCAATATCTGCGCAAAATGGGCGGCGTTATTTTATCCGCGTCGATTTTAATTTGGGCGCTGAGTTACTATCCGCGCAACGTTCACTATTCGATGAATTACGATGCAGCCGCAGAGCGCTTGACGGCAACCGCCGGCATGGCAGACGCAGTGAAAAATGAACAACTGCGGGAGCTTGCTTTGAAAAAAGAATCGGAGCGCACGGAGCAGTCGTACATCGGGCGAATGGGACATTTTATTGAACCCGCCATTCGTCCGCTGGGCTTCGATTGGAAAATCGGCATTTGCATTCTCACCGGATCAGCGGCAAAAGAAATCGTCGTCAGTTCGATGGGAATTTTATACCAAGCGGATTTGAACGCCAAAGAAAATTCGGGGCGGCTCGTCGAAAAGTTACAGAAACAGGAATATACAAACGGCATCCATCAGGGAGAAAAAGTATTTTCTCCGCTGATTGCATATTGCATGATGCTCTTCGTGTTGATTTATTTCCCATGCATTGCAACCATTGCCGCCGTACGCAAAGAAGCAAACTGGACATGGGCGCTGTTCACCATGACATACACCACCGGTATCGCCTATTTTGTTTCTTTTTGTGTGTATCAACTCGGAAGTACGGTTTTCTAACGCAAAAATTTATGCTGCAAGATTATTTTGTATATATTATTCTTCTCTTGACGGCATCATATACTGTGTATGCGATGGTCAAGAAATCGCGATCGCCGAAGCATGGAGCATGCGGATGCTGCGACGGTTGTTCAGGTTGTTCACTTCATCAGCCGAACGATACGCAAACAATGCGTTGTGCTGGAACCGTCAAAGAAAGACGTTTATAAATTTTTCCGATGCCCACAGCCAGTTCCAGGGGTGCATTGTGAACTGCGTTTCCCATAAAACTTCTCTCATCGTTCGCCTCCAATTTCCGTTTGCATCATGAAATAATGAATGCTACATTGATTCCGTTTCTTTTTCCAGAAAGAAGGATGCATATGAAAGTACTTATCACCGGTGGTTCAGGATTTTTAGGAATCAACATGGTTCGATACCTGTTTAGCAAGGGTGTGAACGATGTTGTCGTGTTAGATATTGCCGATTTCGATTATCCCGAAAAAAATCGCGTGACCTTTGTGAAGGGCGACATTCGCAATACCGCCGATGTTGCCCGCGCCATGAAGGGTGTCCATGCAGTCGTTCATACCGCAGCAGCGCTTCCCCTTTATAAAGAAGAAGATATTTTCTCCACAGATATCGACGGAACAAAAACTTTATTGGAAGAAGCAGTGCATGCCGGCGTTGAACGATTTGTGCACATATCTTCCACTGCTGTGTACGGCATTCCCGATCATCATCCGTTGTTTGAAACAGATCCGTTAGACGGCGTTGGCCCGTACGGTAAAGCAAAAATTCTTGCCGAAAATCTTTGCATCGAATTCCGCAAGAAAAATTTATGCGTGCCGATCATTCGCCCGAAATCGTTTATCGGCCCAGAACGGCTCGGCGTCTTCGCCCTGTTCTACGACTGGGCAAAGAGTGGCCGCGGTTTTCCGATGATCGGCAGCGGCAACAATCGCTATCAACTTCTTGATGTCGAAGATTTGTGCGAAGCAATTTATATCACGCTGACCAAAGACAAAGCCGTTGTGAATGATGTGTTCAACATCGGCGCCAAAGAATTTACGACGATGAAAGAAGATTATCAGGCAGTATTAGATGCCGCGGGTTTCGGCAAGAAGATCAAAGGATTTCCTGCCGCGCCGGTTATTTGGACGTTGCGATTGTTAGAATTTCTCAAAATCTCTCCGCTGTATAAATGGGTGTACGAAACGGCATCGAAAGATTCTTTTGTCTCCACAGAAAAAGCGGAACGCGTGCTCGGCTTCACGCCGAACTATTCCAATAAAGACGCACTGCTGCGCAATTATCGATGGTATCTCGCCAATGTATCGACATTCGAACACCGCAGCGGCATTTCGCATCGCGTCCCGTGGAAGCAAGGCATTTTGCGTTTCTTCAAATTATTCTTTTAGTCATGATGAAAATGACAGGCGGTATTGATTCAAAACGGAAGAAGCGTTACACTTCTTAGCGTATGTGTGTTTTACTTTTATAAGGCGGCCTACAACCATGATTGTGATTACCGGCGGTGCGGGATTTATCGGCAGTGCATTTCTTGCCAAACTGAACCAACAAAATATTTCTGATGTGCTGGTCGTGGACGAACTCGGCACGACAGAAAAATGGAAAAATCTTGTCGGCAAACAGTTCGACGATTATCTCTACAAGGAAAAATTTTTGACGTCGCTTGAAGCGGGACAATTCGCAAACATCGACGCCATTATTCACATGGGCGCAAATTCATCGACGACTGAACGTGATGCCGAACATTTGATCGAAAATAATTTTCATTACACGCTGCGGCTTGCTCAATGGTCGGTGAAACATAAAGTTCGCTTCATTTATGCCAGCAGCGCCGCCACGTACGGCGCGGGCGAATTCGGTTTCAGCGACGAACAGGATGCCGTGACGAAACAACTGCGTCCGTTGAATGCGTACGGCTATTCCAAACAGCTTTTCGATTTATGGGCGATGCAACACAAAATCACCGATAAAATTGTCGGTATTAAATTTTTCAATGTCTTCGGCCCGAACGAATATCACAAAGGCGATATGAAAAGTTTGGTGTGCAAAGCGTATTACCAGATTCAACAAACGGGCGTTGTGAAATTATTCAAATCCTATAAGCCGGACTTTGCCGACGGCGAACAGGTACGCGATTTTGTGTACGTAAAAGATTGCAATAAGGTTCTCTGGTGGCTGTTGAACACGCCATCCGTGAACGGTATCTATAATCTCGGTGCCGGAAAAGCTCGTTCATGGAACGCCCTTGCCACGGCAATTTTTTCCGCGCTCGATCTCCCGCCGAAGATCGAATACATCGACATGCCGGAATCCATTCGCGGCGCGTATCAGTACCGCACGGAAGCGACGATGAAAAAACTTCATGGCTTCGCCGGTTGCAAAGTAGAATTTCGTTCGTTAGAAGATTCTGTAAAAGACTACATACAAAATTATCTGCACCCTGAGTTACGGTATCTGTAAAAACAAGAACGATCGTTTCGCTGAATTTGCCGACATGTGATTTTTCGAAACCAGCGTCATCTTTCGAGAGGCGCAGGTTTAGGACGATATCCTACCATCAAACTGAAAAAGAAGAGAGTTGAAATTGGTGTCTCTCTTTTTCTATTTCAAAAATATGGATGTATTCATTACTGCAAACGGTTGAGCTGATTTCGCAGCCACAATTGCGCCATTAGATCGTCGGTAAAAATTTTAATGCGCGCTCCTTGCAATTCAGCAAGCATCTGGATCATGCGCGCCATGCCGAACTGAACACCTCGTTGAACGACAAGCGCGGTATAGTGCTCGGCATCAACACGCGCAAACATCGCTATGTCGGCGGTTTCTTCCCTGTTTGGCAAATTGTGAAGCGCTCGAACATCGATGAGAAGCCCAAAGGGACGATGGATATTTTTATCATTGAGCAACTCTGAAAAAGTACTATGCGCCGAATCAACATCGCCCTGTCCTACCCCGGTCACATGGGCAATAGAACCTCCGGCTTCAATACGGTACGTGAACGGCATTTGCTTTTCTCGAATCGTGACAAACGTGGACTAAATTATTTTTTCACCAGGCCATAGCGTTTCGGCACTGCCGGCACAATGATTGGCATACCGCGCCAGCACAAACAACAGATCGGCAAGGCGGTTCAAATACATCAAAGGAAAGGCGCCGAGCGGTTCCCGCCGGTTCAGTGCATCGACAGTGCGTTCTGCACGGCGACATACGGTGCGCGCAAGATGCAATTGCGCAGCAACCGGTGTACCGGAAGGCAGAATAAAATTCTTCAGCGGTTCCATCTGTTCATCGAATCGGTCAATAACGGTTTCAAGGCGCTTCACATTTATTTCATCAATGCGATCGATGCGCGATGCCGTTT
>DATKMP010000124.1:0-3338 GCA_035541775.1 Bacteroidota bacterium | reverse complement strand
ATTCTTCGCCCACCACACCGCGCTCTTTATCGATTTCCGTACTATCGTATGTAACGGCGCTTGCCCATTCCTGCAAAATCCTGAACGCTTTTGCTACAAACTGTGCTGAGTCGGTGGGAATCTGTAGCATATAAACGGTTTCATCAAAACTGGTATAGGCATTCACATCAGGACCGAGTTTGATGCCTTCCTTTTCCAGAAAGTTGATGAGTTCATTCTTCGGAAAACTTTTTGTGCCGTTAAATGCCATGTGCTCATCGAAGTGCGCCAATCCCTGCTGGTCGTCATCTTCCAACACCGAACCGGCTTTCACCACCAGGCGCAATTCCGCGCGCTGTTCAGGTTTTTTGTTTTCACGGATGTAATACGTCAATCCGTTTTCAAACTTCCCGTATAAAATTTTGGGATAAAGTTTTAATGTGTCTGTCAATTGCAGTTGTTGCTGAGCAGTGGAAAACTGTGACACCATCATGGTCAGAACGACAAGCTGAATGCCAAGCAGAATGATTTTTGTGGATTTCATAAAATCTCCTGATCGATTTTTGAAACAAAGTACCTTTAAAGTACTATGCAGATAAACAAGGAACAAGTATTTTCTTCTTTACGAACGCGAATGCCTTTCTACTTTCATAATTATTGGGTAAATTTTATTTGTGAATATCAATAACCAAAACGTTCGCAATATCGTAATCCTCAAGTGGGGCGCGCTGGGCGATCTCGTTGCGAGTACGTCCGCCATCAAAGCATTACGTGATAATTTTCCTGATGCACACATCACACTTCTCACTAACCATTTGATGGAGCAGCTTCTTCCTGCGGGATTTATTGTAGATGAACTTGTGTTTTTGCATACGCATGGCACGCATGTTCTAGATTCTTTTTTTCGACAGCTGCAAACGATTCTGAACCTGCGCCGGAAAAAATTCGATATTGCCGTCAATCTTCGCTGGACTTCAGAACGGTCTGCGGTGATGACATATCTTACCGGCGCAAAAATTCGCGTGAGCAGCGGCCCGAAAGATGCATGGCGATTGTACACTATTCCCTTGCAGCATCCGATCGGTCCGTATCATGAAATTCACCGCCATCTCGATATTGTCAAAGCGCTGGGCTGCACGGTATTCGATGAGACGCCCATTTTGTGCATAACCGATCAGCAGGACAAACGAGCACAACAATTTTTTGCAGAGAACAATCTTCTCAAGGAAAAAACTCTGTGCCTTCATCCCGGGGCAAGTAAGCCTGTGCGTGCTTGGCTACCGGAACGCTATGCAGAAATTGGCAAACGATTAACCGAACGTTACGACGCAAAAATATTATTGACGTACGGCAAAGGCGAAGAACAGCTCGTACAGCAAGTCGCCGCAATGATCGGTAAGAGTGCCATCATCGGCCAGTCGCCAACCATCGGCGATCTTGCTGCGTTGATCCGTCACAGCAAATTATTTCTTTCCAACTGCACCGGCCCGATGAATGTTGCCGTTGCGGCGCGCACACCGGTTGTTGCATTGCTCGGTTCATCGGATCCGATCGATTGGGGTGCGTACGGAACCATGCACATCAATATCAAATCGCCGATCGTGCTTCCGCATTATACGGATGAACAGGAGCGCCAGGCATACGATGCCATTACCATCGAGCGGGTGTGGGAAACCATTTCAACGCGATGGGAAGCATTACGCAACGATTGATTGTTTGTCGAATTTTTTGATACGACCTTAACATGCATTTCTCAAATTGCACCTTGCGCCAGTTCTTCGTATCTTATTAAAAATAAATGAAACGGAGAACAGCATGAAGCTTCCCAAAGAACAAATTCTAGATATTTTTCGCGAAACCAAAGCATTGCTGGAAGGACATTTTCAACTTACTTCCGGCTTGCACAGTCCGCAATATTTTCAATGCGCACGTGTGTTGCAATTCCCAAAATATTTGCATTTGCTTGCGGGAGAAATTGCGCGGCACTTTGAATACAACGAAGTGGAAGTCGTCGTCTCTCCGGCAATCGGTGGTATTGTCGTGGGAACGGAAGTCGGGCGCATGCTCGGTGCACGCACAATTTTTTCCGAACGACAAGACGGCAAAATGCTCCTCCGGCGCGGCTTTGAACTTCTTCCCGGCGAACGCGTGTTAGTGGTGGAAGACGTTGTAACCACCGGGGGTTCGACCAAAGAAGTGATCGATCTGGTGTTACAGGCCAAAGCGACATTGGTCGGCGTCAGCTGCATTGTGGATCGCAGCGGCGGCAAGGCGCAGTTCGATGCAAAAAGTTTTTCCGTGCTGCAAATGGATGCCGTTGCACATCAACCCGATGATTGTCCGTTATGCAAAACTGGAAGCAAGGCGGTCAAGCCGGGCAGCAGAGGAAATTATTAGAACATTTTTAATATCCGTATGTGGCATTTCTTTGAACAATATTTTGGCACAGAGTTAACCATGCATTTGTGGAATAGCTTGCTGGTATTCGTCGCCGTGATGGCCTCTGGCTTCATCGTTAAACATCTTCTCAATACCATTGTTCGCAAACTTGTTGCCAAAACAAAAACCGATTTAGACGATAAAATTTTCGATATCATTGTCCCCCGTGTAAAATGGATTACCATCATCATCGCCCTCTATTTATCGCTCGAGGAAATTGCCAAAAGCGTAAGAGAGTTCGACAAGACGGGTCAGCAATTAGTAAAATATTCCGAGGGAATTGTTTATATTTGCGTTGTATTCTTTTTTTCGTTCTTGCTGATCAAACTGATCGATGTGATGCTGATGCATACGATGGAACAACACGCTCGACGTACATCAGCGGTCGTCAATGAAGCGCTCTTCCCTATCTTGAACCGGCTCATTATGATTCTCATTTTGTTCATTGCCGGCGTTACGATATTGGGACATTTCGGTGTGAACATCAGCAGCTTGCTCGTTTTTCTCGGCGGCAGTTCCGTCGCCATCGCTCTCGCTGCGCAGGAAACGCTCGCCAATATGATCGCGGGATTTGTGATTATGATCGACCGGCCGTTTCGACTCGGCGACCGCGTGAAATTACCCACCGGTGAAATCGGCGATGTTTATGAAATCGGATTACGCAGTACAAAAATTTTAGATTCAGACAATAATCTTATCGTCAATCCGAATTCTGAACTCACCAAAGCAAGAGTCGTGAATTATTCCTATCCGGCGCATGAAATTCGTGTCCTCGTAGAAATGAATGTAGCGTACGGAACACCGTTCAATGCCGCACGCGAGATTATGGTTCGGTACGCGCAAGCGTGTAGTGATATTCTTAAAGAACCCGCACCCACTGTCTATTTCGTCGATGCAAACAGTTCTTCCTGCAAATTGCA
>DATKMP010000123.1:0-7011 GCA_035541775.1 Bacteroidota bacterium | reverse complement strand
GAAATAAATTTCTCGTTGTCCTTTTCTGGAGCTTTGCGATCTGGGGATTGTATGCGCTTGGAATGTATGAACCATTTTTTGCATTTCAGCCGTTGGTTAAGCCGGAATTGAACGTTGGCGCTGCGGTTGTGCTGTTGGTCATTTCTTCTATTTCATGGATTTTGCCGGCGCCTGGAGCCATCGGAACATACCACGCATTTCTCACCGTCGCGATGATGCGATTGTATCATGTCGATGCAGCGACAGCGTTAAGTTATTCTATTGTGACACATGAAATCGGCTATTTAATCGTGATGGTGATCGGCGGCTATTTTTATTTCAAAGATCATTTGAATGTTTCGGAGTTGTCCGCAGAGACACGGCAGCCGGAATAATTTTTCTTACGCATCAAAGCGTTTTTTGTCGTTGATGAGGAAGAAGGTCATGCGAAACACATTTTTACTCTCACTGATTTTTTCTTGCAGCATTGCAAGCGCGCAATTCGTACAACCGGAGCGCCGCGCATTCCAGATTTCTGCAGGCCTTGGTGTCGATGCAATGTCTTCGCATTCGGTTTTTACCTATATCAACACATTGTTCGGCGTTCCTTCCACACAAACATTAGGGGGACTCATCCCTGCTACAGAATTTTTTATTGTGCCGGAATACCAAATAACAGATCACTGGCTCGTCGGCTTTGAATATAGTTATCTCTTGGTCTCTAAGTCTGTTGCCGGGTATTATGCGGGGGAATATTCTGAATCGATTCACATGCCGATGATGATCGCGCATTATTGTTTGCATGGAGAAGGATATTGGTTGAAATGTGGTGGCGGCATCGGTTATAATTTCGGAACTCTGACGCAGACATTCACCGACATCGGCTCGGAAGAAACGTTTGCAGCTCAAGGAGCTGGAATGAAACTCGAAGCTGTGATGAATCTTGCATTCGATGAACATTGGTACGGAATGTTAAGCGGCGATGTCAGGTGGGGGATTGGCAACACCTTTGCTGATCACGGAACGAAGGCGGACTATCAATCAGTTTCGCCGCAATTAAATTATATTACGGTGGGCATGAAACTGGGAATGATGTACCAATTTTAACAGCCCCATAATTTTCACAATCTTTTTGTATCTTATCGGAATCAAACAGGAAGAACTATGAAATTGACGACCAGTCTTATTGTATGCACGGTGTGTTTGTTCGCCGGCTGTTCACAACAACAATCAACACAAAGGAAAACCATGAACGTTACCATTGAAACTACCAAAGGCAACATTGAATTAGAATTATTCCAATCCGATGCGCCGAAGACCGTTGCAAACTTTGTCGGACTTGCCGAGGAAGGGTATTACAACGGCGTCATCTTTCATCGCATTGCCAAAGGATTTGTGATTCAGGGCGGCGATTCGACAGGCACCGGTGCCGGTGGAAAAAGTATTTACGGCAAAACCTTTGACGATGAGCTGGATCCGAACACGTTTTCGTATAAAGAGGGCTATGTGCGCGGCGTGGTGGCGATGGCCAATCGCGGGCCGAATACCAACACCAGCCAATTTTTTATCATGCTGCGCGATATTCCGCAGATGCCGAAGAATTATACTATTTTTGGACACGTGCTGCGTGGAATGGATGTTGTCGATTCGATTGCGGCATCGGAAATTATTCCGCAGATGGGGCCGATGGACGGCAAGCCCAAAGTGGATATCGTCATGAAAAAAGTTACGGTGCAAAAATAAATTCTGTGGCATTCACGAAATCCAAAAAAGAAAAACTTCCGTCGTACGATGAATTCCTCGAAGCGACGAAAGGAAAGCAGTACGCCGCGATCTACGTTTTTACCGGCGCGGAGGAATATTTTATCGAAGAATGTACGCGCCGTATTGTTTCCGATTTGTTGACGCCGGATACCAAGGCATTCAATTACGATGTTTTGTACGGCAGCAAGGTGGAAGTAAAAGATGTGCTGGCGCTTGCGGCTTCGTATCCGATGATGAGCGAACGGCGTGTTGTCGTCGTGAAAGAATTTGAAAAACTTGTTTCGGGCGAACAAGCCAAAGAATTGCTGTCGAATTATATTTCCACGCCGCTGGCATCCACGTGCCTTGTGTTGATTTGCGAGGAAGCGGATTTCCGCATCAAGCCGTTTAACGAACTCAAAAAGCGCGGCATGGCGTACAGCTTTCCGGCGTTGTGGGATAATCAAATTCCTGCATGGATCCATGCGCGTTGCAAAGCGATGGGGAAGAATATCGATGCAGAAGCATGTAATGTGCTGCATGCGTACGTCGGCAATTCTTTGCTTGCGCTTCACAATGAATTCGAAAAAATATTTACCTTCCTCGGCGACCGAGATCACATCACCGAAGAAGATGTAACGGCAGTCGTTGGGGTATCGAAAGGATTCACAATTTTTGAGTTGCAGAACGCCATCGGAAGACGTGAGTTGACGGAATCGCTGCGCATTCTGCAGCACATGCTGGATGCCGGCGAAACGCCGGTGATGATGATTGTGATGCTGACACGATATTTTACGGCACTGTGGAAAATTCAAGGACTGCTGCAAGGCGGTATGACAGAGCAATCGATTGCAAGCGAACTCAAGATGTCGCCGTTCATTCTTAAAAACTATCTATCGGCAGCGACAAAATTTTCCACCGACGATTTCGAATATGCCTTTGCCGCATTGTTGGAGGCAGATATCCAATTAAAATCTGCATCGCCCGATCCGTTTCATTTGATGGAGATGCTGGTGTACGCGTTGGTGCGCTCTGCGTCTGTTGTTCCAGCGGGTACGGCATCAACATTTCTATCGGAACAAAATGTTTTATGAGATTACATCTTGCATCCTTACCATTGTTCTCGTATTTTACTCTTACGGAAAATATTCATTTAATAAATGTTGAGGATAATGCAACGTATTTTTAGTATTATTTTTTGTGTAATCGTTCTTGGTTGTTCCTCCGCTCATACCACACGTCCTGATTCCACCGCTGTAACAAAGAATTCATCATCAGTCGTTTTGTCCAAAGTTTCTTCGGCATCTACCGGCGAAGTGTTAACGATTGCTATGCCGTCCATGACAAGCAATACCGACACGGCAATTCAATCGGATACTGCTCAATCGAATTTCAACCATAGCATGGCGGATACGAGCGAGAATGACATTGAACAGATTTTACAAAACTTGGAGCAAGCGCGTCAGCATTATTTATTGGCCTTAGCGGCACAGGATGCCGGCGATTCCATCAGTTGCCAAGCAGAATTCGAAACAGCGATCGGCATTTTGAACGAGCTGGGCGATTTTCCGGGGATCGATAGCAGTAAAGAATATTTGGACTTGAGTAAAAATTTAATCGATGATTATGAAAAGTACATCGCAGAGGTCGATAGTCTTGGGCCGGAAGCTTCGGTGTATGCGTTGCGGGAAAAACTTGATTCTTTCGTTGAACAAGGCGATACGACAGGATTAGGGATTCCCAAAATAGAAATTATGGGAACACAAGTTCCCTTGCCGTTGAACGAATACGTCGAACGAGCCGAAGCATTTTTTATGGGGCGCGGCCGGCATTATATGGAACGATGGCTTTATCTTGCCGGAAAATATTGTCCGATGATGAAGCGGATTTTTAAAGAAGAAGGGACGCCGGAAGAACTGGCGTATCTCGCAATGCCGGAAAGCGGCTTGCGTCCTGATGCGCGTTCCTGGGCGCGTGCCGTCGGATTGTGGCAGTTTATGAAAGGCACCGGAGCATTGTATGGGCTTCGTTCGAATTGGTGGTACGACGAGCGGCGTGATTTTGAAAAATCGACACGTGCTGCTGCCCGCCACTTAAAAGATTTGTACAGCGATCTCGGCGATTGGAATTTAGTTCTGGGCGCATATAATGCCGGCGCGGGAAGAATTTATCGTGCGATGCGGCGCAGCGGCTCGAATGATTTTTGGGAAATGCGAAAATATTTGCCGCGGCAAACACGCGGTTATATTCCGCAGTACATTGCTGTGGCGCGCATCGTCATCAATCCGGAAGCCCATGGGTTCACCAACATCGAAGAAGCGGATTCACTTAAGTATGAAGTTGTGGAAGTGAATGATTGCGTCGATTTGCGTGTGCTCGCAAAATGTGCGCAGACATCGGTGGATACCCTGCAAGATCTGAACCCTGAGTTGTTGCGCTGGTGTACGCCGCCTGGCGTGACGGGATATCGTTTCAGAATTCCTGCCGGAACCAAAGACACCTTTTTGGTGCGGTATGCACAAATTCCGCAAGACCAAAAAAAGGATTGGGCAATTCATACCGTGCGCCGTGGAGAAACCATTTCATCGATAGCGCGCAAGTACGGATTAGCGACAGATTTTTTGAAAGATGTAAATAATTTAAAATCGACCAAACGCCTGCATGTGGGAACGACGCTTGCTATTCCTATCCCCAAAGATATTGCCGAGAGTAAAGAGCCGTTCGATTATTCTCCGTCGGTCAAAGGTATGAATTTAGATGCTGCAAAATCTTATGCTGTGCGTGTTGAATCTTCCAGCAGCAAAAAGAATCATACACACCTACGAGATCGGCAGCCGGTAGAACGGCCGAAGGGAAGAGAAAAAATTGTATATCATGTCAAGCATGGCGATACCATCGGGCATATTGCGGAATGGTACGGCGTCCGTGCCAGCGATATTCGTAACTGGAACGATATTGCCTATGGCCGATATATTCATGCGGGACAATCGATCACGATTTGGGTGCTGTCGGCGAAAGTTGCGGCGATGAAAAAAATCGATTCGATGGAATTTTCAGAAAAACAGTCTATGGTCAAGGGCGAACTGGCGGAAGCAGCGCAAGCGTCTGAGCCATCGACGCATGCGAACAATGCCTCTGCGGATTGGATTCAGCATAAAGTAAAACGCGGCGAGACCTTGGAAAAAATTGCCCGTACGTATGAGGTGAGCATTGAAGACTTGAAACAATGGAATCACCTCCGGTCGTCGAAAATAAAATACGGACAGAAAATAGAAATTTACGATAAACCCGAGGAGCGTGTTAAAACGATTGCAACGGTGTCCGTCAAGCACATCGCACCCGTCAAAACTTCCAGCACGGGAATTTTTTCTCCGACGCATAAAGTCAAAAAAGGAGAATCGATCTATACAATTGCAAAGCTTTACGGCGTAGATATTAAGCAGTTGAAAAAAGAAAACAACCTTCGCCGAAATAAAATTGTCGTAGGCCAGATATTAAAAATTCCATCCAAATCACAATCTGCTCTTCATTCACAACAGCGTATTCGCCATTCGCAAGGATAGAATTAACACTCCAATAATATGCAGGGGGTTGACTCTCGAAAAAGAATTCCTATATTCATTTGTGTATTCGAGAGGATGAGTGTGCAAGTTTTTTTCGTATTAACGCCCAAACAATCTCGTCCTCATGTGGTGCAATGGACGAAAATTACATGCATCGAATAAAAATGTATGCAGGTGTTGACTTTCGAGAAAAAGCATCTATATTAGGCATCCCAAACTGAAAAGATGTAAAGCGACGAATATGGAACTGAAGACTGTAGTTGATGGTGAGTACGTTGTGAGCGATTCATATTATTTACAAAAACGTTCATTCTTTTCTGCTTATTTTTTTTCACCGCACCCTTAAAATGAAACCGCAGCGTTATTGGATAGGAATTATTGTCGTTTGTATTGTAACGTCTCTTATCGTTGAGCGAGGGATTGCACAACAATTACGCAAAGTTGCAGACGCCGTCGGTACCAATTATACATCGGTCGGACAAATACAATTGACTATCACCAACTACGGCACGTTGGGAACGCGAAATCAAAACTGGCCAACGCAGCCGTCTTGTGTGTATCCTGCAGGATCGCTCATTGAACACATGTATCAAAGCGGCCTTTGGCTCGGCGGACAATTACGAAATGCTCAAGATGATGCTATTCGTGTAACGACCGGCAGTTGCGATCGTGTAAGCACAAGTCCGCTCACGAATGCCGAATTTACCACGGATATTGGCTCAACAATGGTTGAACGTTCTTCGCTGTCGAGTGCTTCCACGTTTAGCATTAATGCTATCAGCCATCAGGATTTTGTTGCTGATTACACAGACCGTTACACTCGCGTTCCAACGTCGGGAGCCGTCGGCGATTCCATTGTCAATCATCATCCGTTAGGCGTTACCGTACATCAAGAAAGTTACGCGTGGAATTTTCCCTATGCCAATGATTTTGTGATTATCAGCTACACGATTAAAAATATCAACACCGATACCATCGATAATTTTTACATTGGGCTTTGGTCCGACAATGTTGTTCGAAATACCAATTACGTTCGCCCTGCCGTTGGTTCTAGTTATTATGCGCAATGCGGCGAAGGGTACGATTCTCTTGGACGCATGATGTACACGTATGAAGCCAGTCCTTTTGCTTCCGGTACTCCGCAGGCGTACAGTTATATCGGTGTTTCGTTACTGGGAGCGACACCGTTTCCAGACGGCATTTATTATGAAAGCGATTTACATAAACAAACTTATTACAATGCGTGGTTTTATTCTTCGTCAAGTTCGGCAATGCAAGATTTATGGTCGCCATCGCAAGATTATGATGCTAACGCTGCATACAATAGCCGCTACACAAGAATGTCGCAATCGCTTTCAACAGATATGATCACCTATGTTCACCAGCATCCCGGCAATTATACAACGCTGCTGTCCGTCGGCCCATGGAAAACATTGTTGCCCGGGGATTCTGTACAAATAGTCCTTGCTGTCATTTGTGCCGATAACGCCAATAAAGCATTATCCGAATCGAAAGATGATACATCGCAGCGCGTATATCTTAATGCCGCTCGCAAATGGGCGCAACGCTGTTATGACGGCGAGGATGTGAATGGCAATGATATGCTCGATCCGGGTGAAGATGTTGTCCATCGAGTGCCTGGTGGAATAGCAACCGGTCCGGATGGAATGCTTACGCGGTATGTGTTGCCAACTCCGCCTTCGCAACCGCATGTACATGCCGAAGT
>DATKMP010000122.1:0-4254 GCA_035541775.1 Bacteroidota bacterium | reverse complement strand
CGGAAAGCAGAATTATGGATGCCGACGTTGCGAGCGAGCAGATCGCATCGGTCAAAGATCAGATTCTGCAACAGACGGCGACGGCACAGTTGGCACAAGCCAATCAATCCCCGCAAGTCTTCTTATCACTGTTCAAGTAATCATAGGCAATGATCTAAAGGGGCTTCGGTAATAAATCGAAGCCCCTTTCGCCTTTTAGAATGAAGAATACGTCTGAACGAATGAAATGAGGAGTATATGCAACAAGCAACAGCAGTGTTCATAGAAACGAGCCGCGAAGAACCGGCTCATCTTTCTGCAGGATTATCGAAGCAATTGAATGCGGCGGCACATGTGTATCACCGGGAACAATTTTTAAATCTTTCACCGGTGGAAGTCGTTAAAAAATTATACGACACCGCAATTCTCGGTTGCAAAAAAAATAATACGACATTAGCACAAAATGCAATTACCGAACTCGTTGTCGGTTTGAATTTTGATTATCAGGAAATTTCTATCGGTTTATATCGATTATATCAGTATACCAAACATTGTATTCGCAATAACAACATGAATGAAGCCGTGCGAGTGCTAGAAGAATTACGCGCAACATGGGTCAAAGCATTTCGGCTTGACCAAACATAATATGTAAAAGGAATATAGTATGTCCACTACATCTTCAATTTCTTCTCAAATCTCTACGATGGTACAACAGTACCAATCGCAATTAGATACGCAGTATATAACGCCGTTGACGGCCAAGCAAACGACATTAAATACGAGATTTACTGCGTTATCGACATTGAAAACGAAGATGCAAACTTTTTACAATGCCCTGCAATCATCGACCAGCGGCACGGATTCTAGTTCCACGGTATATCAAGTAGATACGTCCAACTCCAGTGTTGCCACAGCAACGGCTTCATCATCCATTTCGCTCGGCTCGCATACCTTAGTAGTATCGCGTGTGGCGTCAGCTGATACGATTATGTCCGCCCAATATAATTCCTCTGATACCACCATTGCCGGCGCAGAGATGACAAGCGATGAAGTAACGGCTGGTTCGGCGACACGGCAAATACAAGTCTCTGTGGGCGGCAACGTGGTCGGTACCGTGAGCATTACTTTGAATGCAGGGGATACCAACTCCAGTGTTCTGCAAAAAATACGAGATGCGATCAACAATTCCTCTGCTCTGAATACAGATATGAGCGCTTCGGTTATTTCGGGCTCAGCAGGAACGGCGCGTCTTAAAATTACAAGCAAAACGACAGGATCGGATAACGCTATCTCTTTGGCAGATGTATCGGGTGGAACGTTACTTGATAATATTGGTTTGAGTGATTCTGTTATTTCCAACAGGACTGCAACAAGCGGAACGAGCGGTGGATATGTTTATGGAGCTGCTTCGAATTTAGATGCAGTGTTCACGCTTGATGGCGCAGAAATGACGCGTGGAACCAACACCATTACCGATGCTCTTGATGGAGTGACTTTGAAATTAAGCGGAGTCCCAAGTCCTTCAGACTCACAGACGACAACTCTTACGGTCGGCCTCAACACGACGAATCTTCAATCGGTTGTCAATACGTTTATCACAGATTTTAATGACTTGAGTGGATACGTCAAAGAACAGACTTCGGTGAATTCGGATGGAACAGCAAATGTTTTTTCCAGCGACCAGACGATTTTAAATTTACGTATCAATTTACAGTCGCTTATATTTCAAACGGTCGATGCTGCTGGAACCGATACCAATAGTCTTGCCAAAATCGGTATTACGCAGGCACAAGATGGAACACTGAGCATCAGCGATAGTACAACGTTTAGCAATATTTTAGAAAATAATCCGGAGGCAATCGCTAATCTCTTTGGCTATGCCGGTTCCTCGAGCACCAACGGCATTGCCGTGCAGATGAAAAATTTAATATATGGATTTACGGAAGTAGGCGGACAAATCGATTCCACTGAAAATATTGTGACAGGCCAGCTCAATGACCTTAAAACACAAATTAGCGATACCAACGACCGCATAACAAAACAGGTGGAACAATATCAAGAACAATATTCAAAACTTCAGACGGCTCTCTTGCAAATGCAAGAACAACAACAGATGGTAAGCAGTATTATGAGCTCTGTCTCGATGGGATAAATTGTTTCAAGGCAAAGGTGATATTATGGGAACCGAAATACCAGTAGTGAATGCGACAACATCGACAATGCCGGTGAAGGAAAATGATTCGCAAGAAACGATGCAAGCCAATGCTGCTGCGAATAGCAAGGCATCGAACAATCTCAATCGGAAACAAGCGGACGATTTAGTAAAAGACCTCAACAAATCGATGCAACAGATGGGAACACAAGTTGCATTTTCGGTTGATAGCGATACGAAGCATGTTGTTATTAAAGTGATTGATACGGCAACAAAGGAAGTGATCAGGCAAATTCCACCGGAAGAAATATTGCGTGTCTCTGAAAATATTAAGAAATTATTAGGCGTAAGAGTAGATCAAGCTGTTTAAGGTGCGGTATGAATACCAAAGATCAACAAACCGAAATACCCGATCGCGAATGTCAAGAATCGTTGCAGCAATTTCAAACAGTGGTACGTTCGCTGGTTTCCATGACGAGACAATTAATCGTTCGTATCAGCACAGTGGATATTGATGTCATCAATAATACGTTACATGAACGGCAGCAATTATTAAATATGGTCGAAACATTTCGGAATAAGTTTGTGCAATGGAAACAAGAACAACGTATCTCCGATCAATGGAAGCAGTTTATCAACCCATTAATTTCTGAACTTTTTCATGCTGATGAGCAGTTGATGATTGCGGTACAGCAGCGTAAACACGATGTTGTCCAACAGCTTGCTTTGCTGCATCGCACGCATAATTTGGAAAGATATGTTCGATAAGAGGTGGTTATGAGTATTCAAGAAATATCCGGCAGCGGAACAATTGTTCCACAATCGAAATCGAAAAAAATACGAGATGAAAAAAAAGCATCGGACGTGAAACAAACGGACCGGGCGGAAGTTTCCGATGAAGCACGTTCAAAATATCTTGCCGATCAGACCAAGCGTTTAGACGAAGTCAAGCAGCGCATGGACGATGGCTTTTATAACCGCCGCGATGTGTTGGAACGCGTTGTCGATTCACTCTTAAAAGATGTAACTCAATAAGCCAAGGATCGGAAAAGGGTGAACCCCATGTCAAAAGAAGCAATTCTAGAAAAAGGCGTAAAGCTTTGTGCTCAGATTAACGATCTGAGTGAACTCGTAAAACACCAACAAGAAGAACAATCAACCTTGGTCGTGTCGTTCGATGTTTATTGCGCTTTGCTGGAATATACGGTCTATCTTCATCAGTATGATGCATCGTCAGCTTCCTCGGTGGAAGATTTTCTGCGTTCGGACGATCTTGTGTTTGAAGCCAACAACAAGCGGCTCGATGTGCGCGTAGATTTTTTCCTTCCTGCAAATTCCATCCAAATTCAATAATTTTCCGTTGTAGTTATCTTTTCCTTTGTATTGTTCCATCCGTTTAGTATATTTTTACTGGTTCGATTATTACGATGTACTCATTTATGTCGTTTGCAAAACATGAACACACCATTAAAGTTCTTGTGGCTGATGATCACACGATCGTGCGGCGTGGATTGGTTTCTCTTCTCTCATTGAATAAAAACTTCGAAGTCATCGGCGAAGCCGCAGACGGACAAACTGCGGTGACCATGGCATTGGCGAAAGAGCCGGATGTTGTGTTGATGGATGTCAATATGCCGGTGAAAGATGGATTGAAAGCGACGAGTGAAATTCTTGCACGTTTTCCACAAATAAAAATTCTCATTCTTTCTGGATATGACAGCCCGGAGTATGTTCAAAAAATACTTGCCAGCGGTGCGCATGGCTTTTTATTAAAAACCACTTCGCCGGACGAACTGTATGCTGCCATTCATGCTGTGTATACAGGCGATGCTTTTTTTAGTCCGCGGATTTCAAAAATTTTGCTGGATAATTATGTCGAAGAAATGCAGCGGCCTCTTCCGAAAAAAAAATCCGCCGATTACAAGGGACCATTATCAAAACGCGAGTGCGAAATTTTGAAATTGATTGCCCTTGGAAAATCTCATCAACAAATTGCCGCGGTACTGCATCTCAGCGTCCGCACCGTCGATACTCACCGAAATAATATTATTAAAAAAACGAATCTCCATGATGCAGCAAGTCTTGTAACCTACGCTCTGAGTGAAGGCATTGTAGATTTACCG
>DATKMP010000121.1:0-6000 GCA_035541775.1 Bacteroidota bacterium | reverse complement strand
CCATCAGCCGCCGTGTCGCACAACAAACGAACATTGCACTCTGCGATTTGCGCAAAGCGTTCGTCGAGTATCTTCAGACACACAATCCTAAAAATGCCAGCGAAGGAATTCTTACGGTCGATTCGGTGCATCTGAACGATGAAGGAAATAGGCTTGTTGCTCATGAACTTTTAAAAGTACTTGATCGATAAGGTTGCCATCTTATAAGTTTTCTTTTGCCGCGAGACTTGATATCTCCTTTGTAGCAGTTTTATGATAATCTTTCTCCAAACTTCCTTATATTATAGAGGAATGAAGAAGTTATTACAAAAAGAAATTCGAGACGCAATTCGCCGTGCATATGATGAAGACATTCGTGACGGCGATGTTACATCACTCTGTACCATTCCTGCAAAAGCAAAACTTACCGGAACATTCATCGCCAAAGAAGCCGGTGTTGTTGCCGGATTAGAAATCGTTCGCGAAGCGATTATGATGCTCGATAAACGCGCACAATTCAAAACGTTCGTAAACGACGGCGACCGCGTGAAGAATAGACAAAAACTTGCCATTGTCACCGGCAACGGACGTGCACTGCTTTCAGCAGAACGCACTGCACTTAATTTTTTCCAGCGTATAAGCGGTATTGCCACAGCAACACGCGCGTATGTGGATGCTGTCAAAGGCACCAATGCCGTTATTCTCGATACGCGCAAAACCGTTCCCGGCCTCCGCACGTTGGATAAACTTGCCGTCAAACTTGGCGGCGGAGAAAATCACCGCATCGGGTTGTTCGATATGGTGCTGATAAAGGATAATCACATCGAAGCAGCAGGCGGCATTACACAGGCCGTTTCACAAGTGTGGGCGTTGGATAAAAAGAAACTTCCCATCGAAGTAGAAGTAAAAAATTTAAATGAATTGCGCGAAGCGCTGGCACTAAAAGTCGATAGAATTTTGTTAGATAATATGTCGGTTGCCGAAATGCGCGAAGCCGTTCGCATCACCGCGGGCAGAGTTCCTCTGGAAGCTTCCGGGAATGTAACATTGTCGAATGTTGCAAAAGTCGCGGCAACCGGTGTCGATATGATTTCCATCGGTGCGCTGACGCATTCTGTGCGCGCGCTCGATATAAGTTTTTTGATTCAAGAATAAATATGAACGCAGAACAAATTTATCACGATCTTCAAACGAAACTGAACAAGGTCGTACCCGATGTCGAACTAAAATACAAATCGGAAATTGCCGCCGAGATTGTAGAACTGAAGCACAAACGCAACGCCATCATCCTCGGCCACAATTACATGGAACCGGCGTTGTATCATTCCATTCCCGATGTTACCGGCGATTCGTTAGAACTTGCGCGTGCCGCAGCAAAAACGGAACAAGACATCATCGTTTTTTGCGGCGTCAAGTTTATGGCGGAGACGGCAAAAATTCTTTCGCCAAATAAAACCGTTTTGCTCCCTGCAAAAAAAGCCGGCTGCTCTCTTGCCGACGGCATTACGGCGGAAGATGTTCGCAAACTGAAAGCGCAGTACCCCGGTGTTCCCGTTGTTACGTACGTGAATACCTCCGCAGAAGTAAAAGCAGAAACGGATGTCTGCTGCACATCCAGCAATGCCGTCGCTGTTGTCGAATCGCTGAAGTCCGATACGATTTTATTTTTACCGGATGAATATCTCGCCCGCAACGTTGCTCGCGAAACCGGCAAGCATATCATTTTTCCATCTACAACACCATCGACCGATACGACATTAGACAATGCATTAATTTCATGGCATGCACGATGTGAAGTCCATGAAAAATATACGGTGGAAGATATTCAGAATGTGCGCAAACAATTTCCCGATGTCGTGATTCTCGCGCATCCCGAATGCCATCCTGATGTCACCGCAGCGTCGGATTTTGCCGGCAGTACATCCGCAATGATAAAATATATCCAACAGCACAACGCTCCTCAGTATTTATTGTTGACGGAATGTTCGATGGGCGACAACATTGCCGGTGCAAATCCCGATAAAGAAATGCTCCGCTTGTGCAGTATTCGCTGCCCGCACATGAATGAAATTACGCTGGAAGACACGTTGGATTCTCTGAAGAATACACGCTATATAATAGAGGTACCGGAACACATTCGCGTGCGCGCATTGAAAGCATTGGAACGCATGCTGGAAATTGCGCCATCCGTTCCACGCCCGCTCGATTGAAAGTATTTATGCAAGAATGTATTGAATGTGATGTTTTGATTTTAGGATGCGGCGTTGCAGGAAGCGTTACCGCATTGCAACTTGCGAACGCAGGCATTCACGTCGTCGTTGCAACGCGTGCTACTGCACCGGAAGACTCCAACACGTATTACGCGCAGGGCGGAATTATTTTCAAAGGTGAAGATGACCCACCTGAATTATTAGAAAAAGATATTATCAACGCGGGTGCAAATTATTCCAACCGGCAAGCGGTAAATATTTTAGCGGAAGACGGCCCGAAATTAGTTCAGCAGATTTTATTAGATCAAATCAATATCCCGTTCGACCGAAATGCCGACGGAACATTTTCATTTGCACGCGAAGGCGGGCATTCCGTTGCACGCATCATTCATGCAACCGATGCGACCGGCAAACTAATCGAAACCTGTTTGATGCAAGCTGTACAAAAGCATCCCAACATTACGTTGCTTTCCGGGAAAACTGCTATCGATCTGCTCACGCCCGCCCACAATTCAGTCAATCGGTTAAGCATTTACGACCCGCTTTCATGCGTCGGTGCATTTTTGTTAGATCAGGAAACAGGATTTGTGCAGCGCATTCTCGCCCGCGCAACGGTTCTTGCTACCGGCGGACTCGGACAAATTTATTTGCGCACTACCAATCCATCCGGCTCGCGCGGCGATGGTTTGGCAATGGCATATCGTGCAGGCGCGCGTGTGTTAAACTGTGAGTTCGTACAATTCCACCCCACAGCATTTTATCAAAAAACCGCTCCTACTTTTTTAATCACCGAAGCAATGCGCGGTGCCGGTGCAATTTTGCTGAATGAAAACGGCGAACCATTTATGCAAAATTATAATGCAGAATGGAAAGACCTTGCCCCGCGCGATATCGTTGCACGCAGCATTCATCAGGAAATGTTTTCAAGAAATATTCCCAATGTATTTTTAGATATCGCTTCAAAACTTTCTGCGGATAAAATCCGCGAACACTTCCCCTCCATTTACAAACGATGCTTACAGTACGGCGTGGATATTACACTCGAACCGATTCCTGTCGTTCCCGCAGCACACTTTTTCTGCGGCGGTGTGTGGTCGGATGAATGGGGACGCACAACGATCAATCAATTGTATGCGGTCGGCGAAGTGGCGTGTACCGGTCTGCATGGCGCCAATCGTCTTGCAAGCACCTCGCTGCTCGAAGGTGTTGTGTGGGGACATCGGTCTGCGGTGCACATTTTGGAATCGCTCAAAACGTATCCCAAACCTTCACCGGATGAATTTCCTGCATGGCAAAAAACCGGAATCGAAGATCCGGACGCCGCACTCATCAGTCAGGATATGAGCGTGATAAAAAATATCATGTGGAATTATGTCGGGCTTGTTCGTACCAACGAACGCCTGCAGCGTTCCATCCGTGAACTGCGCCATCTGGAATCCGAAATCGAACGTTTCTACCGTTCCGTCAAACTCTCGGACAGCATTCTCGGATTGCGCAATGCCGTACGTACAGCGATTATTGTGGCCATCGCGGCGTGGGAAAATAAATCCAGCGTCGGCTGCCACTACCGGCAATAAATGAATTTGGATTACATTATCCGACACGGCGTTGAACAAGACATTCAACAGATTATGGATTTGTATCGCAGCACCGCTGCTGCAGGCGGTGGCTTAGCACGCTCTCCGGAAGAAATCACGCTGGAGTACATCGGCGGGTTTGTTCGCCACAGTCTTGCTCACGGAATGATTATCGTTGCTGTACTGAACGGAATCATTGTCGGCGAAGTTCATTGCTACACGCCCGGAATAGAAATTTTTGCGCATGTTTTGGGAAATCTCACCATTGCCATTCACCCGCACTATCATCATCAAGGCATCGGACGAAAAATATTCAGCACGCTACTTCACGAAGTAGAAACACTGCATCCGGATATTCTGCGCGTCGAGCTGGTGGCACGCGAAAGCAACACCAAAGCCATTGCGTTGTACGAATCGCTCGGGTTTGTTATCGAAGGCCGATTCCGCAAACGCATCCCCATTCCCGGCGGCGGATTCGAATCTGATTTATCTCTTGCGTGGTTGAGAAAAGAATAACGCTATATAAAAACAGAGATTGTCTGCTATCGATAAACTTCGCGGCGGTGCTTTATTCGATAAATAAAAACTGATTTTACTTGATCATCGATTTCAAAAAGAATACGGTAATTCCCAGATCGAATGCGATACCCTTCTTTGTCGTGTAATTTTTGAACGCCCATTGGACGAGTATCTCCTTCAAGCTGGGCAACTTTGGAAAGAATCTTAACTACTTCTGGATTGGGAAGCTGGTCAAGATCTTTTTGAGCGGAAGGCTATATGAGAATTTTGTAAGCCACGTTTCTTAAGATATTGATTTATGGAAACAGACTTGCCGCTTGTTTGTTTTGCCTCTTCAAGATCGGCAAGGTCTTCCAACAATTCAAGCGCTTCGCTAAGTGCAGGATTCTTTTTCATCCGTTCCCATTCTTTGCGTTTGATAGTAATATGATCCTGCGTTTTAATAACAGTCATGCGTACTCCATTTCTCTACTACTAAGATAAGAATTTTATTAAGAAAAGCATACTATAGATGTTCTTGCACTTGTTCCTGCGGTATCTGTGGAACTATTTTACAACGTGTGAAGTTGGAAATAAAATATTAAAATATTAGCCATTTCATACTGACAAGGAGATTATCATGCCGGACATTCTTCATCGCGTCGGAATTAACACGACTCCCACAAAAATATTTACAGCGCTTACCACAATCGACGGCCTTCGTCATTGGTGGACAATCGAGACAAGCGGGAATGCAAATTCGGGCGGCACTATTGATTTTAAATTTTGCACGATGAAGGTGGTTGAGGCAGCGGCCAATTCATCCGTCACATGGAAATGTGTCGGCGGGCCAGAAGAATGGAAAGGCACCGTTATAACATTTAAACTGGTCAGGCAAGGGAAACAAACATTCGTGCTGTTCACACATGCAAAGTGGAAAAAACCTTCGGTGTTTATGCATCACTGCAGCACAAAGTGGGCTGTGTTTTTATTGAGCTTACGGAATTGGATTGAAAGAGGCGAAGGCCGCCCCGCGCCATACGATGTGAAAATACATGTCGGCGATTGATGCGTTCGATTTTTCATAATCGAGTCTCTGTTCCCGTCAGCAGGCACAAACCGACCCGCTTGCACGTATGCCGTTAATATGGTACATTATTTTATGATTATCGACTTCGCCGATCACGCCACAGAAGATATTTTTAACGGCCTTGATACAAAACAAGCCCGTCGCATTCCATCGGTTGTGTGGAGGATAGCCATCCGAAAACTTGATATGCTGAACGCTGCACATGAACTGAGAGACCTTCGTCTTCCGCCGGCAAATCATTTGGAAGTGCTGAAAGGAAAATGGGCTGGATCGTATGCAATTCGAATAAACGATCAGTTTAGAATTGTTTTCAAATGGATGGATGGAAACGCAAGAGAATTTCAAATACTTGATTATCACTAAGAAGAAATTACTATGATACCGAAGAATAGAAAACCTACACATCCCGGAGAAGTTCTCCTGGAGGAATTTTTAAAACCCATGGAACTCAGTCAACTTGAACTGGCGAGGCGGATGGGTGTGCCTGTGCAACGGGTAAATACACTCATTAATGGACGACGCGACATGACCGCTGAGACAGCTATTTTACTCTCGAAAGTACTTAAAACTTCCTCTGAGTTTTGGATGAACTTGCAGGTTGCATGCGATCTCTATCAGGCACACCGATTATTAGAACACGCTGCAT
>DATKMP010000120.1:0-39196 GCA_035541775.1 Bacteroidota bacterium | reverse complement strand
ATCGGCAACTTGATTAGCCGCTTTTGTCAATGCATTAAAATCGGTACCGTTGACCGCGATTTGTATCGATGCTTGATTCGCGGAGCCAAACATACCGATGGGCGACACATAACCTTTGACACCGGGAAGTTCTTTTAATTTCGCTTTTATTTCTTCCCCGATCTCTGTGGTCGATTTCTTCCGCATGTCTTTGGGAATAAGCGTTACGTTAAGCTGCGTCAAATTATCGCTTGAGAGCGAAAGTGAACCAGCATCCTGAGCACCGACACCGGTAAAGACCTTTTGGATTTCCGGTATCTGTGCAAAGATACGTTCGATCTTTAAGGTGGTCTGATTATTTTGTTCGATCGAAGCTCCGGGCTCCAATTCAATGGAGACGCTGAATTCACCTCTATCGGCCTGAGGCATAAATTCGTTTCCGATAAATCCAAACATCGGAAGCATGAATGCTGCAATAAACAACATCGATGTTGCGGCAATCACTTTCATCTTGTTCGTAAATTTCCAATCGAACCTCCACCAACGGATATGAAACCATACTTTGCTATTGAGCGCCCATTTCAATAATCGTTGGTACAAATCGGAAAATTTGTGATAATATCGTTCAAAGGCCAGGGCGAACTTTCCTAACAATGTTTGTTCTGAAAGCCGTTCAAGTTTTGCAAACCGTGACGCAAGCGTTGGTGTAATCGTGAAGGACACAAACAAACTTGTCAGCGTCGAACCGACAACAACAAGAGCATATTGCCGCATGATCTGGCCCACAATTCCGCTGACGAGCGATAATGGTAAAAACACGACCACATCAACCATGGTGATCGATAAGGCGGCAAATCCTATTTCATTTCTCCCGCGCAGTGCGGCAACGCGCGTCTCTTCTCCTCTTTCGAGATGATGATAGATGTTTTCAAGGACGACAATCGAATCGTCCACAAGAATACCGATCACCAGCGACATGGCAAGCAGCGTCATCAAATTCATCGAGAAATCCATCGCATACATAAACCCAAACGTCGTAATTAACGAAGTCGGAATTGCCACGAGGACAATAAGAGAATTTCTTACGCTGTGCAAAAACAAAAGCATAACAATAGCAACCATCAACACCGCCATGAGAAGATCTTTTTTCACGGCATTTGCCGAATCGAGTGTGAACGTCGAGCTATCTTCGGCAATCGTGAAAACAATGCCTTGCTGTTGGAATTCTTTTTGAATCTTTATCAACTCTGCGCGGACAAGGCCACTGACAGAAACAGCATTGGCATCGGATTGTTTGACGACTTGAATACCAATGGATGTTACGCCGTTAACACGGTTGATTTGAGAATAATCTTTTCGTCCATCCTGTACTTCGGCAATATCCGCAAGACGAATGTCCCCGCCTTGACGCGAACGGCCAATGACCAGTTGTCGCAAATCTTCGATCGATTTGAACTTCCCGGCAATACGTACAACAAATTGCGCATCGGCATCTTTGACATTTCCTGTCGGAAAATCCATATTCGCGTTGCGAACTGCTTGCATCACTTGCAAAATCGAAAGTCCGTTCGCACGGACCTTATTCGCATCTAAATTTACTTTGATCTCGCGTTCCTCACCCCCTGTCAGCGACACCTGGGCAACACCGGCAATTTTTGAAATGCGCGGTTGAACACGGTCCTTCATAAATTGATAAAATTCCCGAGAATCCATGCTGCTGGTCACTCCCATCCGAAGCACGGGAATTTCATCGAATGCAATTTTGGAAACCGTCGGTTGTTTGGCGTCAGTGGGAAGCTGGGAAAGCACCGCATTCACTTTCCGCGATGCATCCTGCACAACATTGTCTATGTCTGCATCTTGTTTAAATTCGATAATCACCAACGACATTCCTTCGAAGGATGTCGAGCGTACATTGTCGATCTTATCAATGCCAGAGACCGCATCTTCGATCACTTTGCTGACGTTGTTTTCGACTTCGTACGGCGACGCGCCGGGGTACACCGTCGTAATCGTGACGACAGGAATGGACATTTTGGGAAGCAGTTCATACTTCAATTGAAAATAACTGAAGATGCCCAGCACAGCCAGCACGGTAAAAGTAACAACCACTAACGTCGGCCGTTTAATAGATAATTCAGTAAGCGTCATAACATTAATCCTTTATTCCTACACACATTAATGGACCACAACCTGGATGTTGTCGTTCAGATTGTTTTGCCCATCCACCACCACCACTTCGCCTTCTTGAAGTCCTTGCAGCACTTCCACATTCGTACCAATTTCTGCTCCGGCAAGAATGGAGCGCAATGTCGCAATATTATTTTTCACGACATAGACTTGCGCATTTTGCACACTGCCAATAATCGCTGCTCGCGGAATGATCATTGCATTGTTTTCTGCATTCGGCTTGAAGGTGACATGCACAAACATACCGGCTTTTAGTTGCAGTTTCGGATTCGGCAAAAGTACTTCTACAGCGTACGTATGCCCATCATCTCCTTTCGAAGAAATGGTGAATATCTTTCCCGCAAACACTGCCTTCGGAAATACATCGGTCGTTATATCCACCGCATCGCCGGTATGCAATCGGAACACATCTTTTTCCGCAACCTGTACTTTTGCTTTCAAGCGAGAGATATCAACAATATTGGCAATCTGCGTTGCCTGTGGCGCGCCGACGGTCATGGTTCCCACATTGACGTATCGTGCTGTCACAATTCCGGAAATCGGCGTTGTGATTTTCGTATCGGTGAACGCGCGGCGGGCTGTAATATACTGAGCGTCTGCGCTTTGATATGCCCAACGTGCTTGTTCAATTTGAGAATCAGAAATTGAATGCTCGTTATAAAGTACTTCGTAACGTTCTAAATCTTTTTTTGCTTTTTCGTAATTCACTTCTGCTGCCTTGTATGCGGCTTCTCTTGTTTCGCTGTCCACTTCCACCAGAACCGAACCAGCTTCCTTATATTGCCCAACTTCGGCATCGACTTTCACCACGCGCCCTTGCGTTTCCGATAGTACCACAACATCGTTAAAGCCATTCAGCGTTCCCACAAGCGAAAATCGATTATCGATAGATTGTTTTTGTGCTTTATACACGGAGACCGCTGGAGACGTTGTCATCGCACCGGCGCCCTTGGATGCATTCATTTCTATTTTGTTTTTCACCATGAGAATGATGAGAAGGATCACAACAATGCTGCTGATCAGTATAATTCGTGTTTTTGTCTTCATAATAGTTTCCTTTGCTAAATTCTTATTCACCAATCGCTTTCGAGAGTTGTGCGTTGGCAAGTTCATAATCGACTAATGATTGTGTTAAATTTAATTTCGCCTGCAGCAATGCGACTTCGGCATCAAGCAGTTCGGAATTTGCGGCAAGGCCTTGTTTGTATTTGCCCTCCATCGTGCGATAATTTTCTTCTGCTTGCGCGACTTCCTGTTCCGAAACGACTTTGCGTTCTTTTGCTTTTTGAATATTCAAATAGCATTGCGTTACTTCCAGGGTAATGCCGTCCTTCGTCATCGAAAGCCCTTCTTGCGCTTGCGCTAATTGCGCTTGTGCTTGTGTTGTTTGATGGCCTGTTTGGTTCCAATTCCAGAGATCGAACGAAACAGAAACAGAGACATCCCATGAATCTTTAAATTCATCCGTAGCCGGGAAATATCGCTGGTTCGGCCTGTTGTAATCATAATTTCCAACGAAATAGACTTGTGGCCACCATCCACCGCGGGCAGAAGTAACACCTGCCTCGCCTGCTTTCACGCGGGCGTTCATGCCGAGCATCTCCGGACGTTTTTCGAACGCTGTTTTTATCAATTGCTCTGTGGGCGACCAATCGCGATTGGCAATATTAATAGTGGAAGCAAGAGCGATTTCCGTTTGCAGCGGAAGTCCGAGCGTATTGTTCAACATCAACATTGCTAATTGAACATTATTTTTTGCGTCGATCTGGCGAACTAAAGCATCGGAATATTGAACGCGAACCTTCATCACATCGTTTGTTGTCAACAATCCTTGTTTAAAAAGATTTTCTGCGTCGATTGTATGCGATTTAATTTGATCGACGTTTTCATCGACAAATTTTTTAAATTCGATGGCGCGGTAGAGATTCCAATATGCCTGTTTGATGCTATATAACACTTCCGCGTGATCCTTGCGGAAATCTTCGTGCGTTGCCGTTGCCGAATATTCTGCGGCATCGATTGCACCAGAAATTTTTCCACCGGTGAACAACGGCTGCTGCACTGTCGCCTTCAAACCATAGTTATTGAGAATGTCCGAGGTCAAGGGATAATTTTGCGTTATGAGTGTGACCGTATTGTCTGAATTCACAACTCCTCCTACTGGAAATGGAAATACCAAGCCAGGCACACTGCTCAATCTCGTGTACGTTCCGTTGAATTTGAGAGACGGCAGCCCGAGTGTATTCGTCTCGCTTGCTTTCGCATCGGCGGCTTGTACTTTAAACTGCGAGGTACGGAGCGCTTTGCTGTTTTCCAATCCCGTTTGAATCGCTTGTTCGATCGTGAGGGAAAGTTTTTGCTGTGCAAAAGATGGATAGATACTTATCGAAAGGAGAAAAATTATTTTCGTTAATCGTTTTACCATTGGTTCCTCTTGTTTAAAAACTAAAGCGACGATCACCGTTTGAGCGATGCCAAGTCCGCACGTCCATGATCTGTCAGAATTGATTCGAGCAATAACGCGCTTGAAATTTCTAATGTGTGTTCTAAATCGATATTGAACCGCTCTTTCCACATCATATTTTCGTTATCGATGCGGAACAACAGCGCCGTCATATTCGACCAAAGAATAACACCAAGTTCAATAGGGTTGAAGTTATTTCGCAGAACGCCATCGTCGATGCCGTGTTTCAAAATACTTTGAATCACGTTCCACATCTTTTGGGCTTCTCGGTCACAATGCTGCCTCATTTCTTCGGAAACCTGTTTATGAATTTGCGGATTCTGAAGAAAGTGAATCATCCGGAAATACTTACGGTGCTTATAAAAATATTCTCTGTATGCATCTCCAAGTTTTATAATTTTTTCCACCGTTAAAAGTTCCGAACTACTGATGCGTTCAAATTCGTCATACAATTCTTCCATCCCCCGCATCATCACGGCGAGATACATATCTTCTTTACTTTTGTAATAAAGGTAAAGTGTTCCCTTGCTTAACTCAGCCGTTTCCGCTATTTCATCCATCGTTGCAACAGCAAGCCCTTTTTCAAAAAAGACTTTTTGTGCGGCGTCTAAAATTTCCTCTTTTCTGTGCTCTTTTTCGCGTTCTTTACGTTCAACAATTCCCATATTAGACTATCCTTTATTTACTGACTCGTAGTCATTCTTTACGATACAGTATAATAAAAGTTGCGGCATTCTTCAATCCTTTAAGCATTAAGAAATTCTAATGAACAAAAATAAATGTTTGGTGTTCAAAAGAACTGTCTTAAAATACTATCCGATTGATAGAAAGTTGCAGAAAATTCGGCGAGTGGTGAATGGAATTCGGTGAAGAGAGAATTAGGGGGACTCTATTTATGAATGGAGATATTCTTCACACTTCATAATCAATAACCTGACGTTCAGAGCGGACATTTTTTATAAAATCTTTTACAGCGACGTGTGCAGGATGATTTTGATAAGCATCAAGTGCTTCCCGCGAATCTAATTCGGAATAGAGAACTATATCGCCCGCATTTTCTTCGTTGGTAAAGTTGATGCCGACTTCGATATGATGTAGGCCTGGAATTTTTCCGTGCATCGATTCAAGCAACTCTTTTACTTTTAACGCGTTCTTTTGTTTGCTGCCGCCTTCTGCAAAATTTTTTAATTTCCAGACAACGATGTGTTTAATCATACTAACGCTTTTAAGATTCGTTTGTGGGGTTTTGTAAAAATTGATGAATTGCCGCCGCGGCAGTTTTTCCATCGCGCATCGCAAGAATAACGGTGGCACCACCGCGTGTCAAATCGCCGCCGGCAAAAATTCCTCTACGATTCGTTTGCTGCGTATCGTTCACAACGACCGTACTGCGTTTGGTCGTTTCAAGTCCCGGCGTGGTCGCTTGAATAATGGGATTCGGCGCCTGGCCGACCGCTTCGATAACGGTTTCAACATTCAAAACAAATTCCGATCCGGGAATCGGAACCGGTTTCCTTCTGCCGGATGCATCAGGTTCGCCGAGTTCCATCTTCTGGCACTCCATGCCGAGAACATTGTTTTTTCCATCGGAAAGAATTTTTGTGGGATTGGTGAGCATCAAGAATTCAATTCCTTCTTCTTCCGCATGATGAATTTCTTCCAGACGTGCGGGCATCTCATTCCGCGAACGACGATACACCAAATATGCTTTTTCTGCCCCGAGTCGTTTCGATGTACGAACGGCATCCATGGCCGTGTTGCCGCCGCCGATAACCGCCACGTGGTTGCCGAGACGGATCGGCGTATCATATTCGGGGAATTTGTATGCCTTCATCAAATTAACACGCGTAAGAAATTCATTGGAAGAATAGACACCATTCAAACTCTCGCCGGGAATTCCCATAAAGTGCGGCGTGCCGGCGCCCGTTCCTAAAAACACAGCGCTAAATTTCCATTCGTTAAACAACTCATCGACCGTTGCCGTTCTTCCGATCACAAAGTTCTTATAAATTTTCACGCCCAATGCTTTAATGCGATCGATTTCCACGTTGAGGATTTCACGCGGCAATCGAAATTCCGGAATGCCGTACCGCAGTACGCCTCCGACTTCATGCAGCGCTTCGAAGAGCGTGACATCATATCCATATTTTGCTAATTCAGCAGAACATGTTAAACCGGAAGGACCGGAACCAACGACGGCAACTTTTTCTTTCCGCTTCGTTTCAAGAGTGGGGACTTCAAATTGCCCGGACTTCAACTCATAATCGGCAACGAATCGCTCTAATTTTCCAATTGCCACCGGATCATGTTTTCTTCCCAGCGTGCAAACGTTTTCGCATTGTTCTTCCTGCGGGCAAACACGGCCGCAGATTGCTGGAAGAAAATTCGACTCGCGTATTTTTTTTACTGCATCGACATATTTTTTTTCATTCACAAGCTGTATGAACGACTTTATATCGACATTCACCGGACATCCTTGTATGCAAATCGGATCTTTGCATTCGAGGCATCGCGACGCCTCCATCAGCGCGAGCACTTCATCCAATCCCAAAGAAACTTCTTTAAAATTATGGCTGCGCTCTTCCGCATTTTGTTCGATGGAATGCTGGCGCTGAATCTTCATTCGTTCCGACGGCTTTAGCTGATTCGCACTCATAGCGTTGCCTCCAAACGACAAATATGACCTCGTTCTTCATATTGCTGCAAGGAAGTTCGTTCGCTTTCAAGGTAGGAACGGTTGCGCATAAGCATTTCATCAAAGTCCACCTCATGTCCGTCAAATTCCGGGCCATCGACGCATGCAAATTTCATTTTTCCACCGACCGAGACGCGGCAGCCGCCGCACATTCCAGTTCCATCGACCATAATAGCATTCAAACTTACATATGTCTTAACACCATACGGGCGAGTTAAGTTCGAGACGGCTTTCATCATCGGCAGAGGGCCAATCGCATACACAACTTCGATGCCTTTTTCAACGTCAAGCAATTCTTTTAATTGATCGGTGACAAATCCTTTTTTTGAATATGAACCATCGTCAGTCGTGATGTACAGAAAATCCGAACACGCGCCCATTTCTTTTTCAAGAATGACCAGTTCTTTATTGCGTGCGCCAACGATTGAGTGAACAATGTTGCCGGCTTCTCTCAACGCGCGCGTAATGGGCAGCAACTCGGCTGTGCCAACACCACCGCCAACACAGGCAACAGTTTTTTCTTTCACGATCGGTGTCGGATTACCCAACGGACCAACGACATCCGATAACGATTCTCCAGCATTCATGGTAAGCAACTCTTTCGTTGTTCTTCCGATCCCCTGCACAATGAGCGTAATGGTTCCCGCTTTCGGATCACTATCTACGAGTGTAATAGGAATGCGCTCGCCATGTTCATTGATACGAAGCATCACAAACATGCCCGGTTTGCGCTTGGGGGCAATAAACGGCGCGTGAATGACAAAACGAGAAATCGTTTCAGCAAGGACTTCTTTTTGGATGATTGGAAACATGGTACCTCATCAAACAATGGACATCAAGAATAAATTTTTTCCACTTATAAAGTATGTAAAAACTTTCTGGAAAAACAGAATTATTTTTTGATTGCCGTTGTGCAATTATGAAAAATGAGAAAGGAAAAACTCCCGCGTGGCAGCATTCGTTCGTGGCTTGACGATTCAATGATCATGAATCAAAACAGGTCTGTTTTTCCACCCACAACGAAAACCGTGGAAGTTTATTTGTGCAACTTATTTTTTTCCAATCAGAACCCGGGATGATTCACGAACGACAAACTCCGTTTCCAGAATTACATGTTCGTTGGGTAATAAGGAAGGAGATTCAATATTCGTAATTAATATTTCTGCTGCTCGTCTGCCGATTTCATGTTGTGGTGCATTGATGGTCGTTAGCGGGATTGGATAAATCTTCGCATAGAAGATATCATCATTCCCAACGACGGAAATATCTTCAGGAACACAAATTTGTAATTCTTTCAGCGCCATCATCACCGCCAGCGCTTGAAGATCGTTAAAGCACACAATGGCTGTCGGGTAATCGCTTCGCTGTTTCTCTTTGAAATACTCGATCGTCTTTACATAGCTTTCGTCAAAATGTGAACCGATCGAGACAATCATGTCGTTATGAAATACTAGCGGACTTTCGCTAAATGCATATCGAAATCCTTCAATGCGTTCTTGCGTGTGCGAGGAGCTCGAAGGGCCGGCAAAATGAACAATCTTCGTGTGTCCCGTACTAATTAAATATTTGACCGCACGTTTGATTGCTTTGATATTATCAATCGTCACAACATTCGCTTGAATACCTTTTACATCTTCTAACAGCACAAATGGATAGTTGATCATTTTCAATCGAAAGAGATGTTCAATCTCTGCCGCGCCTTCAACGACCGGCGCGATGATCACTCCTTTGATATCTTTTGTCGAAAAGAGGTGAGAAAAATATTTTTCACGTTCATGGTTATCGTCTGAGCTCGAAACAATGACGGAATATCCTTTGTTCGTCGCATAATCCCTTGCTCCGGAAACAATAGCGGTATAAAAAGGATACGTCAAATCTTTGATGATGATACCAATGGTTTTATCTTGATTGCCGTTTTTTAAATTTCGTGCAACACCTTTTGGGCGGAAATTCAATTCTTTCATTACTTCAAGAATGTGATTGCGCGTTGCGGGTTTCACCGTGTTTTTTGCATTGATCACCGCAGAAACCGTGCCCTTTGACACACCCGATCTCTTTGCAACGTCTTCAATAGTTATTTTCTTCACTTGCCGATCCCTTTCTGAAAGCCATCCTCCCTATTTTTACATCGTAAGATCCCCGTCGGTCGTTTTCCTTTTGTCGTTAAAATGTTTTGAAACTGTTGGTAAAGAATGTATGATATTTTATCGACAATTACTAATATTGAAACGCTATACATCCTGTTGAACTGTTCATTACCATCTTGGATCATTGAATGATTGCATGAAATATCATTTCATCATTCAAGACGATCGTACAATGTTTTCAAACAGCGGCACAAGCCCGTCAATTTTTATTCTGCATCCGTTCTGAATGGTGAAGCAGGCAATCCCTCGCTATTGTACAAATTCGCGCCTAGCGGATTATCCGCCCATGCGTAACGAACTGCAACCGGATGAGCAATGGCATCGTTCCATACAATAACGGTGTTGTTTTCAATTTTTGCTTTTGCCCAAACAAATTTTTTATCGGCGCCAGCAATTGAAAAATAATGTAGCGCCGTATCGCCATACGCCATGAGATACTGTCCGCAGTTTGTGAAGGTGACGATAATTTTATTGTCTGCTCTGCGCATGGATTTGTAGAGAGGTCCGGAGGCAAGAACAGTACTATCGTGATAGGCAATGTTCTGCGCTGCCCGGGCAAGCCGCTGGCCGACATCTTTTTTATCTAACGGATGAATATCATTCCATTCACCGATATCGATCGTGACAGCCATTCCGGTTTGAGGCAGCGATAATGTTTGCAGTTGTGCTTCCCGCAGCAACACCCAATCTCCTTCCGACGGCTGTTCGTTGGGCTCCATAAAATTCGGAAGTTGTACAAACAAGAACGGAACATTTCCCTGCTGCCAGTGATTGCGCCAATCACGAATCATGGCAGGAAAAAGTTTTCTGTACTCAACAGCGCGTGTTGCGTTGGACTCGCCTTGATACCAAATAATGCCAGCAATGCGAAAGTTAAACAATGGCGCCAGCATGGCATTGAAAAGCCCTTCTGGTTTCCAGCGTATGAACGTCTGGCTTGCTAAGGGTTCCATAGCTGCGCCAAGGCGAACGTTCCAAGTGCCTGTTAAATCTATCGTATCGTGGTCGGCAATAATGTGATAGGGCTTATCCAAAACAAATCCACCGCTTCCGCTGGTACTGATCACCCGTACGACAATGGTATTCTTCCCTTGTTGCAAAATTCCCGCAGGAATGGTGTACCATCGCGGTGGATATTGATAACTTGTCGTACCGACAAATTTTCCATTGACAAACACCGAATCTGCATCGACAATTCTTCCGAGATTCAGCTTCGCTTCTTTTCCTGCCATCGATGCAGAAGCGGAAAAATCTTTTCGGAACCAGACAACGCCGTTCACGGGCCCGAGTTTTGTGTCTGCCCAATAACCGGGAATCGACATCGTATCCCACATCGATAATTTAATCGCAGGATGAGACCATTTTTGTTTTGATGGTTTTGAACCAAGATCTTTTTGAAAGAGAAGCGAGTACCACGCATTCATTCTTTTACTATCCTGTTCATCAATTTGATGGATCAGGGTGCTATCTTTGAATCGTAATGCTTCTTGCGCGTAATGGGGAAACTCTTTTAAGGCGCTGTCGCTCATCCAAGCTTCTGCCGGCGAGCCGCCCAAGCTTGTATTGATTAAACCGATGGGAACATGGTACTTTTCGTACAATGCTTTCCCAAAAAAATATGCCGCCGCAGAAAAATTCAGGATGGTTTGAGGATTGGCAGCCATCCACCTGCCGGAATCAAAATCTTTTTGCGATTGGATGAAATTATATTTCTGCGGAACGGTAAATAATCGGATATAGTTGTTTTCAGAGTGTGCAATTTCTTGTTCATACAGCGGACTGACGCGTTGCATCGGCAATTCCATATTCGATTGCCCTGCACACACCCACACATCGCCGATGAGAATATTTTGAATCGTCACAACATTGCTGGCATGGATTTCCATGGAGTACGGTCCGCCGGCTTTTAATTTATCCAGCAAAATATTCCATTCGCCAGTCGCAGATGCCGTTGTCGTATACAGAGAATCTACAAAATGAAGTGTTATTGCTTCGTTGGGCGATGCCCACCCCCATACTTTTACGTTCGTTTCTCGCTGTAATACCATGCCATCGGCAATGAGGCGCGGCAGTCGTACTTGGCCAAATGCTAAAAACGAAAAGAAAAAAATAAAAACGAAAATAAATTTGATCGATTGTCTTTTCATTTGAAATCCATGATTGCGAAGAATTTTAATATTCAAGAGAGAATCAAAAAAAAATCCCGGCCTGTTACACAAACCGGGATTGTAATATGAACAACGTACTGTACAACTATCTAACGATAGTGTATGGCTCCTTTTTCCAAGAAGCCATACACACACATAGACAGATATTACTTCATCAACAAAAGTTTCTTTGAGGAAGTAAAGTCGCTCGCTCCATCCTGGCTACGAGCATGGAGACGATAGATGTACACACCACTGCTTAATCTGCCGGCATTCCATTGAATATTCTGACGGCCTACCGGTTGTACACCATCAACCAAAGTCGTAACAAGTCGTCCAAGGACATCATAGATCTGGAGCTTTACATACGAGCTCTTTGGCAGATCATACGAGATCATCGTCGACGGGTTGAATGGATTCGGATAGTTTTGATTGAGTGCAAATTCTTTCGGCACAGCCGATCCTGTTTGCACGCTGGTTAATGGTGTCGTGAAGTGTGCAGACGTAGAGAATGCACTTTCGCCGCCCAAATTAATAGCACTCACATGCCAGTAATAGGTAAAGCTTGGTTGCAGCGTATCTATTACTGTCAATGTTGTATCACGGAGTGTATCATTTAATACAACATCAGAAGCGCTGGCGAAATTCGTTGTAGCAACTTGCAGATGATACCAAACGGCGTTTGCCGAGCTGTTCCATACAAACGTCGGCTTTCCTGATGATGCTACAACACTCTTCGGAGAGATTGTAAGTGGTACACCCGGCAATTCAATGACGGTGGTAAAGGAATCCACTGCCGTGAAAGCACTTGCTCCACCTTGGTTCACGGTCTGGATCTGCCAGTAATATTTCGCACGGTTTTCCATTCCGTTGACCGTCAGCACTGTATCATGACCCGGAGTGGTCGTATCGACAACGGTAGCCAATCCTAAAGGTGTAGATGTCCAGTATTTAACGACATAGTTACTGTCGCCAGCAACTGTATGCCATTTGAACGTAAGAGGATTGACTGGCACGTTTGCTTGGTTATGCGCCGGATAGATCATGCTTGGCGGTGCTGGAATAAACATGATGGTGAACGAATCCACTGCAGAGAAATTCGATGCACCGGCAGCATTCCATCCACGAACGCGATAGAAATATTTCTTGCTGTTCGTAAATGTCACAGACTTAATTGTTTCAACTGTATCTAAGAATGATGTTGAATCATTAAGAATGAGGCCTGAATACGATTTTACTGAATCTCTGTGTGCAAACGTATTCAACGTATCAATTTGAATATGATATGTATATGCCGTCGAAATACTTCCCAATGTAATCACAGGAATCTTCGGCACGGTTGTGCTGTTCACTGCCGGTGAAAGAATTGGAGGTATCGCTGTTGGCGCCACAGGCGTCATATTGGTACGGAAACTATCTACCACCGACCATGCACTCTGGAAATCGTTATTCCATGAAGATACACGCCAGTAGAGTTTCGTTGCCAGAGGAAGCTTCACAGATTTCGTGGTATCTGTTAATCCTGTGAAACTTTGAAGGATCGTGGACATTGCCTTGTTGGTACCAATTTGTATTTGATACGTCAACGGTTGTGCTCCACTTGCCACTTTATGCCACGTCATCGTGTTCACAGAAGGCAAAGAAGTATCTGCCGATGCCCATGACGGTCTTCCCGTTGCAGGTGTTGACGGAATGATCGATCCTTCTTGCACGGTATAATACTTATTTACCGCAAGAGTATTGCTTGCACTACCGAAATTGTACATTGTGCTTGTTCCATCCGGCCATCGAACATTCACGCTGTCAACTTTTGTGTTTGCTCCAATTCCGAAGAGCGCTCTTAATTCTCCACCTTGAGCTCCTTCGCCGGCTTCAGCTTTAATATCGCGAACTTGCTTTGTCGTTCCGGTGTACACGGTAAAGCGCGCACCAATAGCCGACATATTGTGACCTGAGCCGATAGGTTTGAAACCAATCCAATGGTTGGTGTTGCCGCCGCTTTTCTGCAAAAGATTGCCGCCAGCGCCGCCAGACCATGCAAAAACATCCAGGAACCCATCGTTATTGTAATCAACAAACTGCACAGATCGTATGGTACCGCTCACCGGCGTCAGGCCAAGATTGGTCGCTACGTCAGTGAACGTGCCATCGCCGTTATTCTTGTACAAATGGACAGGACCGCTGTATGTCTCGTGTGTCACGATATCTTGCAGCCCGTCATTGTTGTAGTCGCCAATGCCTATCGAGCGTTGGTTTCCATTCTGTACAATTCCATTGGCGGTAACAATGCTTGTTCCATTCCACTTGTACGTGAACGTGCCATCGCCTTTTCCATACAGAATAATAATGTTCACCAGAGCTCCAGTGCTATTATTATTTACCGCACTATTACAGCTCAATATCAGATCCATGTTACCATCGTTGTTGAGGTCGCCCCATTGTTCGCCGATGGCGCCAAAGTGACGAACTGTATCGTCAACAATGATTCCGGTATCAACTGTTGTGCTGGCTCCACTTGCACCGACCGAATAAATTGGGCGTCCAAGCGTAGTTGCGTTAGGAACAATAAATTTACCTGTTCCATCGTTCATATATAAGACGCATCCTTTACGACCACCTGCTGTACCGGTGTCGATTAAGGAGAGTCCATTTCGGAAACTCGGCATTAATAAATCAGGATATCCATCATTGTTTGCATCAAGGAAAGAAAGCTGCCATGCTTCATGCGAAAGTGTCGTATCGATGGCTTGAGCTGGAGCTGGCGCTCCTATAAGCGTGACACTATCCGCATACCATTGCGTTGAACTATCAGCGGTAGTAACAGTGCCAAGCGCTCCTTTACCTGCACAATTTATTCCAAAATCAAGATAGACCGTTCCGCTAAGACTGGAACTATTGGCAATGACCACTGTATCATATTCCCATGCAGTGGAAGCGCCTTTAGAGCGACTCACTGAACCAATTTGAACTTTTCCGCCTGTGTTGTTAAACGCCTGTCCCGTCGGAGACGATTGGGACGCTTCAACAACAATACTCTTGTAACCAACATCTCCCTGTGCCCAATAGCCCTTGAAGATGAATTTGTTATAGTTTGCCAGTGTTCTGCCGGCAGGTATGGAAAATGAAAGTACAGGCGCTGCATTATAGTTGCCAATTTTAACTTTCATAACTTTGTTTGAACTGACAACCGGATCAGCGGCGACTGTTGCGTTAGCATCCGAAGCACTCCAGCCGATACCGGTGATTGCTGTACCAATGGCGCTACCTGAAAAAACATCTACAATATTTGCAGTGATATCCGCATATGCTCCGTTTCCAAGATTGGTAAACGTTCCGCCTGCATTGCCTTTCAGCAGCCAAATACCGCCGCCGCTGGGATATGGGCCGGCACTAGCTGAAATATTTGTGAAGTTTCCTGGCCAAGTAATACTAAGGTAATTGCTGTGATTAATATCTGCTACCGCAGCACCTTGGAAAACTTCGCCCGTAACTCCTGCATTGGCAAGATCGCCTGTTCCGGTTGCCGCGGTAAATACACCAGCGGTGTTATAGTAGAGGCCAGAACTGGGTGTTCCGCCATTCGTTGTGAACAGATCGAGAACTCCGTCGCCGTTGAAATCGGCAAGTAAACATCCGACAGAGTTCGTGCTAACCGTTACATTCGCCGTCATTGTTGTCGATGCAGTGAACGTCGTGCCGCTACTATTGAGCATTATGTTATTCGACGGAATAAAGACATCGAGAAAACCGTCTCCGTTCACATCGCCCCATGCAAAGCCGCCGTTTGCGGCGCCTGATGGTATAGTCAAACCCGGGCCGCCAGAAAAAACTGGGTCCGCCACCTGACCAGTTGCCAGACTCATTCCCAATACGAGGACGAGTACTAGGGCTGGTATTAGTATCGTAAACCTTTTCATAATTCCTCCAAGGTTTTTGTTGTTGGATAGTTGTTAATTAAAAAGTGTTTCATACAATTTGTAACTCCAAAATATTCTCCGCAAAAAAGGAAAATATTTTTTTTACATACAACCAATCACTTTTACGTGATTAAAGCTAAAACAAACAGCGCTACGCCTTACATCCCAAGCTGATTTAAACCACCTCCTTATTTTTTTATTTCTATTACATTTTTATGAAAAATTTTCATCGGAGATCCCAAGAAAGGATCTCCGATGCGAATAATAGATATTAAAAAGAATCATTACTTCAACAGAAGCATTTTCTTCACAGAAGAGAAATTCTCTGTTTGAAGTTTGTAGAAATACACGCCGCTTGCAAGTGAAGAAGCATTCAAGGTCACTTCATGAGAACCTGCACTGTATGTTCCCGCAGCCACCACTTTTACAACCTGTCCTAAGATATTCAACAACTCCAACCGGACATTGCTCTGAACGGGCAGTGAAAATTTGATGACGGTTGATGGGTTGAACGGATTCGGGTAGTTCTGATTCAGTTCATATTTTGAAGGAACATTTGATCCCCGCCCATTGACGGACGTAGGACCATTAGTCAACTGGTTCAAGATGCTGGCGCGTTCCGCAGGCGCTTGAGCAAGCCATGATGTATATTTATCAACCGTACTTGTTGGTCCCCACCAATGGAAGAGGTCGCCTAACGGGAAACCACCCATGGCAGCAGCTTTCAACGTGGGATTTGTGTACGATAGGTCTTCGGCCAATGGCCAGCTCTGTGCCACATCCGCAGAGGGATTGTATGCCCAGCTATGATCTGTTCCGTTATACCATCTGCCTAATAAAAATGCTTTAATGCTATCTTCGTTACATGGATTTTGAATAAATCCTGGATCTGTTGCAGCATTATAGGTACATGGCCAATCAGCAATAGTATCAACAGACGGATAAAGATTTGCCAGGGTCATATAGGGAAAGTTCTTTTGATTGTTTGTAGTCCCGGTGAAGAACTTCAGTGTCTTACTGCTCATCGCAGGCATACGGTGTATTTTGTCTGTATCGCCGGATGGTAAATATGGATTGTTCGTAAGATAATCTGTGTACCATTTTTCATGGCCATAACTGTTGTTAGAGATCAGGATATGGCGCTGAAGCGCTGACGAAACTGTCGTAGAATCTGAAAAAGGTACTGTAAAGCCAAACGACTTCACGCTGTCGATGTTCACCAATCCACCGGCGCCAAAATGGTTAGCACCGTCTCCGGAAGGAATGTCGCCAAACATATACGAGTTCACAAAGAGGCAATTCGTCACCGACAACCACCACCAATAGGATGATTCTAATGTGAACATCATGGTGTTCACAAACGTGCAATGGTTGAATGAAACATGATCACCATATTCAGGAGATTCCTGCATATAATCGTATCCGCAGTTTGCGAAGGTGCAATTTTCAAAGTTCACTGTATCGATGTGCCATGTGGTACTTTGATAGGTGAATGATAATGGCCTGCCGTAATAACGGTAGTGCGGGTCGGTGCAATTTCGGAAATAGGTATTGGTAATTTGTGCGCGAAGGTGTCTGCAAGACGGCTCAATCGCTCCGCCGCCATTACCGATGCTCTGGTAATCGATATTGCAGCCATCCATCACTAAGTGTTCGCCTTTGCCGCTCAGATTGGCAAGGGAATCATCCTCTAACACGATGCTCGTTCCAACTTGAGCGCCGCTTGTTTTTGCGCAGAGAATCCAGATGTTCTTCATCGTGAGATCGCCGCCGCAATCAAAATTAAATGTTGTCGTCACGCCGCCGCTGTTGGTCCATACTATTTGCGGCAACGATGTTTCAAACGTCGTACCCGGATCTGGCCCTACAAGGGTAAGATGCGAATGTGCCGGCGTTGTAATTGTGCTGGTGAGAACGTAATAACCACCAGCGGCTAATTGGAACACCGTGTTGGATAGCTGTGCTCCCGTGGGATCTGCGGTGATCACAGCGTTAATTTGATTGTTAAGATTTCCTTCGGTACCAGTAACAGCATCGCTCGTAACCGGCACAACTGTTTGGGCATAAAGTGATACTGAAAATGCTGCCGCAATAAAAAGCAGCGCAATAACAATTTTTTTCATGTTACTTCTCCTTTAATTTATGGTTAATAAATAATTCATACTAAACAGCAATGTGAAAATATATTTTTTTCTACGATCAAATGCAACAAATCGGAATACCTTCACTTTTCATTTTCGTTAAAGTTCGTATCGAATACCTAAATTTAATGTCATGCCGTAGAAGTTTTCAGAAGTGAATCCGCCAATCGACGGCTGAGTAGAAATATTCGATTCGCTGTTAAGATTGTTCGCATCGAAGAATATTGAAAGCCCTGTCCATGGCAACATCTGTCTCGCGGAAAAACCGACACTAAAATAATCTTTGGAAAAACCATCCGTCTCGGGATATGCTCCGACATAGGTGACAGAATTTCCTTGGAACGTAAAGGTAACTTTGGCTGAAAATCCTTTGTAATCATAGCCAACGTAACTGTTCAAAATATCATTTGGCTGATCAATCAACCGGCCAACTCTTGTACTGTCGGTGAACTTCGTAATCACGCCTCGAAGAGCATTTTCGTCGTAGTATGGATAAATGGCTCTTGACCAAACGTGCGTGTAATTAATCCCGAGCACTATTCCGTTAAAAGGAGCGGGAAGATACCAGAGTCTCGTTTGAAGATCTACCTCAAGTCCCTTTACATATGCAATATACTGACTGTTGACGAACGTGTTCAACACTGCATCATCATCCGTAACAGGAGATAATTCGGGGAATGATGTTACAGAGTCGAGGCCGGTTATACCAAATTTATTATACACAGCTTGACTGTGCAGGTGGTACGATGTGGCATAGGTGAAATTTTTTATTTCCTTGTAGAAGCCGCCGATGGTGAGAAGGCCTAAGTCGTTGGAATGAAGCGACAACAAGACATCGTGGTTATATGCCTGTGCCGGTACAAGGTTAGGATTGCCAGAATAGATGTTTCTTGGGGAATCGGCCGATATATTATAATGCGGATCGAGCTGGGTATAATCGGGCCTGGCAAGTGTCTGCGTGTATGAATACCGTAAATCTGCCCAATTACCAAAACTATACTTCGCCTGTACCTGTGGGAGCCAGAAATGATTCCACATACTGGCCGAGACCTTTCGATACGGCTGAATTGCCGGGTTACGTTCATCCTCCATGTTGTAAGCATCGAACAAGCCATGAACTTCTTCATAACGCGCGCCGCCGACTATCATAAATTGCTGGCTTACGTCCAACTCACCCATCAAGTATCCTGCAGTATATTTTTCAGAATATTTGTAATCATTAGGAAGATTTTGGTATGGGCCGTTGAACCATCCACCGACAGAGTTCGTTGCCTGAAGAGCAGCATTGTTCATGATGTAATTCATCATTCCATTCAGGATGGTCGGGTTTGTAGCCCAATACATGCTCCCGAATTTGTTACTCAGAAAGCTATTATAAAGTTTTGATTCACTATTGGTGAAGTTAGCTCCTTCCAGTTGTCCGGTACTTGCATACCGCAAGTTAGGCCACAGTGCATTAATAGCTTGCGCAACCGTATAATTTATATCACGATTTGTGGAATTCCCTTTGTTGATTGAAATATACGGCGTGCTCTGGTCATTTTTTTGAAGATTATATCGATATTCACCGCCGAACTTAAAGAAGCCGGAGAGGAATGAACTGATGTTCATCGGGACTTTGAAATCGCCCTTATAGATTTGATCGTTCTCTTGATATGCGGCACTAAACATACTCGTCGATCCCAACAACGTTGTCGAGTCTGGTTGTGGGGTAAGAAAATGCACAAGATTTTCTGGAAGTATATTTATATGGCCTGTCGGAACGTTTGTGTGGCTGATGCCGCCGTTTTGAAAAAATGTATAATACGGCGAGAGCGGCTGGGCATTCCTTGAATATGAATTCGCCGCCTTGATATCCACGGAGAAAAGTTTAAAATCATTTGTAAATTCTAAAGAATTGACAGCAACATCATTCGTATTGATACCCTGCCGGTAACGAAAATCTATATCATAGTTTGGACTGGCATAATTCAAAAGTTCGCTATAATCCGTGTAATCCTCCCTCTCGCGGCTGAACATATTCACCGATTTGATAGAGCCGAAGGGCAGCATATAATCCAGAATCACGTTTGCGCCGTATCGGTTTCTGGTTTCAACATGGCGATCAAGTGTCACATTGGTTACACGAACCTGCCTGAACCCGGTTGAATCCACAAGTGAATTCGCGGTTTGGTAACCCGCGTTCATGTTATCTGCACTGCGATCGTATTGTTCTGCGTTTGCGAGTACATAAACACCGATTTTATCTCCGAAGAATCGATCGCTCGCCGAAACCACGGCTCTATAGTTTCCGTAGGTGTTGCTCTTTTCTGTATAACCTTCTTGAAACAGTACGTTCGTGCGCAATCCCGATGGGGCTTCTCTCAACTCCATGTTCACATAACCGCCTATTGCGTTCGCTTCCATGTCAGGAGTAAGCGACTTATAAACTTCGATCGATTTGATCATATAGGGAGTTACCATGGTAAGGTCAACACTTCTATCATTACTCATCGTACCTGAAGTGAGGCCGGTCGAAGTTGCCCCGATCTGAGTGCTTCCCGTTGAAGCAAGCGTAATACCGCCAACGGCAACCGCATTAAATTGAGGAGCTAAACCTCTAATAACTATTTTATTATCCTCACCCTGATTCTTCGTTGTCGAGACACCAGGTAAACGACCGATTGCCTGTGCGGCGTTAAAGTCGGGCAATTCTTGAATTTTTTCTTCGGAGACGATATTGGCAATTTTGTTTGACGATATTTGTTGGTTGATCGCTTGCAATTGCCCTTGGGCTTGCCCCGTCACGACGACCGCTTCGCCTTCGATTTCCGTACTCTTAAGATAAAAGTTTTGTGTGATATCACTATTTTCCGTCACATTGATTGTCACCGAAAGCGAAAGATATCCGACATACGATCCGATTACGGTTTGTGCGCCTGCCGGAACATTGTAAATAACGTACGCGCCATCAATATCCGTCGATGTACCCAAACTTGTTCCTTTAACAACAACGTTTGCGCCGGGTAATGGATCTTTTGATTCCTTGTCAAGCAGTTTTCCGCGGATCGTTCCGCCTGCCAACGCCATAGAAGAGGCGAGCATAAAAATAATTCCGCCAACAAAAATATCTTGGCATCTAAAACGACAACCCGCACGATTTAGAAGCGACTTTATTGTCGTCACCGTTTGTTTCAAAATATCATTCACAGTTATTCTCCTTTCGATTGATTGACGTCTCTAACAATGTATATATGTAACCGTTTCCATTGTACAAAAATTTCTCACACAATGCCATTAATGTTTTATCACAGCATCGAATGCCGGCTTAGCTTTTCCTTCTCGATCAAAGAGCAGCGGATAATTGGTGCGGCCCCTGGTATTGAGCCACGAATTGGCGTCTGTTACGCCCCAAAATGTTATCCGTTCAATCTCTTTATGGCGAAGAAACACGGTAAAGAGGCCGGCATATCGTTTTGCAAGCGCTTGCTGTACGGAATCCGGCAAACCGGCAGCATATACATCGGCATGCGCTTGTCGTTGATTGTTCAATGAAAGATCCGCTCCGCGATTGGCTTGCGTGGCAGGAACAACATCAACATCCAATTCGGTGATCATAACACGCGTCCCGAGTTTGCCAAATTCATCAACCGTCGTATCGATTTGAGCAAGCGTCGGCCAATCCATTTTATAGTGCCCTTGCAATCCGACTGCCGTTACCGGAACACCATGTTCCTTCAACTTCGTTATCAACTTCAAAACGCCATCGCGTTTTGGTTTGTTCTCCAACGAGAAATCATTGTAATGAAGTTCCGCAGACGGATCGGCTTCATGCGCATATTGAAATGCTTTTTCGATATAATCTTCACCGATTATTTTCAGCCATGGGCTTTCACGAAGCGTGCCGTCTTCATTCACTGCTTCGTTCACAACATCCCAGCCATGAACCTGCCCCTTGTATCGGCCGACCACCGTTGCAATATGCTCGTGCATGCGTTGCAACAATGTTTCACGATCTACCGGTTTTCCCGCGCTGTCTTCAAAGACCCATGGTGGTGTTTGATTGTGCCAGACCAAAACATGTCCGATGATGGCCATGCCATATTTTTTTCCAAAAGCAACATAACGGTCCGCAGCGTCGAAATCGTACCGGTCGAAGTGCGGATGCACGCGTTCCCATTTTAGTACATTTTCCGGTGAGATAGAATTAAATTGCGATGAAAGAATTGCGACTCCGATCGTATCGCGTTCAGAAATTTGATTTTGATTGATTGCCGCGCCGATCAAAAAATTGTTCTTAAAGACTTCTTTTAAGCTCGGCAACGTTTGTGCTGAAACACTATTGCACCCCGTGCCGAAGAGACAAACAGAGCTCAACCACGTCAACATTAAAAACAACCTTTGTTCTCTATTATTTAAAAAATGATTCACAATCGCCGAATGATTAGTTCGCGGGAGCGTACAACTTGCGCCGCTCTTCTAACTCCGTTGAGATTTGAATTTCCGTTTGCTTGTTAATGCGATAGAAGCACAAACATATTACACAGAGTCCAAATGTGATTGCCGGAAAAATACTCATTGCCATGCGTATGCCATTTAACGCTTCCGGTGTTTGAACCGCGTTCGGCACGTAGCCGTAGAGGGACAATACATAGCCGGATATGGCGCCGCCAAAACCAAGTCCCGCTTTTAAGGCGAATACAATTGCCGAGAAAACAATCGCGGTTGCACGCCGGTTGTTTTTCCACTCGGAATAATCTGCAACGTCTGCCATCATTGCCCATAACAATGGAATGGTGAACCCATAGGAAAACTGTCGGAGAATTTCAGTGGCAAACATCATCGGCACTGCAGAAGGCGGCAAGAATACAAAGAGCGCCGTGAACAACGTTGTTCCCAGCAAGCCGCCGATGAACACGTTGCGTTTGCCGTATTTCATTGCCAGTCCTTTTGAGAAAAAGATACCGATAATCGTGGCGAGCGTTCCCAGCACATTGAACATGCTAAAGTAGCCTTCATCCCGTACATAATATTTAAAGTAATAGAGCACAACACTTCCACGCTGCGAGAGCGTAATAAAGAGAATAATGGTAAGCGCGAACATTGCCATCCACGGGCCATTTTTGGTAAGGTCGGAAAAGTGTTGTTTGACCGTTGCCTTTTGATTCGGCGCCGGTTGAATGCGTTCTTTCGTCGTTGCGAACGTAATAAAGAACAAGAAAACTGCAAGCGTGGAAAAAATTCCCATGGTCCATTGATACCCGATGGCATTATTGCCCTTGCCGAAAAAATACACCATCGGCAGAGCCAACCCTTGAATAATCAACTGTGCAATCATTGCAAACACAAATCGGTACTGCGACAAGCCGGTGCGTTCACCAAGATTTCCGGTCATCACTCCGCTCAACGCCGAATACGGAAGGTTGTTCGCCGAATACACCATCATCAATATAATATAGGTGACGTATGCATAAATTAATTTTCCGCCTGGCGAAAAGTTCGGCGTCATGAATGTTAAAAATCCCATGATCCCGAACGGTATTGCGGTCCACAAAATCCATGGACGAAATTTTCCGAATCGTGTATTGGTTTTATCTGCAACCACTCCCATAACAGGGTCAAAAATTGCATCCCAGAATCGTACCACTAAAAACAATGTTCCTGCAGCAACGGCAGTTAAACCGAACGTGTCGGTGTAAAATGCCAACTGGAACATAATCATCGTTTGGAAAATAAAATTAGCGGCGGTATCGCCAAGGGCATATCCGACTTTTTCTTTTACGGAAAGTTTTTCAGAAAGAGATTGCACAAGAGACCTCAAGCGTTATTCTAAATTATTTTTTTTATTTGATTAAACGAAACCGTAACAATACGAACAGCTTTTGGCGATTTTCATTTCTCACATCAATGGTGTACGACCATTCTTCATCGACCAAGTGACCTACCAAATAGATTAACGAGATCCGCGTCATTTTTCTTCGGCTCTTGTTATTCTTTTTAAAAGGTTCAACAACAATTAAACCGATTCAATAATAATATGTAAGGTCTGTAAAAGCAAGTTAAAAAACAATTTTACTCTATGAAAATATGAGCTTGGTAACTGCACAGATCAAGAAAAATCCTTGTGGAACCATGGACTTTATTCCTATCGAAACTTCGACGATAGCGATCATGGAGGCCGGCGGTGCAGATGTCCAATATCACGAAACCCTATCGGACGTCGAGACACATGGTTGATTTACTTTTTTAGTATTATAGCAAACAAATTTTACGAGAACCTGTTTTAAAACCAATCTGACACACCCGGACGTTTTTATTTGCCCACCCATCTTCCCCGCCGATGAACCGGCATGGCGCAAAGTACAGAATTCTGGATTCCCTTATGGTTGACCGTTCGATAAACGTTTCAGCACTTTGGTGAACCGAAAGCAGGAAAGTATCATCAAGATGCGTGGATGACGATGGATGACCGGCGTACGACCATTGTTGAAAGGGCTTCTAAAAAGTTCACCATGGGTATCGCACTGTGCCCTTAAAACCACTGGCGGCAAAAAAAATGCTGTTATCTCTAACAGCATCATAACTCAAAATATGTAACGGAAATCGTTCCTGCGAAAAGATCGATTAACGCTTTTATCACTCCTTTACAAAGAATGCTTTTCTTTCAACCGGATTAAGACATCCTCTAATGATCCACTGAAAGGCCCGGGAGTTTCCATCTTGATTGAAACCAATGCCGCCGCGAATTTCAGGGATTCCTTGGGATCATGATCTAACCGCCAGGACAGGTACGCCGAAAAAGTCGTATCCCCACGTCCTGTTCTGCCTGAAACGTTACTGTTAGAAAATTTTTCATAATACGTTACACCATTCACCCGCGCCAATACACCTTGCGAATGAGTGATCATGACTTCCCGACATCCCCAAGATTCAACGATGAGAGCGGCCTTCTCTAAATCATCCGTACCAGTGAGAAGGCGTGCTTCCACAACATCCAGCTTGAGCTTATCCATCATCGCCGCGATCTCTTTTTTATCGGCGACATCGCTAAATTCATGATTGTGTGTCACCGGATTGATATGCCGGACGAAACTCTGCATATCGACCGATAGACTTTTGTAGTTTCTGGACTTTAAACCCTTCATAAGCGCCATGTCGAATTCGGTGTCCGATATTCCCGCCAGATGAAAACACGTCGAGTCTAAAGCCGGAACTTCGTTGAGAGAAATCAATCCTGCAGATTTTATGAGCGTCATTGTGCGTTCATCAACGTTCTCGGACTCGTGAACCACCCTGTTATACGAAGTTTCGTCACTTGGAATGAGGTACGTATCGATGCCGATATTTTTCATCGGCTGGAGAATGGATTCATCTTTTTTAGCCATCTTGACCACAGTAGCAACTTTCTTGCCTACTCTTGCAGCGACCATGGCTCCGCACAAAACGGCGCTTCCCGGAGCAACACGCGGCTTTCCGCCGAATGGAACAATTTCATCATAGCACATGTGGCCTACAAAAGTGATGTCGTACTTTTTAGACATATTCATTTAATCCTTAGTTGATGGTAACGTCAAATAATTTGTTCTTTTTGTTCAAAGCGGACTTTCATTATCGCGCTTCCAGACTGAATCCCATACGGGAACCGCGTCTGATTTTTAATTTAGTTCTCTGTTTCTTTTAGTAATTCAGAGAAGAACGGCATCAGGTCTTTTGATTCGACTGTCTTCGATTGAGTCTTAGCTTGCACGTCTTTGATGTGGTTCAGAACCAGATGCGTCCAGACAGCACCCGGTCGCGGATAGGCGGCAACGATATAATGCGGCCCAGCTGCAGACTCTCCCGCCTCTTTCTCTAATTCCGCGCGAAGATTGTCCGGTGTGGTCATCGTATTGGCATAATCGAAGACCACTCGATCCATGTGTTTATAGACTTCTTTACTCTCCCGCGTCATACCATAGTATTCCAACAATTGGGCAAAGACATAATTGGAAGTCGTATAGACGTCTTTTCCTTGATCCGACTCTACCGGTTTACCATTTTCGGTTTTGCACATGGCCCAACCCATGAAAGAGTGGTTATTACGATAAATTGTTTTGAGAATTTTTTTAACGCGGTCTTCGGGAATGAGCGGCTTTTCACCGATCGCGATCAGGTACCACAAAGCATCGAGCTGGTTGGTCCAGACGTCGGTATTTTTCTTTCCACTCTCGGGATCGAAGCACGTGATATAATACTGAAGCTTCTCGCCCTTTTTGTTTTTTCCGTCACGCCACAGTTTTTCGAGCGCTTGCCAACCTTTATCGAATGCTTGTTGTATGCGTTCCTTGCCAGCTTGGTCGCCGACTATATCGGCCAGTGTGATCAGGGCTTGGCATCCGCCTAAAAATTGCGTCGCATCATAAGCATCGGCTCCGAAGAGGACTAAATTATCGAATGTGTTCTTCACTTCGTTAGGATAACCCTCGGGTATGCCGTCGTTGTCAAAATCGAGCTGGAGCAGTGACTCCAATCCAAATTTGAGTGTTTCCCAATTCTTCTTTACGAATTCGATATCGCCTGTGAACTTGACATTGCGCAGCACACGCATTGCAAGTTTTGGATACAGATCGACCCAGTAGTTGTTGTTATACCATGCATAATCACTTACGTTGCGGAGTGGATGTCCCTTGGGCATGGCGCCTACATCGTGAGCCACACTTCCCTTCGTTTTAAAGTCGTCGCGGATTTGAGTCATCGATTGACCTTCGTATGCCTCTGGATGTTCTTGGAAATGTCTGCGTGCATCAACGAAGGACGCATGGTAGTGGTACCAACGTGGCGTTGGATCTACGGCTTGAATCGAATCGATGAATGCCTGACACAAATCTTTTTCAACTTGCGGGAAAAGCATCAGCAACACCATCGAATACCAATCCACATCGGAAGGATCGATGTACGCGTAATCGAAACATTCCAGAAACCGTGCACGATCCTTTCCATTTTCATCCTCAATCCAGACGATGGCATTGGACAACGGAAAATGAAGTTCGTTTAGAATCAGGCGGGTAAGACGTAAAGCACCAGCACGATCGCCTTTGTAAGAAGAACTAGTCTGGATCGAATCGAAGATTCGTTTCTGGATCGCAACAGTCCGATCCCACCATGCCGGATAATTTTCCAGCGCACGTTGGGCTAAGTCAATTGTCCGCGTCACCGCGTTTGGAAATTTTTTAACATATTTTCGTTCAAATGTCGTTCCATCAATGTAAATCTGTACTGGAAAATCGAGCACAACAATCACAGGAATTTTCACTATTGACTTCGGGCCAACGGTGAAAGTCAGACTGATAGCTGCTCCATAATCACTGCGGAGTAATGGCTCGCGCTTTTCATAGAAACTTCCATCCTCATTTAAAAGAAGATCGCCTGTATATTTGTTCAGACAAAAGTATGGTTGAACATCTATAGTGACACCTGGCAGTTCGGGCACAGCTATCGCCATTCGGTTGTCGGTTTCTGTGCTGCCCATAATCACTCCGCGAAGACCTGCGGACTGGAACTGTTCATGCTTTTGACCGCTGACTGCGGCCGAACTTACGTACACGCTGTCTTGATCGGTCGGCTTGAGTTCCTTCTCCTGTAAGTTGACCAGGGATGGCCTGGGAATCACAAGAGAGAGATCTTCGGCCTCATTTGCGGTATTTTCAACTTCAAACTCTTCGACGCCAAAGGGCATGAGCGTTTGATCGTTTCCCGACAACAAAGGAGAGATAAGCCGTCGGATGATTTTTATCTTCCCCAGTTTATAGGTGATCTCCAATGACGGTGTGGCAATCGAAAGAGAAACATTTTTTTCGGCAATCGGAGTATGATAATAATTTTTGAGCGCCGGGATATCATCGGGCAATTCGGTTTCGTCCAGCTTTTGCTGGGTCAGCATCGTGCAGGTCTCGCCGATGCGGACGTAAGGTGCAGAGCCGAACTGAACCGATTTTTGATTTAGCATGATAAGTCTGCCCGCGTCGTTCAGACGATTGTACAAACCATAAGGGGATATGCCGATAGAACATGTCGGCGCTCCCTGCAGGGCGACCGTTTGCGGGAACTGCAACGTCTTGGACATTCCCTGAAAGTGAACCGTCATCTTGTTCTTTTTATAAATGGTGTCAATTTGGGGTCCCGCAATGGTGTAGATATCATGCAGGTCGAACGCGGTTGATTTCGGCATTTTTGTCTCGCTCACTGGTTTGTAATTTATAATTTCTTTTTGAAGGTTCTGTTTTAAACCAAGCGCCGGTTTCGATTTTCAAATTCGTCGCCGGCGCTTGTGATGATTGTTTCTATTTGCGTTATGAGAAAACGGCAGGTGCTAGCACTTTCCCGCCCACATATTCGCTTTAGCTCCTGACTTCTTCGCGGGCTTAAAAGGAGCGGCGGGTTCGTCAGGAATATTCGCTTCGGCGCTTAGATCAATCGGCATCTTCGTTGTCGGAGATGCTTTAACAGCACCCCACAGAAGATCTGCGGCGGCGCGGATAGAATCAGGCGAGCCGGAGAAGTTGCAGACCACAGCGTCGGCTTCACTGGTGACGCCTTTTCGGTACGGGAAGTTGGTCACGACAACCACCGTGTGTCCCGCAGCTTTCAACGCTTTTACCAAACGCTGGTTATTGCCCTTTTTCTCGATGCGGGCATAGTAATTCGTCATAACAACCATATCCGCCGACTTGGCAAGATTCAAAGCTTCCTCTATTTCCTCGTCGCCGGCATAGAAGGCGGTATCATCTAAAATGAGGTTCATTGAATGCTTGGCCATCTGCTCGCAGAACATGTGCGGATGGCTGTACAGATCTTTACCCAAGAAGGAGTAAGGAATGATTTGTTCGATGACCAATATTTTTTTGTCCTTAGAAAGAGGAAGGAGCTTTTTGTTATCGCGCACCACAAGAAGCGCTTTCTCCGCCACTTCGCGTGAGAAACTTTGAACTTCCTTGCTGTGAACATGGAGGTGCGTATCTTCCGGTTTCATTTTTCCAGCTTTTTCAAACAGGCCTTGATCGTACTTCATGCAAAGAAGCCGGCGGACTGCATCGTTAAGCCGTTCTTCGGAAAGTTCTCCACGTTCCACTGCGCCCTTGATCCCAAAGAAACACTGCGAACGGGATTCATCGTCTGCCTTGAGAAGAATGGTGTCCACACCAGCTTTAATGGCCATGGCACATGCTTGAGGCAGCGGCCATTTTTTCAGAATGGCGGCCATGCCAATAGCATCGGAAACAACAACTCCCTGGAAACCCATTTCCTTCCGCAAGAGATCAACGAGAATCTTTGACGAGAGTGTGGATGGATATTCTTTATCAAATGCTGGGAAGATTGTGTGTGCCGTCATCAGTGCTTTGGCGCCGGCATCGATGCCTGCCTGAAATGTAACCAGCTCGACTTCCTTCATGCGTTTCAGGTCGCCACGGCATACGTCTAATGTATCGTGCGCATCGGTCGCTGAATCACCGCGACCGGCAAAATGTTTAATAGTCGCTACGATGCCAGCATCTTGATATCCGCGAACTGTCGCATCAACAAATTTTGCGCAAACCTTCGGATCGTCTCCGAAAGAACGCACACCGATTTCAGGATTCAAGGGATTGATGTTAACGTCGCATACAGGATGGTAAAATTGTGTGATGCCGATTAAAGCCATTTGCTTACCGAGCGTGTACGCCACCTTGTAGGCGAGATCTACGTCGCCGATTGCAGTGATACCCATCGGCGGTGGGAACTGGATGACGTGACCGGAGGAGTAATCGTTTTTGAAATCACCTTCCATGTCAATGGTAATGTGGAGAGGAATACCCGCGGGACGATCTTTCGCGATTTGCTGAAGTTGATTGAGCGCAGCAGTGAGCTCTTCAGGAGTTACGCTTACGCCGAAGCTGCGGTCGTCGAAGTAGGTGTGCGCAACATCGAACCAGTCTTTGGGTTTCTTGAACGTGGGATCAACTTGCGAACGTCCCCAATATAAGTTTTTACAGGTTTCCAACGCGTAGGGTTCCAAACAAAGGCCACCGGCATGCAACCGGGTGATCTGTTCAAATCCCGAAGGCGTCAAGTATGCACCGCGCCATGTGAAGGTAAGAACCTGGCCGCATTTTTCCTCCAGGGTCATTTTCGCTAGCTTCGATGCAACAAATTTATCTCTTTCCGCTGACATTGCTTATCTCCTCTTTAATTTTATTATTCTCAGGTTCTAAATTCAATTTATAAAACGGGTTCAACAGCAATTGAACCGATTTAGTAAAATAATATGTAAGGTCTATAAAAGCAAGTCAAAAATTAATTTGTTCCAAATCGATATTGACGTCAACATTCCGAAATGAAGTTCCCCGCCGCAAGCGTCAGGATATTGAACCCAACAATAACAAACGCGAAATGAAAAAAATTTATACTGGATCCCTCCTTCCGTTCTGGATGCTTTGAACAAAAGTCAATTTTTTTCGTACCGGCAAGTTCATAATTTTCAATGAGCGCTTTTGTTTTACTTGTTATACACTTCGTCGTTTCCTTGGTATTCAAACCAATCGATGTATGCCGTATTGCTGCTGGGCTTGCCGAGCGATGTTGCATACATCGCATACATACAACCGACGAATCCTCCGGCCGTTCGCGTGCTTAAAAATGTTCCGTCCACATCGTCTTTCAAAATTGTCCACTGATGGGGTTGGAATCCAAACGCAAATGCATAGCGATCTCTTTTGGCTTCGATCTTCAAAATTATTTTTGCATTGTTGTCTGCTGCCGGAATTTTTTGTGAAGCGATCAATTTTATTTTTTGAGGGGAATTTTCTTCGCGCGCCGATTGATACAATTGAACGACAGCCTTGTTGCCTTCTATCGATTTACATAAAAGATAGAAATGTGTTTCATTTTGAAAAATCAGAAGGCCGGCTTTTTCGTTTTCTGCAGTTGGGTCGAATTCCATCGCCATGCTTGCTGCACCTTGCAAATGCTGCTGACGATGTCCGAGAAATGTCGGATTAGATGCACCGGCACAATCTTCCGGACGCACTTGCAGTGCAAGGAAACCGTTTCTCTTTTTCAAATCGTACCACTTGCCACGCGGCGTTCGTAAAAACATCCAGTCGGGATCTAATGTGTCGGAAGTAAAGTCGTCGCGAAGTGTAAAGTTTCCGCTGTACTGCTTTCCTGTGAACGGTTCTGACTCCGGCGCTGGACTCGGATAAAAATATTGCACTTCTGTTTTTCCGGGATTGATTGTCGGCCAAGCATTTTCCCATTTCACTGGAGCTAAAAATGTTTCGCGTCCGGTGTTGTATAAAAGTGCTTCGGTTGTGTCATACGGACGACAGCCCAAAAATACTGCCCACCATTCTCCATTGGGTGCTTGAGTCAAATCCGCATGCCCCGTTGACGTAATCGGATTCTTCCGGTGTGGGTCTAAATCTCTTTGTGTTAAAATGGGATTGTGTTCGTACGGTTGATACGGACCTTCGACCTTTGTGCTCCGGAAAATTACTTGCGAATGGTTTTCCGATGTTCCTCCTTCGGCCGCACAGAGGTAATAGAACCCGTCTTTATAGAATATATGCGGGCCTTCAATCCAGACCGGTTTTTTTGTAATATCGACTCCGCCGTTCACTAAAATGATTTCTTCTTTCTTTGTTTTGAGACTATCACAATCAAATTCACGCATTCGGATGGTTCGATGTCCTTGATACAGCGGTTTGTTTTCTGGCGCATCACTATTATAGATGAGATACGATTTTCCGTTTTCATCGAACACCAACGATGGATCGATGCCATTCACATTCGTAAGCCAAACGGGATTCGACCACGGCCCTGCCGGATTTGTTGCGGTGACGACAAAATTGCCGCCTTTATCAACCAATGTACAGGTTACATAAAATATTCCATGATGCGAGCGAATGGTCGGTGCAAATAATCCGCGCGAAACTCCTGCGCCATCAAGATTCAACTGCTCCGGACGATCCAAAACATGCCCGATTAATTTCCAGTGCACCAAATCCTTGCTGTGAAAAACCGGAATGCCGGGAAAATACGCGAAGGTCGAATTCACCAAATAATAATCATCGCCGACTTTACAAACGCTCGGATCGGGATAAAAGCCGGCTAAAATTGGATTCGTGAATTCTTTGTTCTGCGAGAATATAGAAGAAGAAAGCATGCCCATCAACAATACCAGGAAATATTTTTTCATGTAATTTTTCTTTCAAAAAATGTTAGAATTCTATTTTGCAGTAAGGTGCAGTACAAAACCATCGTCGGGCTTCAGGGTGAGCGTGAGTGGCTGTGTAACATCGACAACATTTTTTACAATCTGAAATGTTCTCGGGGTTTCACCGCACGTTATCAAGACACTGCCGATGGCATTTTGTAAAAAATCCAGATGGAATGTCAACCGCTTTTCGGCTGCTTCGCCATTGATGCCGGCAACGTACCAATCGTTTCCACTTCTTCGTGCTAAAACTACATACTCTCCCGGATAACCGTCGATAAATTTCGTTTCATCCCACGCAACGGGAATATCTTTCATCATCTGTCGTACTTCACCCGGTACTGCTGCCATGCCTTCCGGAATTTCTGCATAGTGCTGAACACCGGAAAGAAATATCACCGACAACGCCAACTCAAAACTGTTCGTTGTTCGCCGCTGTTTGCCGGGAATTTCACTAAAACACACAGGCGTAAAATCCATGGGATCGAATAAATTTCGTGTGAACGGAATCGTTGCGCAATGGCTCGCTTCCTGATCTGTATTGCTTTGATCAAATGTCAAATATTCGAATCCTTTAATGGCTTCCATCGAAACTAAATTGGGATACGTTCGTTCCAATCCTCGCGGTAGACTTGCTCCGTGACAATTTACCATCAACCCAAACTGAGCAGCATCTTGCAAAATATCCTGATAGTACGACATCATCGACTGCCCGTCGCCGCCGAAGAAATCTACTTTGATTCCTTTGACGCCAAGTTTTTGAATCTTCGAAAATTCTTCCATGCGAAGTTCGTGCGTCAATAATTTATTGCGCGGAGTTAACGGCGTCGTATTCCACGAGCCGGCAGAATTGTACCACAAAAAAATACCGCCCTTGCGCGAAGCGGCGTACATACAAAGCTCGCCGATTTTTTCATAACCGATCTGCGTATCCCATCCGGCATCGATGAGACAATATTCCCAGCCCATCTCTGCCGCATAATCGATGAACCGTTTTTGCACCGGATAAATTGTGGAATCATCTTTCAACAACACCCAGCTCCAGGACGAACGTCCCGGTTTAACAAACTTTGCCGCTGTCAACACCGACGGTTTTGCTACATCGGTTCCCAGCGCAGATTCGATCAGCGTTCCGAGATTGTGGCCGACGACAAGAATTCTCCACGGTGTTGCCCATGGCGTTTTCGATTCAGGATTCAATGCGCCTCCGGGAAGAACTTCTCCTTCTTGCGGAAAACCGATACGAAACATCGTCGTTGCACTGTCGTGCATCAACCGGCAGCCGCAATAATTTCTATCCGGCGCCGATTCCGAAAATGCAATCCAGTATTTTCCGGCTTTGAACAAAGCAGGAAATACCCAGCCGGGTTCATGCTTCGGCAAATTTTTTATATTCACACCGCGATAATAATATTCTTCGTACGATGGATTTGAACCGCACCATCCTGTTTTCGCTGCATCGATGGGCTGAATCCATGCAAGCGTTGAATCATCAAATGAAAATTGCGTTTCTTCTTTTATAATGTTCTTTACAGCACGCGATGTATCTGGAAAATAATATCGGAATGCAATCCCGTCGTTCGATATCTGAAAGATGATATCGAGTTTTTGATTTTCTGAATTCAAAAAATGAAATATTTTTTTATTGGCATGATATTGACAATGAAGTTTCTTTCCGTAGAGAAGCGTGTAATCATCATGCACCGTTTCGACAGACGAACGCGAAAGCAGGCGAAGGCCGCGAGAAAAATCCGAATCGGTTCTTTTTACTCCCAGCCGATTATTTTCTATGACGGGAACATTTTGAAAAAACACATCGTATGTGGGAATACCTTCGGCCGCAAGATTTACATCGATCGAAAGATTTCCATCAGGACTTGTGATACGACTTTCTCTTTCGCCGCTATAGGCAATCGTGCAAAGAACGAAAGCACAAAGAAGATACCAGTAATGTTTTTTCATAACGATCAACTTCCTCTACTATTTGATGAATCGAAAACTTTCCGGCGGACCCAAATAACTCGGCTTCACATCGCCAGTTTCAACAACAATCTTTTGCAAAACCACAGCCGGATCGACTGTCCAGAATTTCAAAACATGAAATCCTGCGTGAGTTATTTTATGTTTCGATTTGGCGATGACGATATTATTGGCAACCGATTTGTTCCACACACCTTCATTGCTATTCGTGTGAAGCGCAACGATTTGCGGCTGTTCATCGTCTATCGAAATTGCATAACGCAATCCTTCGCCGCCATGAAAGTTCAACGTCGGGCAGCAATAGGCATCGACCTGCACCGAGTCGCCATGAAACAAATACATTGAATATTCGAGATGCGGACTGTCGCCGCCAGGAGTTTGCGCAGAGGCCGTCACCGGAAGTATGGTCATACCGGAACGTGTTCGGCTTAAGTTCGGAATGTCTTGCCACACCATGGGCGGAGTTGCTATTGCAGAAGTATAATGTTCTGCTTCCACCGAAACATATCCATTGCTTTCCACAAAGCCGTTAAGATTTTCAGGTTTTGGTACAGCAGGATTGCTCACGAACGCGTTCACCATTACCTGTTTACCATCGGAACTTTTGATCGTCATCGCAGCGCGATGTTCTCCAGCAGGAACTTTATCCCAGGCAATGGCAACTTGCAACCGGCGTTCTGTTTCGATTGTTCCGTTCGCAGAATCAATCACCATCCATGGCTTTTCAACTTGGACGGAATAAGTGAACGGTACGCTGCCGCGATTGAACACATCGATATAATATGACTGATGATGGTACTTGTCGAACTCCGGCAGCTCCGCAGGTTTTTTTTCATCAGGCCACCACGAAGAAGATCCTTCAATGGCAACACCCATTTCAGCAACATGCGGAAGTGTTAATCGTTGAACCGCAGGCAGTACATCTTGTTCCGGCTGCTGCCAATAGGTGTAACTGATGTGCGTTTGATCCATCATGTGATTCCATTTTCCATTTGCAATTACATGATTGTACGTGTACGAAATGAGACTGTCACGTTCAAAGAAGTTTCTTGCTTCCTCTGCGAGGTCGTTCGTTGCTGCCCGCCCCTGTTTTGCATAGAGATGATTTTTGCCGACCGTCACCCAAAGCTCGTTGAGATTGGAACATGCAAGAACCGGATGCAGCACTAATTGAAAATATGCATCTCGATCTTCTACGGGTAATTCATCAGCAAGGCGCTGCGCTTTTGTTGCAAGCGCCTTGTATTCTGCAACGACCGTTTCTGCTTCGCGATAGTTCGTTAAACTGTACGTATCGGGACCAAGCAATTCCGGTTTGCGGCGCGCATTGAACTTTGTGTACTGAGTAAGAATCTCGGCAATATCTTTTGCATGATCCGGTCCGAATTGCTGCTCTGCCCAAAGCGTTGTGTATTCTTGCAATTGGCCTGCATTCCATTGATCGGGATTCCATGCATAATCTAAAAAAAATGAAATCGGAAATTCCATCGGCTTGATATCGCCGACATTCACAATCCAGACTTGCTTGACGCCGTACGAGTATGCAAGATGCATTTGTTCCCACGTGCGCTCAATCTGATTGGTGTTGAGCCATTTATAATTTCGCGGACCGCCGACATAATCAAAGTGATAGTAAATGCCGTACCCGCCGCTCCGAGGTTTCTCATGGAACAAGGGAAGCTTGCGAAGATTTCCCCAATTGTCATCACACAATAACAGCGTTACATCGTCGGGAACACGCATGCCTTTATCGTAATATTCCTGCACCTCTTTATACAGCGCCCACAGTTGCGGAATCGTTGTAACATCTTTGCCGGTAACTTCGCTAAGAATTTTTCGCTGGTCGTCCACGATTTTTTCGAGAAGGGAAATATTCGCTGTTTCACTCATCGGCATATCACCGTCGCCGCGCATGCCGATGGTGACAATGCTTTCGTGATTTCCCATGTTTTGAATGCCTTTTTTCCAGAATGCTTTTAAGGTCGATTCGTTTGTTTGATAGTCCCACGCACCTGAGCCGTAGCGCTTCCATTCTTGCTGCGCCCGCAGCATCGGTTCGTGATGCGAAGTTCCCATCACAATGCCGTACTCATCGGCAAGTCGCGGATTCAGCGTATCATCGTCGTTGAACGCATTGCCCCACATCGCTGGCCAGAGATAGTTTCCTTTTAATCGCAAAATAAGATCAAACACTTTGGTATAGAACTGATGGTTCAATCCATGAAATTTTTCATGAGCCCAACCCGCAAGCGCCGGCGCTTCATCGTTGATAAAGATGCCGCGATACTTTACAGCCGGTTCGCCTAAGGTATATCTTCCTGCTTGCACAAACAAACTTGCGGATTTTTTTACGGGCACATCTGCCCACCAGATCCATGGCGATACGCCGATTTTTTCAGACAGCTCATACATTCCATAAATGGTTCCGCGTTTGTCGCTGCCAACAATGACCAGTGCCCGTGCAATATTGGGGAACGGATGATCGACCGTTTGAATAATAAATTTTTCCCATCGCCCGTTGACATCATCCAGATTGATTTTTTTTTCTTCAACAAGTTTATTGATGAAAGGATTTTTTCCGGCCGTTCCGATCAATACAATTTCATCGGAAGCGGGAAGGACATCGGCGCACACCATCGGCCGTGCATTCGTCACACTGTCGATATCGTCTTGCAGTTGTTTCACAACGCGAACAACGCCGGGATAATCTTGCGAACTAAAACACAGCGGCGCCGATTTGCCCGATGCTGAAAGCGCAAAGCCGCCGGAAATTTTTTCTGTCGCGATCATCGATGTCCGGTCAACGGCAAATACAGATTGCGATGCCGTCCAGATCAAGATAATCGATAAAAAGGATAAAAGACGATGATGGATAAAAGGCATGAAACACCTCATTGAAAATTTTCGATAAATTTTTATTTCGAAGAATGCGTCATCGGATCATAAATTCTAAAATGGCCGCTGACTTCAAGCATTCCAAGAAAATATAAGATGCCGTCGTAGTACCGATATTTGCCGGCCGGTATAGGCGTATTCCACAATTCTTCAACGAATGCCTGACGATGATCATTGGTCGATGCAAGCGACGCAACGGCATTCATCGCGACCAATCCTGTACTGTGATCGCTGGCAAGTTTTTTTCCTTCTAATGTGTACACGCTGCCGTACGACTTGATTCCTTCGGAATAAAAAAATTGTTGAATGCGATTGCTCAAGGTTACTTCCTCGGTATCTTTGGCAAACCAAGAAAAATCCATGGCCGCATTTGCTGCAACACGCCACGCATCGTATTGAAAATTTTTTGTCCCGTTCGACCACGGTGTTGAAGCCGGTGTTCCGTCGAAGTGCGAATAATCCGGCGCCAATCCTGTTACACGGTTCGCTGATTGTTGAAAAACCTTCCGGCTTACCGACGCAGCATCGTGCCAAAATTGTGCATCGTGTTTTGCCCAGCGCGCCCAGAGTTCATAAAAATGCGGAAGATGATACGATGGATCGGTAAAGCCCGATGCGTCTTTATTCGGAACAAACACCACCTGATGTTCTTTGGTGTTGAATAAATTGGTCGCGCTTCCATCGTTTTCCGGCGCTGTTTCTTTGTGCAGCATATTGTCAAGAATGGCTTGCGCTTCAGCCCGATAATTATACATTCCTGTATCTGTCCCCCATCGCGCCGAAGCAAACAAAAGCGCCATCGCCGTCCATTCTTCGCCGTCCGATGCGGTACTCTGATCGATAATCGTTCCATCGGGTTTGCACTGCCATGCGAAATATGTTTTTTGCGGGCCGGTTTGATGCTGCATATATATCTTCATCCATTTCCACAACCGGTCAAATTCATTCCTCTTATTCATTTGCACGGCGATCATTAACCCATACGACATTCCTTCCGTCCGAACATCTTGAAACTGCACATCTTCGATGTACGCCATATCGTTTCCTACGGGATAATAAATGCGCTGCGTTTTATCATCACCAAAAAATAATTGATGATAAATGCTATCGAGTTTTGCTTGAACAAGTGTCTCCGGAATACCCAACCATTCTGTAAACAGATTTTGATAGACACCGGTTTCAAATGCACCGGCGGATTTTGATTGCTGTGCGGAATCCGGCATCGTCGCGAATGCCATGGAAGTAAGAACGCAGAATACAACAGAGATACGAAAAAGGCTCGATCCGTATTTCATAAGTGGAAGCTCCTTGAGAATATCGAAAGTTACTCTTGGTTGACAACGGCTGTTTCAAATACGTTTTCCATCGCTCGGATAGTTCATCCGAACGATGGAAAAGAAAGCAAAAGATGAGTCCGGTTTATTCAAACGGATTTTCCGTCGGATACATCATGCCTTCCGGCTGATTGAAGAACACGTCTTCGATCCCGAGCATTTTGCTTGCCGCAAACAACGTTTTCGCTGCATGCTTAAACGCAATCGCTGTATGATGCGGGAACCGCTTCTCAATCAGCACATGGCGATAGAATCTTCCCATCTCGTTGATGGCAAACACACCGATGGAACCGAACGATTTCGGATTCACTTTCAACACTTCGCCATTCGCGACATACGCCCGTATCTTTGCATCTGCCGTAGACTGGGCGCGAAAGATCGAGATCGGCCCGGGTTTGATCTGCCCTTCCAGGGTTCCGCGCGTGACGTTCGGCTTCTGGTTGGGTTCCTGCAGCCGATGCATGATCAGCTGGTACTGCATCATCGGCTGCACCAGGCACGCTGAAGACGTGTTGCCGCAATGGAATCCCATCCACAGATCAGTGAGATCGTAATGGCCGATCGCTTTCTTGTTCTCTTTATACATGTCTTTCGGAACAGTATTGTTGATATCTAAAATCGTCGGGGGCAATTCTGTCGCACAGATGACCATATATTCGCTTAACGCACCATAAATATCGGTTTCGCATGCCACCGGAATTCCGCGCGCTGCCAAACGCGAATTAAGATAGCACGGCACATGGCCGAAATATTTTTCGAACGCAGGCCAGCACTTGTTCGCAAACGCTGCATAGCTCGATGCACCAAGATTGGCATTCATAAATTTTTCTAAGGCATATTCGTACTGCGCAAGTTTTTCCAACAAATCAGGATAGGTATTCCCTTTTCCAAGTTCTGCCGCCATTTCTTTTGCAATCCGTTTCACTTCCGGATTATTTTTTTCGGCTTGAACGATATCATATAAATCGAGTTCGCTGTTTTCCATAATCTCAACGCCAAGATCATACAACGGTTTGATCGGTGCATTGCATGCGAGAAAATCGAATGGGCGCGGACCGAAGGAGAGAATTTTTAATTTCCGAACACCGAGCACCACAC
>DATKMP010000119.1:0-5129 GCA_035541775.1 Bacteroidota bacterium | reverse complement strand
ATGATCGATAATACTCGCATTGAAACGGCAAACGACCATGCAGCAGCGCTGTCGTTGATTAATCCGTTTGATATCGATCGCGTGGAAGTTATTAAAGGTGCGAATTCTGCGCTGGCAGGAACGGGTGCATTCGGCGGTGTGGTGAATGTCATCACTAAAAGCCCGTCCTTTAGCGATCAACAATATGTCAATGGTGAAGCGATGTCGCGTTATGAATCCGTGAATAATTCTTATGCAGAATATGTTGCTGCGGAAAGCGGTTCGGATGTGTATCGTGTTCGTGCAAGCGGCGTTTTCCGAAAAGCGGATAATTACCAAAGTCCGGCAGGCGAAGTTCCCAACTCAGATTTTTCCGATTGGGGATTTAGTACCGAAGCAGGCGTGCGGTTGCTTAACACACAATCATTGGATCTAACCTACCAGCGTTATCAGACGGATGATGCGGGAATTCCGGGCGGCTCGTCATTGTTTCCAGCTTCGGCGACAGTTCGGTACACGCTGGCGCGGCGCGAATTATTCAAAGCAGAATATTCTATTCCCGAACTCAGTGAAACTCTTCCCATGCTGGTCGTGCGTGCTTCGCAGCAAAATATTGAGCGGGATGTGGAATTAATTGCAAGTCCCGTTGTCACCAAAACGCCTCACGCAGAACATAAAACGGGAACGGTGCAAACAGAATTGACGATTGTTCCGACAGAAAATCATTATCTTACAGTTGGTGCAGAACTCTGGCAGCGTTCCTTGAGCAGCGGCCGTGAATCCTATAATTATGCTGCTCAAACAATTTTAGAAGAAGTGCCCTTGCCGAATTCTTCTTTCACAAGTGCGGGAGCGTATGCGCAAGATGAATGGAGTATCATTCCGCATTCCACCACGATCGTGCTGGGGGCGCGGTACGATGCCATCCGTGTGCATAACGATGTTACCTACGATACGGTTTGGGTGGTGAAAAATGGAGTGACGACTGTTCCTGCAACTCAAAAAGTATTATGGAATGCAAACACCTCGAATACGGAAAGCTGGAGCATGAATGCCGGCGTCCGTCAGGTGATGACGCCATGGTTGGATGGATCGGCTGTGTTTTCCACGGCTTTTCGTACGCCGGAGTTGGAAGAATTGTATCAATTGTTGAATAACAATCCCCAGTTATTTTATGTTGGCAATCCCAATCTTCAACCCGAAAAAAATCAATCGGTGGATGCAAGAATTCGATATCATATTCCGAATATCATCTTCAGCGTTGATGGATATTATAATGCCTATCATGATCTTATCGGCTATACGTATGGTACTTTTGAAGGAACACCTGCGTACATCAAAGCCAACATTGGCGAAGCGAGAATTTACGGCTATGAATTTTCACTTGAGCTATTTCCGATTGATGCATTGAAGCTTCGCTCCACGTTTGAGTACATTCGCGGCGAAGACACAAAAAATCATGTCAACCTGACGGGCATTGTTCCGATGCATGGCATGATGACAGCAGATTATTCTTTGCAGCGTCTCGGTTCACTGCACGCTGCTTGGGAATTGTACGATGATAAAACGAATCTCGGCAGCGGTGAAATTCCGACGGCCGGGTACGGCATTGTCGATCTCGGTGTTGTCAGTGTGCCGCTTCCCATGGGCAGTACGTATGCGAACATTTCGTTCGGCGTGCAAAATATATTCAACCGAAGTTATACCAATTTTCTTTCGACTCTTCGCGGCAACTATAATTACGAGCCGGGCAGAAATTTGTATCTTGCCGCATCATATCATTTTTAATGCGTAGAAGAAGGGAGCAGCGATCATGTGGTTGGCTTGGGCGTTGGGTTCTGCCGTGCTTTCGGCGGCAGCTTCGATTGGCGAAAAGAAATCGCTGTTTCGTACGGATGCGGTGACCTTTTCCTTTCTGCTCTCTGCTGTGCTGATGGCGTATTCACTCTGCACAATATTTATCGTCGATGTTACCGCAGTGACCTCTGCGACACTGCTCATTCTTATTCTCAAAGGCATTGTGAATGCGCTTGCGTTTCTTTTGGTGATGATGGCATTGCAGCGTGCGGAGATCAGCAGTACGCTGCCATTGCTTGCGCTCACGCCCGGCATCGTTGCACTTCTGGCGTACTTTACCATCGGCGATGCCATATCTACTCGTGAAATTATCGGCCTTGTACTGATGATCGGCGGAATGGTTTTATTAGAACGCAAAGGCGGCAATATCATCAAGGCACATTGGTACATCTGGGTGGCATTAGTGTTGTTTGCTGTTTCTGCGGTAATGGACAAAGCATTGGTGAGCGGACATAAAACGCATCCGTTCGTTGTGCTTTTCTACCAGCATGCAGTTTTTGTGTTGATGTATGCCGCACTTTTTTTTCAGAAGAAAAAATCTCTTCGCAACATCGTTGCGCATGAAAACCGCTCTACGTTAGGACTGATCGTGATTGTTGCAGTGTTGACCATCAGTTACCGGTATGCACAGCTTGCTGCAACGCAGCTGGCGCCGGTGGCGTTGGTTCTTGCCGTCAAACGGACATCCGTTTTTTTTGCATCGCTCGTCGGCGGAAAAATGTTTTCGGAACAGCGCCTGCCGTGGAAACTCATCGGCGCAGCATTGATCATTGTGGCAGGATTTTTCATTCTACGGGTAGTGGGCTAACACCGCCGTCAATGTCTTTTGTACCGTTGTATCGTTTGCTATTTTAGTCTTCACCTTGTTTTTGAGTAGAAACTTCCGTACGCTTTTTTTGATTGGAGAGGATGTTTCTATGAAATGTACTACGGCGCAGCGAACGCGATGACTTGTTCTTATCGAATAGATAAAAAACATAACTTGGTTATTGGCATCGGCAAAGGCATTATCACCAAACAAGTGATGATAGAGTATCTCCAAGCCATTATGAAGGACCGAGAGTTTGATCCCTCGTACGATTTTATTGAAGAGACCAAGGATGTTACAGAGTTGCGACTGAACTCGATCGAACTTCAAGAGCTTGCACAGGTGTTGATCTTCAATCAGGAATCGCGCCGGGCGCGGGTTGCAGCGAATGACTTGTCGTTCGCTGTCTCGCGAATGTATGAAGCGTACCGTGAGCAAAATCAAACGGATAATTTCTGTGTGTTCCGAAATAAAGAGGATGCCTTGCGATGGATCAATGAAGGGCGTGTACTTAGAAACTTGCCGCCTATCGAACTCTCGTTCGATCCTTTTGCATCGTTCTAGCCGATGCTATTCTCGATCACTCCAACAATTGAATCAATATGAAACACGATAAACCATTTTTAGTGCATTGCCCCAATTGCAAAAAAGTTGTCGAACCCGACTACAACGAAACGACTCATCGTTATGTCTGCCCTGTGTGTGCTGCACCGGTTGATGCGCAGGTTTTCATCGAAAAGAAAAAGCGCGGAATGAAATAATCCAAATGTGTAGGCGACGTTATATAACGTCGCCTCCGAGGAAGGTTTTATCTAAAATCGTTTTGTACTTTTCTCTTGATAGAAAAGAACAAAAAATTCAAGACCGACGAAAAATATGAGTAAGACAGCGAATGTGTCCTTGCAAAAAAAAACTCGGCTGCCGTTGGCGACCTCAAACAATATTTTTTGCAGAAAAACCCCGGCACATTCTCGTTTTACAATCCTTATTTTTCAACAGCACAGGGAAGTTTGTCATAAACGGTTTCTAAATCGAAAGCATTGATTCTTTAAGTAGAGCAGTCTTAAAGTCTATTGTCATGAATGAAGAAGATAAAGACTCATTAAGAAAAAGCGGGTGCATCGCCATGAATATTTCCTTAAAAGTACCACCGCCGATTGTAACGATTGCCATCGGCGCAATGATGTGGTGTGCGGCTAAAATATTTCCGGGGCTTACGTTTCCAATTCCATTCTCCGGTACCATCGCCGGTATTACTGCTCTTGCAGGCGGCGCTATGAGTGTGCTGGCGATGATTACCTTTTATAAATATAAAACGACGATCAATTCTGTAAACGTTGATTCCACTTCTTCGTTCGTTTCGTCCGGCGTCTATGCAATCTCGCGTAATCCAATATACTTCGGATTGCTTTTAGTCCTCATCGCTTGGTGTTTTCATATTTCAAATATCGTGGCACTGTTTGGTGTTCCACTTTATATTATTTATACGAATCGATTTCAAATTAAGCCGGAAGAAGAAGCGATGGAAATAAAATTTGGCCAAGCGTATATTGCATACAAAGAAAAAACGCGACGGTGGATATAGAATTTTAAAAGGAGATGAAGCCCAATGGTATTTCAAATAAAAGTTCGTGTCGATGTAAGCAAGATGAAAGAATTCGGACAGAAACTGCAAATGAATGAGTTGGACCGCAGCTGCATTCGCGGGGAAACATATTGCCTGAAAGATGATCCGGCGTTCGGTTTCAGCATCTGGGAAGCGATTTCAAAAGATGAATTCGAAATGAAGTTTGCACCATGGCGCAAATATTATTCCGAAGTGGAAGTGAAAGAGGTCATCACACCGATGGCGGCAATGATGGAATTGATGAAACAATTATCGAAGTAGGAGAACCGATGAACAAACGTCCAGCAGAAGATGAATATCAATCCTATTATGTCCGATATATTTCACTTGTCCCGGAAACAGAAATACTACCTGTGCTCCATCGACAGATAGAAGAGTTGCAGCAACTTGCGTCTGGTATTTCTTCTGAGCGTGAAACGTTCCGGTATGCACCCGGCAAGTGGACGATTCGCGAAGTGTTCGGGCATTTGGTAGATTACGAGCGTGTGTTTGCATACCGAGCGTTTTGCATTAGTAAAGGAGATCAAGCATCTTTTCCATCGTTCGAACAGGACGATTACATCTACAATGCACATTATAACCAACGGCCGCTTGCCGATATTATGGATGAATTACTCTTGCTGCGAAAATCCAATCTTGCATTTCTAAGTCTCTTAACCGACGATGATTGGAACAGAAGAGGAACAGTGAACAATCATTCTATTTCGGTTCTTGCACTCGGATATATGATGGCGGGACACATCCGGCATCATGTCAATGTGTTGAAGCAGAATTATGGTGTTTGAAGCAAATCGGTAGAATGATGACAAATTGGAATGTGTGTCTCATCGAAGGAATTGGTAGAACATTCATTCTTGA
>DATKMP010000118.1:0-10557 GCA_035541775.1 Bacteroidota bacterium | reverse complement strand
CGGCGCATCGTACATCGAATTCAAAAATAATGTCCCACGATTTATCCCGCAGGTTGTGCCGTACAAAACGTCGGCGCAAGAACATCAATTGCCGAATTGGAAAGAAGCCGCACATTCTGAGCGGCGGACATTTCAGGCGCTGGTGTCTGTGCTGGTGATCCTGCTTGTTCTTTGGGTTGTGAGATAGCAATGGTTCAACGCGTGATGATCATTGCCGGTGAAGCGTCAGGCGATCTGCACGGGTCCGGCGTGGTGCGCGAATTGAAACGCTTGCAGCCGGATGTCGAAGTTTTCGGCGTCGGCGGCGACCGCATGCAACAAGCGGGTATGGAAACGATTTACCACATCCGCGAACTGGGCTTTATGGGATTTGTAGAAGTGCTCAAGCATTTGCCGTTCATCAAAACGATGGAGCATACGCTGGAACAAATCGTCAAATTCAAAAAACCCGATGTGCTCGTGCTGATCGATTATCCCGGTTTCAATTTGCGGTTTGCTCGCATTGCGAAACGTTACGATGTAAAAGTCGTCTATTATATCAGTCCACAGGTGTGGGCGTGGCATAAATCGCGCGTCAAAAAAATGCGTGAGTTTGTCGATGCAATGCTGGTGATCTTTCCGTTTGAAGTCGATTTTTATCGTACGGGAAGAATTCCTGTAGAGTTCGTCGGCCATCCTTTGCTGGAAGTGCTGGAATCGAAATTAGATCGGAAACAATTTTGCAAACGATTCGAAATTGATGAACGGAAAAAAATTATTGCACTGCTGCCCGGAAGCCGGAAGCAGGAAATCGAAAAAATATTTCCTGAAATGCTTTCTGCTGCAAAGACGATTGCGGTAAAACAGGATGCAGAAATTGTGATCGGCGTTGCGCCGACATTGGAAGAGCAATATTTCCGGACGCTATATTCTGTGGAAGGCATCCGGTTGATACAAGGATCGACATACGAAGTGATGGCGAATGCAGATTTTGCGCTTGTGACTTCCGGAACCGCGACATTAGAAACCGCGTGTTTTGGAACGCCGATGTTCATCGTCTATAAAACGTCGTGGCTCACGTATTTGATCGGTAGAGCGGTGATCCAGCTAAAGAATATCGGCTTGGTGAATATTGTTGCCGGCAAAACGCTTGTGCCGGAATTTATTCAACGCCGCGCGTCGGGAAAAATTCTGGCACGTGAAGCGTTGAAGTTGTTGAATGACCCGCAGCGGCTTGCCGCGATGAGGGCGGAGCTTGCCACGGTGAAAAAAATGCTCGGTACTGCCGGTGCATCGAAGCGCGTTGCGGAATATGTCTTGAAGGTGAAGTAGTATGAAACTGCGAACACTCTTGGTGCCGTTTTCGTTGCTGTATGGAATCGCGGTCGGTGTTCGCAACTGGTTCTTTGAAAAACAAATTTTAAAAACGACGAAGGTCGGCGTGCCAGTTATTTCGGTCGGCAATATTTCTGTCGGCGGCGTCGGAAAAACTCCGTTCGTGGAATTGCTGTTGGAAAAAATTTCCGGCATACACCGCTGTGCCGTTGTGAGCAGGGGATACGGTAGAAATTCTACTGGAACGATTGTGGCGAACGACGGCAACGGAAACATCGCACCGGTCGAACAATCCGGCGACGAACCAAGCCAGCTTGCGCAAAAATTTTCAAACACCATTGTTGTTGTCGATGAACAGCGAGTACGCGGAGCACAAAAGGCCATCGAACTTGGCGCAACCGCGATTATTCTGGATGACGGATTTCAACATCGATATTTGCATCGCGATGGTAATATTGTCGTTGCTTCTGCGCAAGAAATTCTTGAAAGCGACTGGCTGCTTCCAGCGGGTAACCGGCGCGAGCCAACGTCCTCGCTTCAGCGAGCAGATTTGATTATCGTTTCTCGCTGTGAAGATCGTGCGATGTTTGATTCTGCAGAACAGAAATTGAAGCGATTTGAAAAACCGGCAGCAGGGATTCAAACGAAATTGAAATCGTTCAATCGCATTTTATCGAATCAGAAAAAAAATGTGGCGGAGATTCAAGGAAAAGGCGTTGTCGTATTTTCCGGTATCGGCCATCCTGAATCGTTTAAAAAAATGCTGAACCATGCTGGTGTTGAAATTATAGAATATATGGTGTTTGCAGATCACCATTGGTACGACGATGAAGATTTGAGGCGATTGGAAAACGCTTTTGAAAACGATAACGCCGATTTCATCATCACCACCGAAAAAGATGCGGCACGATTGAACGATGATTTTGCGAGATCATTTCTTCAACGATTGCCGGTGTTTGCCGCAGAAATCCGGCAGGAGTTTCTTGCTGGCGAAAATTTGTTGGATGAATTATTGAATCGAACTATAACGATTCAACATAAAAAATAATATGCGTATCGGAATAATAGATACAAAGGTGCAATGGCATCCCGAACGAACAACAGAAAATTTATTATCACACAAACTCGCGTTGATGTTTTTGCGCGAGTCAACGAACTATAAGCAAATAAAGAACAATATATCAACGATCACTGAAAGGATAAACTAATTATGGCTAAAACGAAACATGTGTATTTCTTTGGCGCCGGCAAAGCCGAAGCCAAAGGCGCGGAGCTGTCGAAAGATGTGCTCGGCGGCAAAGGCGTTGGCTTGATGGAAATGACATCCATCGGACTTCCTGTGCCGGCTGGATTCACCGTCACGATTCAAACGTGCGCGGAATATTACAAGCTCAATCGCAAACTTCCCAAAGGTCTCGAGAAAGAAGTGCTCGATGCCTTGAAGAAACTTGAAAAAACGACCAAGAAAAAATTAGGCGATGCAAAAGATCCGCTGCTCGTCTCGGTCCGCTCCGGTGCAGCACGTTCGATGCCCGGTATGCTTGAAACAATTTTGAATCTTGGCTTGAACGATCACTCCGTCGAAGGCCTTGCTGCAAAAACCGGCAATCCGCGTTTTGCTTACGACAGCTATCGCCGGTTCATCCAGATGTACAGCACCACCGCCATGGGACTTTCCAAAGAACCGATGGAAGACATGCTGCATCGTATGAAGCAACAACTCGGCGTGAAAACCGATCCCGAAATTCCTGCTGAAAAATTGAAAGAACTCTGCGGTCAGTTCAAAGCATTCTACAAAGAAAAGCAAGGCGCAGAATTTCCGCAGGATCCTATTGATCAACTCTGGGGCGCCATTATGGCGGTCTTCAATAGTTGGGAAGCCGAAAAAGCCGTGACCTATCGCCGTGTCGAAAAAATCACCGACTTGATTGGAACAGCGGTGAACGTTGTTCAGATGGTGTTCGGCAACAAAGGCGAAACATCCGGTACGGGCGTTTGCTTTACACGCGACCCGAACAGCGGCGAAAATATTTTCTACGGCGATTGCCTTATCAATGCGCAAGGGGAAGATGTGGTTGCCGGTATTCGCACACCGATGAAGTTGATTGAATTGGAAAGCCGCCTGCCGGTTGCGTACAAGCAATTGACAAAAGTTCGTAAGACACTCGAATCCTATTATAAAGAAATGCAGGACCTCGAGTTCACCATCGAAGACGAAAAGTTGTATATGCTGCAATGTCGTACAGGCAAACGCTTGCCGGCTGCCGCGTTCAAGATGGCGGTCGATATGGTCGGTGAAAAACTTATCACCAAAGAACAAGCTGTTTCGCGTATCACACCGGAACAAATCGAAGGCGTGTTCTATCCGATCATCGATGTGAAAACCGTCGGCGCGCCGAAGTTGAAAGAACTTCTTATCGCAAAAGGTATCGATGCAGTTCCCGGTGCAGCGGTCGGTAAAGTCGTGTTCACTGCTGCGGAAGCAGAAGAAATGGAAAAGAGCGGTGCAAAAGTTATTTTGGTCCGCAAAGAAACTTCACCGGAAGATGTCGGCGGTATGCATGCGGCTCAGGGTATTTTGACGGCCACGGGCGGAAAGACCAGTCACGCAGCGGTTGTTGCACGCGGCTGGGGCAAATGCTGCGTCGTCGGATGCGAATCGCTGGATATCGATTACAATGCAAAGCAGATGAAAGTCGGCGGCAAAGTGATTAAGCAAGGCGATGAAATTACTTTGAATGGCACCACCGGCGAAGTGTTCCTCAGCGGATTGCCGTTGATAAAGCCGGAGCAATCCGAAGAATTCCGTACGTTGTTGAAATGGTGCGATGAAATCCGCACATTAAAAGTCCGTACGAATGCGGACACGCCGTACGATGCACAGAATGCTATCAAACTTGGCGCCGAAGGTATTGGCCTTTGCCGTACCGAACACATGTTCTTCGATACCGAGGAACGCCGGTTGGCAATTCAGGAAATGATTGTTGCCGAGAATGTCGAAACGCGCAAGAAAGCGCTCGCCAAGTTGCTGCCGTTTCAGCGCGCAGATTTTGAAGGCATCTTTGAAGCAATGGCCGGCAAACCGGTGACGATTCGTTTGATCGATCCGCCGCTGCATGAGTTCACGCCCAAAGACGATGCGGGCGTCAACAAACTTTCTGCAGTAACCGGCTTAAGCCCGGAAAAAATTCGCCATCGTTGCGATCAATTGCATGAAAGCAATCCGATGCTCGGCCATCGTGGTTGCCGTCTGTGCATCACCTATCCTGAAATTCTTGATATGCAGGTCACCGCGATTATCGAAGCGGCGATCAATATTACGAACAAGGGATTGAAGGTCGAACCGGAAATCATGATTCCGTTGACCATCGATCAAAAAGAATTCAAAATTCTGGAAACACAAACGCGCGGTGTTGCCGATGCGTTGATTGCAAAAGCCGGATCAAAGCTAAAGTATATGGTCGGCACGATGATCGAGATTCCTCGGGCAGCGCTGCTTGCCGATAAGATTGCCGAGAACGCAGAATTCTTCTCCTGCGGAACGAACGACTTGACGCAGATGACCCTCGGGTTATCCCGCGATGATGCCGGACGCTTCCTGCCGGATTATGTGAAGAGCGAAAAAGACGGCGGCAAAGCGATCTTTGCAGACGATCCGTTCCAATCGTTGGACCAGAGCGGCGTCGGTTTGTTAGTGAAGATGGCCATTGAAAAAGGCCGTTCCACACGCAAGCACCTGAAGGTCGGTATTTGCGGCGAACATGGCGGCGAAGCGAAGAGCGTGAAGTTCTGTCACTCCGTCGGCATGAACTACGTCAGCTGCTCTCCATTCCGCGTGCCCATCGCGCGACTGGCGGCGGCACAAGCAGTGCTCGAAGCAAAAACAAGCGCCAAGAAAGCGCCTGCGAAAAAAACTGCGCGAAAAAAATAATTCGTGCACTCATTAATTCACAAGGCGGCGATTGATGTCGCCGCCTCTTTTTATCTTATTATTGTTAAGGAAAGGATATGAGCATGAAGCTCTCCGATTTCAAATATCCGCTTCCACGAAATCTCGTTGCAAAACATCCAGCGAGTCCGCGCGATCATTCCAATCTTATGGTCTTGAACCGCAAGGACGATTCTCTTGAAGACCGGAAGTTTTATGAAATCGCTGATTATTTTCAGAAAGGCGACTGCCTTGTCGTGAATGAAACCAAAGTGTTTCAGGCACGAATGTACGGCAAAAAAGAAAAAACCAATGCGAAGATCGAAGTATTTCTTCTTCGTGAACTGAATCACGAAGAAAACATCTGGGATGTGATCGTGGATCCGGCGCGCAAAGTACGCATCGGCAATAAAATTTATTTCGACGACAATAAACTCTGGTGCGAAGTCATCGACAATACCACATCGCGCGGGCGCACGGTGCGCTTCAATCACAAAGGCGATCTGTTCAAGCTGATTGACCGCATCGGCGTTACCCCGCTGCCGCATTACATCAAGCGTGAACCGACGGAAAAAGATAAAGAAAGTTATCAAACGGTGTATGCAAACACCATTGGCGCTGTTGCTGCGCCGACTGCCGGTCTGCATTTCACCAAAGCACTGTTGAAAAAACTCGAAGCAAAAGGCGTAAAGATTGTACCGGTCCTGCTTCACATCGGCATCGGAACGTTCCGTATCGTGGAAGTGGAAGACCTGACGAAACACAAAATGGATTCGGAATTTTTCGAAGTACCGATGAGCACCGTCGACGTCGTCAATAAAACAATCGATTCCAAACATCAAGTCTTTGTCGTCGGCACCAGCACGTGCCGTGCATTGGAATCCAGCGTGACCGCAGACGGGCATCTGAAACCGGCAAAGGGCTGGACAGATAAATTTATCTTCCCGCCGTACGATTTCAAAGTAACGGATCATTTAATTACCAACTTCCATCTTCCGGAATCGACGCTGCTCATGTTGGTCAGTGCATTTTCCGGCCACGATTTGATGATGAAAGGGTACAAAAAGGCAGTCAAGGACGGCTATCGCTTTTACAGTTACGGCGATGCCATGCTGATTCTGTAACCGTTTGCAACATCCATTCACCGTAGGGGTTGAAGAGATTCAGCCCCTGCAAAAATATTTTCGCATCAACTGAAATCATGACACGAGTAAGACATAAAGTGTTTGCGATTATTCCGGCAGCGGGTTCCGGTACACGGATCGGCGGCGCGGTCAAAAAACAATTTCTGCCGCTCAAAGGCAAGCCGATTCTCGTACACACGCTGCGGCGGTTCGAGTTTTGTCCGGATATTGATGAAATTGCTGTTGCTGTTCCTGAATCTGCCGTTGCGGAAGTGGAATCGTTAATCTCACGTTATCGTTTGCACAAAGTCAATAAAGTTGTGATCGGCGGTACGACACGGCAGGATTCTGTCGGCAATGCGCTGCAGCGCTTAGCTATGAATCCCCACGATATTGTTTTAGTCCATGATGGCGTACGTCCGTTTGTGGAACGAAAACGTATCAGTCATCTCATCAAAATGTGCAAGGAGCATGACGCGGCGGTCCTTGCCGTGCAGCCGAAAGATACCGTGCGGCGTTCTACCGGCGGACATTTTTTCGATCAAACCTTGGACCGCAATGCGCTCTGGCTCATTCAAACGCCGCAAGCATTTCGCGCCGAAGTGTTGTGGAACGCATTCGAGAAAGCAAAGCACGATAATTTTTTTTCTACCGATGAAGCCGCGTTGGTAGAACGACTCGGCATCAAAGCGCGCATTGTCGAAGGAAGTTACGACAACATCAAAATTACGACCGCCGAAGACCTGCAGTTGGGTACGCTCATTCTCGATCGCTGGACAGAAAAAGGCATTGAGTGAACGTTAAATTTTTTTTCATTGCGGGCTATTCCTGTTTGTTTCGACCATCTTTCTCATTCTTGACGACCGGTTCCTTTCAATTATTTGATTTTGCCTGTGGAATATTCTATATTATTAAACGTTGAATTTGATATAAGCACAATAAAAGGCGTTGTCAATGATTAATATGGTGATTGTGGTCTTGTTAAGTTATGCTATCGGATCGATACCAACAGCAATTATACTTTCCAAATGGCGGCATGGGTTTGATATTCGCACCAAAGGCAGCGGTAATGCAGGCAGCACGAATGTCTTCAGAGTGCTCGGCTGGAAATCCGGCGTGTTTGTTATGGGGATCGATTTGCTGAAAGGATTATTTGCGACTTCTGTTATCTCTCGGTTATTTTGGGATCCCGCGCTTCCATTTTACAACCACACGCCATTTGACGATTTCACCATCATCCAGATGATTTGCGGCGGCGCAGCCATCGTTGGCCATGTGTGGACGATGTTTGCCGGATTCAAAGGCGGCAAAGGCATTGCAACGGCCGCAGGCATGCTGCTCGGGCTTACGCCGACAGAATTTATTGTTTCCATTCTTGTATTTTCAATTTTCTTTTTAGCGTTTCGTTACGTTTCCCTCGGTTCGATCATGGCGGCGGTTGCATTTCCGTTAACGCTTATCATTCGCTACAATCTTTTGTCGGATGAAATCCACAGTTATAAAACGCTGGTGTTTTTTAGTATCGGCATTGCGCTGTTTTTGATTTATTCGCACCGCGCCAACATCAAGCGTTTGCTGGCGGGAACAGAAAAGAAGATTACGAATTTCAAAGGACGAACGGAAGAAGCACATCTCTAACCTGCGTCTGTTGAAATCAATCTTTCAACAACAAAGTACATTCCTATGAAAGTTACCGTTCTTGGCTCCGGAAGTTGGGGCACGACACTCGCGTTTGTGCTGTGCCACAACGGACATGAAGTCGATCTGTGGACCTTCAGCGCCGAAGAAGCTGAATGGATGCGTGAGAAACATGAATGCCAATTTCTGCCCGGCATAAAATTTCCGCCTGAACTTTCTATTTCCACCGATATTGAAGCGGCATGTGTAGAACGCGATATGATTGTTGCCGCCGTGCCGTCGCAATTTCTGCGTTCGGTGTTGCAGCGTATTGCGCATCTCGATCTCGCTCATACGGTCATTTGCAATGTCGCAAAAGGAATCGAGAACGGCTCGCTGATGACGATGTCCGAAGTGTTGTTAGATGTGTTGAAGTACGAGCGCAAAGAAAATCTTGCGATCCTTTCCGGCCCGAGCCACGCAGAAGAAGTCAGTATCAAAATTCCGACGATGGTCGTTTCGGCATCGTTTAACATGAAAACAGCGCGCTTTGTGCAGGATGCGTTTATGAACGAGTTCTTCCGCGTGTACGTGAACGAAGACCTTCGCGGCGTGGAACTCGGCGGCGCAATAAAAAATGTGATTGCCATCGGCGCGGGATTGAGCGACGGCGCAGGGTTCGGCGATAACACCAAAGCCGCCATTATGACGCGCGGCATTTACGAAATTACGCGGCTAGGCGCCAAGATGGGCGCGCAGCCGATTACGTTTGCGGGACTTTCCGGCATGGGCGATTTGATTGTCACTTGCATGAGCCGGCACAGCCGCAACAGATTTGTCGGGGAAGAAATCGGCAAAGGCAAAAGCGTGAGCGATGTGCTGGGCGAAATGAAAATGGTTGCTGAAGGCGTGCCGACGGCGAAATCCGTGCACCAGCTTGCGCACAAACACCATGTGGATATGCCGATGGCGGAAGAAGTGTACAAGGTTTTATTCGAAGATAAAAATCCGCGGCAGGCGACGCTGGATTTGATGGGACGTGACACGCGCGGCGAAGGCGCGCACTAAAAATTTTATGATTATGCTGTACAACACAAAGGCGCATCGCGAGACGCGCCTTTGCTGTTACAGCTGGTTCACGTTTATCTTGGTAGAGATTATTTAATTGAACCAGCGATGATGAAGTTCTATGCTGCCGCCGGTGTTCCCGCTGTTGTACCGGTTGCGGCAGTCTTCGCCGGCGTCGGGGCGGGTGCAACTTCCTGCGATCCGCCAACATCATGAATTTTTCTCGCCGTTTTGTACTCTGCAAAAAATTTCGGCTCGTCGATCTTGAGCGTCTTCACAATATTATCGAACTGGTTCTTTACAATGTCATCGGCTTCAAGGAAGAGGTCTCTCAAGGATTTTACTGCACCGGTAACGCTGCTGTCGCCGGAAGCCGTCGCTTCAATGGCCGCTTTGAACGTAGTGATCGCCGTTTGCAGTGTGGTAATTTTATCCGCACTCACATTGTACGCGGCAATATCCGTTGCATACTTGGTAGCAAGTTTGTAAATGCCGTCCGCCTCAACGCTGAGTTCTACATCCGGAAGGCGTTCCAGTTTGGAAGGCTTCAGTGTTGCAAGTTCTTTGACATCGTTCAGCTTCTTTGCCGATGCGAACCCTGCCAATCCTGCCGCCACTGCCAGCAGAATATCGATGAGCGCTTCGGACGCTTCATCCCGCGCCGTGTAAGTTCCGGCACCGGCGCTGTTGCGTTCATCGGCAGCCGCATCGATCTCATCTAACAATCCGAGAAATTGCGTAAACGCCGCTGCAAATGCGGTGATGGGTTTCATGACGTCTGCCCATTTGGTGAAGAACGCCTTCAGGGCTTTGTACATCGTGCGTTTATTTTTTTGTCGAATAGTCATACATACCTCCTTGTAGTAACGTTGATGCGTGGGTGATGAAATTGGGCATACAAAATCCCACCGTTTTGTATGCATAAATATTTGCATCGAAGTTCATAGTATGAACATTATTCTATGTTGGTGTTAAAGGAACCATAACCTCTACCTGTTTATGGTTCGCAGGTAAAATAAAAATATCATTTATAAGAAGCAACTAAAAAAATAATATCTGCGAAAATTATTTTTGTTATCCTTTTATTGCTTTCACAAACCGGTAGAGTCTGTATAAAAAGTCAATTACAATGGTAGCCGCGGACTTTATGTCCGTGTTTTTCTTCTGGAAACGCATCCTGAAGGTTGCGGCTACCGTGCTTTTTCAAGTCTTTACACAGGCTCGGTATCATCATCCATTTTTCATCTGCCTTCTTCCGTTTTCCTCTACCCTTTCCCAATGGCAAAATCCCGTTTTTCGTACGTTTGGGTGTAGTAATTTTACGACATGCTTTGTAATAAAAATATGACATGAAAACCGACAAAAATACTACAGACAACTATTTGGATGTTTTGTATATTAGCATTGATGTAAACCGGACGGTTTTACTCCGGCGCTTGACATTGTAAGCAATACTTGATACACTTTTCCAGTGGCGTTTATCCACGGGTTACACGAAAATATTTA
>DATKMP010000117.1:0-23257 GCA_035541775.1 Bacteroidota bacterium | reverse complement strand
GGAAACTCTGCCGGTAATAATGCCTGTTTGAAATCCGGCAAGTCGAAATTTTCTCAATCCATAGCCATCCTGAATATTGAACCGTTTCATTTCGTCGCCGCTGTTGGAATAATATATTCCGCCGTCAGTCATCACGCCGTCCACATCTAATAATAACAATTTGATGTGCTTGAGTTTGGATTTGATGGAAGATTTTTTTTGTATCATAAAATTCAGTACTGTTTTACAACGTCGTCAATCGTTTTCATTTGTTTCAGCAATTCTTCCAGCAAGCTGAGTTTCAACTGGCTTGCGGCATCGCTCAACGCTTTGGAAGGATCGGGATGCGTTTCGATAAAAATTCCGTCAATGCCGGCGGCAACACCTGCGCGTGCGATCGGAAAAATAAATTCCGGCTGTCCGCCGCTTTGATTCGTTGCGCCGCCGGGCAATTGCACAGAATGCGTTGCATCGAGAATGACAGGATATCCGGACTGTTGCATAATCGGCAGCGCGCGAATATCGACCACAAGATTATGATAGCCGAATGTTGTTCCGCGTTCTGTCAATAAAATATTTTCATTGCCGGTGTCTGCAACTTTTTTGGCTGCAAGTTTCATATCGTCCGGAGCAAGAAATTGCCCTTTTTTAATGTTCACTATTTTGCCGGTGCGCCCCGCCGCTTCGAGCAATTCCGTCTGACGGCAGAGGAACGCGGGAATCTGCAGAACATCGACAACTTCTGCTGCGGCATGCGCTTCATCGGACGTGTGAATATCGGTTAGAAGCGGAACGCCGAACTCGCGTTTTACTTCCGCGAGAATCGCAAGCGCTTTTTCTTCGCCGATCGTGGTGAACGAATCGCCGCTGGTCCGATTTGCTTTTTTATAGGATGATTTGAAAATAAACGGAATGTTCAATCGCGTGGTGATATCGAGAATCGTTTTTGCGGTCTGCAAAATCATCTCGCGGTTTTCCACGACGCACGGCCCGGCAATGCATGCAAGCGGCTTGCCGCCGCCGATATGTATATTGCCGATGGAAACAGTTTTTGTTTTCATAAATTATACTTTCTCCGCTGCGAAGAACGAATCTAAGAGTGAAAACAATATTCGTTTATTTTCGGAAGAATAGGTTGCATACTGCGATGTCAATTTCTCTTCCAATTGAATAAAATGATCGGCAATCAATTCATTCTGGCAATTCTGAATCAATTCCTCCAAACCGCTTGCCGTCAGTTCAAGGTGAAATTGAAGTCCCAATACATGGTCACTGTACAGAAATGCTTGATTTTTGCACCCGTCCGATTCAAAGAATCGCTGCGCATTGTGGGGAATTTCAAACGTATCGCCGTGCCAGTGAAAAACCGTTTGCGGCGAAGCGAATGCCGAAAATAATTTGTGTCCGTCGATTGTTTTGCGAATAGGAAACCAGCCAATTTCTTTCCAAGGATTTTTATGAACGATGGCGCCGAGTACCGCTGCAATCAATTGTGCTCCGAGACAAATTCCCAAAATTTTCTTCTTCTCGCGAATTGCGGATTGTAAAAATATTTTTTCATGCGGCAGCCATGAATAACGATGATCGTCATAGGCGCCCATCGGTCCGCCCATCACAATCAATCCGTCGAATGTATGCAGCGCCGGCAGCGGATCACCGTTGAATATTTTTGTGATGGAAAGCGCATGGCCGTTCGCGTCAGCCCATTCTTCAATCGAGCCGACGGTTTCAAAAGGAACGTGTTGAATTGCGCCGAGTTTCATTGGTTGCGTCACTTCATTGTAACGTACGGAAAATTGGGAGAACAATCAAAGTTGCTTCTGCGCCGTTATTCCAGTATTTTAATTTGTGATCGCATAGAAAAACGATTGATAACGAATTGCAGGCAGCATAACTCAACCCATGATTCTTCAGGCGAACGCCAAAATCAATATCGGTTTGCGCATTATCGGCAAGCGGGCAGATGGCTATCACGATCTGGAAACATGTTTTCATGAAATTCCATGGCATGACGATCTTGAACTGCAAACGAGTACTCATCTAACAATGATTTCGAATTCTGTTGAAGCGCCTGCCGACGATTCTAATTTATGTTTGCGCGCTGCTCGATTGCTGCAAAAAGCCGCCGGTGTAACAACCGGAGCATCTATTGCGCTTCAAAAAAATATTCCTGTCGGTGCCGGACTTGGCGGCGGGAGCAGCGATGCGGCGGCAGTGTTGCGCGGTTTGAATTTGCTGTGGAATTTGAATTTATCCAGCAGCGAACTTCGTTCACTCGGCGCAGACCTTGGAGCCGATGTCGCCTTTTTTATCGATGGCGGCAGCGCATATGCAACAGGCCGCGGAGAAATCTTGGAACATTGTTTGTTTGCTATTCCATACTGGATGGTCGTTGCGGTGCCGCCGGTGCATGTTTCCACGGCATGGGCGTACGGAAATTTAAAACAGAAATCCGGATATGCTGCGCGGAAATTGAAAACGATCGTAACAGAACAACTTCATGATCGAAAAATATTTTCAGCAGATGTTGTTAATGATTTTGAGCCGTCGGTATTTGAGGCATATCCGTTGATTCAACAAACAAAAAGAACCTTGATTTTATCCGGCGCAACGTTTGCCCTGATGAGCGGCAGCGGATCATCGGTCTTTGGTTTCTTTGAAAACGAATTGTCGTCGCGCCGCGCAGCAGCATCGTTCGATACAACGGTTCGTATTTTTATTGCACCGCCCCAAGAGTTACCATAGAAACAACATCGTGCATATAAAATTTTTACTCATATCGATTTTTTGTTTTGTTTGTTTAAGCACTGCTCAGGAAAAAAGAGATAGTTCGTTTGTTCCGCTTTCGCCTGTGCAGCGAGTTTCTTCCCACAGTATCAAGTCCGACACATTGCACGTATTGCCGGATTCCATGCGTTTCGCAAAACGAGATTCTGTTGTGATGGATTCTGTCATCATCCGGTATATTCCGGGAATGGGAACGATTACCGGGAAAATCGATACCAGCGACAAATTATCTCGTCAACAAGTGCTGTGGACTGATGCAAAAAATATGAATGAGTTGATTTGGAAAGTTCCTGGATTTTTTTGGCGCGATCTTGGCGAAGCAGGAGAGCCGGGGCAATTCAATGCGTTCGGTGTTGACAGCCGCGGTATCGAACTTCTGTTGGACGGTTTGCCGATGAAAGATCCGATTACCGGGACATTGAATATGAACGATCTGCCGTTAGAATTTATCGATCATGTGGAACTTGCCACGGGTTCGGACGCGGCAAGCTTTGGCGATGGCTCTGCCGGTGTCGGAATGAATTTCGTCTCGCGTTCGTATAATTCCGTAAAACCGTACACAAAAATTCGTTATGTACAAGATATTAAAAATACGCTTTTGCTGGACGGATTGTACACACAAAACATTGCGCGCGGATTGAATTTGATGTTTGCATTTCAGCGTCCCACTTCTCAAGGATTTTATATAAATTCCAATCTCGATGCATGGAATATTCGCACGCGATTGCGGTACGATCTTTCTGATCGTCTGAATCTTTCGTTGACGGAATTTTTTAATCAAGCAACGAACGGTATGAATGGCGGCGCAGACCTTACTAATCCCAATCAACAGGATGTGTTTGCCGGATTGGGAACGTATGTGGTGCATCCGACGGCGTGGGATAAAATAACGCGCAACGATGTATCGCTTCGTGCCATTGCAAAACTATTGCCCGATTCTGCTTCTCTGACGCAGGTCAGTTTGTTCCATACTTCGTATGAGCGTGAGTTCAATAAATCAGAAGTTATATCGGATATCTACAATGACGTCGGCACTATCGATGATTTTGCGCGGGCAAATGTTTTGGGCGCACGATTGCAGCAAAATATTTCGTTCATGCCGGCGAGCGGCTGGGTTGGTGTGCAGACATTGCGGCGGCAAACGGACAGCACACGAATTTTGCCGGCTGTTGATGAAACCGAGAATTCAGTCTTTGGAAAAATATCCTTGCCGTTCGATAGCTTTATCATTCCGTCTGTTTCGGCAGAATATAAAACATTGCGTGGAACAGCGGCAAAAAATTTTGGCGGCAATCTGGCGGTTCATCCATGGTCGTGGCTGAGTATTTCATTCGATGCTTCATGGTTCGATCGGCTACCAACGATCCAGGAATTATACTGGACGGATTCTACCATCTTCCGTCCATCGCCAATACAAAAAGAACGACATACGTTGTATCAAGCTGGTGTGCGGATGTTTCATGATTCGACGATGGATATTCACATCGGTGCATTTCAACGGCTTGCAGATAATGCAATTGTGTACAGTGCCGGCACGACGGCAAGCGGAGCGCCTGCCACGATCATCGAAAATATTGCGAAGGAAGAAATTCTTGGCATTACCGGCAGCGCGCGCGTATGCTGGAAATGGTTTGAGGCGTACGGCACCATGACATTGACGAAGACCACGCAAAACGATACGCTGAAAACGTTGATGCCGGATGTTATTTTTTCCGGCGAACTCAGCTATCGCAACAAAGCGCTGCTCGGTGTGTACGATGTCCGGCTCGGTGTCCGTTCGTCGTTTTATAACCGTCAAGATGGAATGACGCTGATTCCGGCGCTGTTGGCGTACCAAGCATATCAATCTCAGGGGTTCATGTTTGGCAAAACCACAACGTTGGATCTTTTTCTGGTTCTGAAGATCGGCGATGCACACGTATCGCTTTCGTATCTCAATGTCATGAATCTTCACTATATGCTGGCGCCGATTTATCCGATGCAATCCGGCGGCCTTCGGATTGGCGTGAACTGGGAGTTTAACGATTGAGTGATGAGACGAAAGTAGTTGAGTCGTAAGAACGTAATTATTGTTGTGTTCGAAACGGTTTGTATGAAAAATTAGAAAAGCTTAAAATATTATAGAGAGTTGACTACATTGATAATATAATGAGGACTGTTATGAGACGCTTACAAATTGTTGCAGTGTTCTCCGTTACCTTGGCAGGTTGTATTCCATCCCAATCCGATAGTTCAATTTCTTTGGGTTCAGAGGTTTACACAAATTATGAGATTGGAAAAACTCAGAAGGCTGCTATCGGTGACCCATTAATTAGAGTTACAAAAGGAAAGTTTCTCATAACTGATGTTTATGAAGCAACGAGTACGGATACAATTTCACAAAAAGGTTTTTATTCATCTTCATCTTTCGTGATTAAAAAAGGAGACAAATTTTCTGTAGAGGAATATGTCAGACCGAATTTTAAACTCCGGCCATTGAGTACAAGTTATCCTTCATCTTATATTTTGATGTCGACTGAAAGACAAGTGCTAAAAATAAATGACTATTATAGCAATTATCCGTACGAACCTACTCAAAAAATTACGTTCGAAAAAGTGCTCCATTAAAAAAACTTGTTATGAATGAATTTTCGTATGAACTAATATTGACAGAAATATCTGATGAACAAATAAAAGCGGTTTATAGAGAATATTCTGAAGATATGATTCGCAGTCAATTTTCGTACAAAGTAGTTTTTAACATCAAGAATGACAAAGTGATCCATTTCCAATCTAAAACCATTGAAATCAAAAATTGTAGCAACAACCAAATCGAATATACTGTTTTAAGTGATTAACCAAGTCTTTCAAAAAATAACAGTCCGGTCTGCCAAATGCAAAGCGTTGCCATCTCAAAGAGGTCAGACCGGTGCAAATTAAATTTACTGCAACGCTAACGCCTACTTGTTCGTAAGTCATACCACTATGATGAAATCCAATCTCTTTTTGTATTTCGTACTGTTTCTTGCAATGCCGGTTGCTGTGCAGGCACAAGGTTCATTTACCGTGTACGGAAAAATTATCGATGCGGTAACGAACGAACCGTTGCCGATGGCAAGCATTCGACTTGCTCATACATCGCAAGGAACGGTTTCCAACGCGCAAGGAGAATTCCACTATACACTTTCGGATTCTTCCGCAACGATGATTGCAAGTTATGTCGGCTATAGTTCCGATACGGTGGTGCTTTCGCCTATCACGAATCAATTTTGTTTTTTTCGGTTACAACCGAATGCAATTAAAATGGCAGAAGTCGTGGTGACCGGCTCGACCGAAGATCCTGCATACGAAATAATTCGCCAGGCAATTGCAAATAAAAAAAAATGGATGCGGCACCTGCATGCATACGAGGGCAAAGCATTCACGCGTTTAGAGGTGCGCATCAAAGATTCCATTGCTGCGATTACCGAATCGTATTCAACACTCTATTGGCAACAGGGCGATTCGCTGCGCGAAGTGATTACCCAGCAAAAACAAACCGGAAATATTCAGAAAACCATGCAGCCGGCGCGTGTAGGCAATATTATCAATTTCAATGATGATACCGTTCTGATGGGAGGATTCCGATTCACAGGACCGACATCTCCCGATGCGTTCGAGAACTACGATTACAAACTTCTTTCGACACGGAAAATGGACGATTATGAGGTTTATGTCATTCAAGTCAAGCCGAGATCGCGTCTCGATCCATTATTCAAAGGAACGATCACGATTGCGGAACGGTCGTATGCCGTTATTCATGCAGAGCTCGAACCGAATGAGGCGTACGTGCAGCCGTTTGTGCGTTTTAAAAACTTGCGTTTCCAACAATCGTTTCGTCTTTACAACGAATCTGTGTGGCTGCCGGTGAATTTCCATTTTACGGGGGCATTTGAAATCAGTGTGATGGGCATAAAAATACCGTCGATCGGCATGATGCGGGATGTCGTGATTTATGATTATCGCATCAATCCGGAACTGGCAGACAGTATTCGCGCGTTAAAAAATTTCAGTATCGATTCTTCATCCAAAAAAATCGATTCGATTTTTTGGAACGCACATAATGTGCTTCCATTGACAGCGGAACAAGATACAGCATATCACAGACTCGATAGTACACAATCGCTGGAAAAACTTCTTGCTCCGACAGGCACGTCGATGAAATTGCTCAACGCGCTTTCGACCGGCGTGATGAGTTATGTTGATCTTTCGTTCAATCGTGTGGAAGGCGGGCATCTCGGAATTTCCAAAACCATCGATTCGGTAACAAATAATCTTGCCGCGCGAGGCGGCATTGCGTATGGCACGGCAGATCAGCAATGGAAATGGCATGCCGGCGCCACATGGCATTTTGGAGAAGACCGGATCAACAATATGATACTCGGCAACGGTACGATTCAGACAAGTGAAAAAACATTTTCGGTAGGATTCAATGCGTATCATCAGATGGAAGCGTATCCGAATTTTTTGGATGAAACGTTCACCAACAGCATTTCGGCGTTGTTCTTTCATTCAGACGACAATGATTATTATCTCAAGCAGGGAGGCAACATCGAGTTTTCGTACCTGCCGAAAGCGAGGACGCGAATTACAGTGACAGCATGTGCGGAAACAGAACATGCTGTCTCGAAGCAGACAGAATATTCCCTCTTCTACACTTCACAAATGTTTCGCGAGAATCCCCCCATCGCGGATGGGCAAATGAATTCTTTAAAACTTTCCGCCACGTACGCCTCTGCCATGATGGCAAGTTTAGCGCGCAGTGCATTGAATGCTTCCGTGGAAATTGAACATGCGTCGCCGTTATTTGAAAGCGATTTTTCATTCACGCAACTTAATCTAAAGCTCCGCCAAAAAATTACCACCATGAATGAGAATCTTGCATTTCCGCCGTCGCTGACGATGTATGTGTTCGGCGGAACAACGCTGGGACATCTGCCGCCGCAGCGGTATTTCACCTTGTCTTCGAATGAATCGTATCTCGGTATTCCAGGAATGATGCATGGCATTCAACCGCGCGAATTCTGGGGCGATCAATATGTGGAATTTTTTGTGGAACATAATTTTCGCCGTGCGCCGTTTGCTTTATCCGGCATCAAGGCATTGTACGAATCGAATTTAGAATTTATTGTCTATGCCGGCACAGCACGCTCTTGGCTCTCTGAGAACGTTGTGAAAGTTCCGGGAGCATACGCAACGGATTCGAACGGCTGGTACTATGAAGCCGGTGTCGGCATCTCGAACATCCTGGATTTTTTCCGTATTGATGTTACGTACCGGTTTATGAAACCCGAGGGATTGGGATGGAAGCTGACGTTCTCCGATTTCATTATGGGATTGTTTCAGTAGCGGAGTGCCGGTTGCTCATCCGTAAAAATCCTCGTACCTTCTTTGTGCATGCGGCATCCGAACAAAATACTCATTATCCGGTTTAGTTCTATCGGCGATATTGTGCTGGCGACTACATTGTTACGTGTCGCTCGAATAAAATATCCGCATGCACAAATCGATTTTTTAACGAAGCGGGAATACTCGTCGCTTATTCGCTATAATCCGAATATCAATAACGCCTACGAATTTGATTCCGCCGGCGGCGTTTCTTCACTTCGAAAAATGAAAAGAAAATTGCTTGCGGAACAATACGACCTTGTGATCGATATCCACAACAGTTTACGCAGCCGTTATGTGCGGAAGGGAATAGCACGAAAAATTGTGACGATCAAAAAGCATGTCTTGGCGCGAATGATGTTGGTAAAGTTCAAGTGGAATATGTACCATCATATTGTTTCTGTTGCTGATCGCTATATCGAAACTCTTAAAGAATACGGCGTTCACAACGACGGCAAGGGATTAGAAATATATATTCCTGATCAAGTGCGATCTGGTGCTGCGGATGCTGTTGCTGCATTAAGATTGAATGGCGATGAAAAAGTGTTCGGGTTTTGTCCCGCGGCAAAGCATGCAACGAAGCGCTGGCCTCAAGACCGTTTTGTTGAATTAGGAATCGCTCTTGCACAGCGATGGAAAGCAAAAATTTTTCTCTTCGGCGGCCCGGAGGACATCAATGATTGCGGGGCTATTGCGAATGCCATCAATAGTGCAACAGGAAAAACTTCTGCGGAGAATCTCTGCGGCAAATGTTCGTTGTTGGAAACGGCAGCGATGATGAAATATTGCGATGTCGTTGTCAGCAACGATACGGGATTGATGCACATTGCCGCCGCGATGAAACGGAAACTTGTTGCCCTGTTCGGTTCAACAGTGAAGGAATTCGGATTTTTTCCGGTGGGAACAAAATCGATTGTGCTGGAACGAACCGATCTTCCGTGCCGGCCATGCTCGCATATCGGACGTGCATCGTGTCCTCAAAAACATTTCAAATGTATGAACGATATTTCTGTGGGCGCGGTCTTTGACGCGTGCTCGAACATGCTTGCCGGACAATGAGCGGAAGAATGTTATGGCACGCGCACCACGTTGATGGTGTCGGTCAATCCACGCGCCATCAACGGAATGCCCATCGTGAAAACAATATAATCTCCGCTTTGAACGTACCCATCCGCTTTTAATTTTTCTTTGATGTGTTGCAAGGTTGCATCGGCGTTGCCGATGTAATCACTTACGACCATACCGCGTACTCCCCAGACTAAATTCATAAGCCGCAGTACACGTTCATTGCCCGTCACCGCAATAACGCGGGCATCGGGGCGAAATCGGCAAATGCGTTTTGCCGTTCCTCCTGAGTGTGTAATAGGAACGATGACAGCGGCATTCACCTGATGCGCAAGGACACAAGCGGAATGTGCGATGGCATCTAATACGTTTTCGGCGCAGTTCGGCGTCAGAGGTTCAATACTGCAGCGGTTCGTGATTTGCCGTTCTGTTGTTTGAATAATGCTGTCCATTGTTTGTACGGTTTCAACAGGATATTTGCCGACGGAGGTTTCTGCACTGAGCATGACGGCATCTGCGCCATCGAGGACGGCATTCGCCACATCGCTTGCTTCGGCGCGCGTCGGCCGCGGATTTTCGATCATCGATTCCAGCATTTGTGTTGCAATGATCACCGGTTTACCTGCCTCATTACATTTTCGTACGATCATTTTTTGAAGCATCGGAACTTCTTCCGGCGGCAATTCCACGCCGAGATCGCCGCGTGCGACCATGACGCTGTCGGTTTCAGCAATAATCTCGTCAATGGCTTTGATGGCATCGCCCATTTCAATTTTTGCAACGATGGGCGTAAAATGTTTTGACGTAGTGCGAATATGTTGGCGCAACGAGCGAATATCTTCGGACGAACGTACAAAAGAAAGTGCGACGTAATCGACTTCGTTCGCCAATCCAAAAAATAAATCGTCGAGGTCTTTTCCAGTGATCGACGGCGTGCTGAGTTTGATGCCCGGCAGATTCATACCTTTATGTTCGCCTAAAATCCCACCGACAAGAACCTTGCAACGAACTTCTGTGCCGTTCACGGATTCCACACGAACTCGTAATTTTCCGTCATCCAGCAAAATGTCGTCGCCGGGTTTTACGTCGGAAGGTAGTTCTTTGTATGCCGTGGTTACGCGTTGCTCGTTGCCGACGATTTCTTCAGTCGTGAATGTTAGAGTCGCTCCGGTTTGTAATGCCACAGTTTTATTCTGAAGGGCACCGGTACGAATTTTTGGCCCGCACAAATCTTGTAGAATAGAAATATGTTCGCCGGTTTGTTTGCTTGCGGTACGGACATTCTGAATCGTTGTCAAATGATCTTCATGGGAGCCGTGCGAAAAATTTAACCGCGCAACATCCATGCCCGCCTGAATCAATTTTATTAATTGCTCAACGGATTGTGTTGCAGGCCCGATGGTGCAAACAATTTTTGTTTTGCCGAATCCTTTTTTGTCGCTCATACCGTGCGTCTCCGTTTGTGTTCCATAAAAGAGATCAACTCCGGCAAAATTTCTCCCGCTTTGCCGAGAATCGTTTCGTTGACCATGTGAGAAATTTCAGTTCGTTCCAAATTGATTTCGACGATGTAGGCGCCATGCTCGCGTGCGGCAAGCGGAAGGCCTGCTGCAGGATACACGACGGCAGATGTACCGACGGCAAGAAATAATTCGCAGCGCTGTGCGGCTTCTGTCGCTTTTTCAAATACGCCTTCCGGCAGCAGTTCGCCGAACCAGACCACATCGGGACGAATCACGCCGCCGCATCGTTCACAGTGCGGAATTTTCTTTTCCGGTGTGACAACAACATCGGCAACAAATTTTCCGCAATCGACGCAGTAACTGCGTTCGATATTGCCATGAAGTTCTAAAACATTTTTACTGCCGGCACGGAAATGCAGGTTGTCGATGTTTTGTGTTGCGAGTGTAAAGTCGTTCACAAGCGTTTCTAATTGTGCTAATGCGACATGAGCAGGGTTGGGTTTTACTTCTTGAATGATTTGTCTTCGTTGATTGTACCATTCCCAGACAATATCGGGATTTTTCAAAAACGCATGGAAGTCGGCAAGTTCTTCCGGCTTTAATTTAGACCAGAGACCATCTGTGCCGCGAAATGTTGCTACACCGCTTTCCGCAGAAATGCCTGCGCCTGTCAAAACGCAAACGGACTCGATGGTCTTTAATAATGATTGTAATTTGGGAGAGAAAATCATTTCACCGGTTTCAAAATAAGAATATCGGAACACGTGGCTTGAATACCCGATTGATCCATTGGGCGCGTGCGATAGGCGCCGTTGAGCCATACCATGATTTGATCTTTGTAATGTGGACTGAACACATGCCCCGATTGCCCCGGCGGCATAACAACTCGCGTATCGTTGATATCTGCTAAATTAAAAATCTGCCGCATCGATGCACCAACGGTACTTTCATACGGACTGTTAAAAAAGAACTGTCCAACATTCACCGTGGAATGTCCGCCGCCGACCGCAAATGGTCCGACGCTGAAGAATGATTTCAACAGTGGGCTTTGTCCAAAGACGTGGTCAAATGTCACGGTATGCAGACGTCCCCATTGCCATTCTTTTACTTCGCCGCCAAGCCGCGAACGCAAATCGGCTACCGCATCGTACACGCTTTTGCGGATGATGTCATCGCGTGTCTCGATGTTCGGCGTTCGCGGGTCATCGAACCAAGTCGAATTGTTGTTCTTCAACAATTGTGTCGTGACGACCACCGGTGTGCTGGCAATGGTATCGAACAGGGCGAACAAGGGATCGCCAAGTTTGTTATGAAACGTATTGTCGATCAATTTGGTGAATGTGGCATTGAAGAGCGTTGCCGTTACATCCTCTTTCCGCATTTCAAAATTCCATGTGCGGAAATATTCGAGAGCGATTTTCACATCGGGATTTGTTACCGTCACACTGTCGAAGGCATGCAAAATATAGGGCACCACTTCGCGTGCGTGTGTCGAGACGTAATCGTTTTGAAGTTGCTGCATATCTTCAACGGACAATTTAGATTGTTCGTTCAGCACTTCGTTGATGCGGAGTGCGCGGTATGGCGGCTCCCAGTGATTGGAAATGTAGTACGGATACGAATCATCGATGATTTTATTGTTTGCCGTTGCAAGAAATCCATTGGGAGGATTGAAAGCGTGCGGCATTTGTTCAAATGGCACAAATCCTTGCCAGTCATATTCATTGGTTTCTCCGGAACGGGGAAGCGTTGCGCCGTTAGTCGTTTTCCTGATCGGCAGTCTGCCGCCGGTATAATAGCCGATGTTGCCGTCGATATCAGCATAGACAAAATTTTGTGCAGGTGCGGCATATAGTTTTAACGCATTTTTAAAATCTTCCCAGTTCGTTGCGTTATCGATTTTATAAAATGCCCCGGCTTCATCAGAAATTTCATATCCCGTCCAACACATCGAAACGAGCGACGTAGCAAACTGTGCGCCGGGTTCCATTTTGTTGACGATGGGTCCACGGTGTGTTCTGTACGTTGAAAAAAGAACGGGAGATGCGTTCTTGACAAAAATTGTATCGATACGTTCTTCGATCGGTTTCCATTCGCCGTTGTAACGATAGCGCGTTGGATGTTGAATCGAATCCACAGTTTCAAAATAAAAATCGTCGTCATCTAACATCGCATTGGTCACGCCCCATGCAATGTGCTGATTGCGTCCGAGAATAACGAAGGGCATGCCCGCGATGGTCATCCCTGCAACATCCAGATCGGGAGCGGTGACATGCAATTCATACCAGCGCCCCGGCGCCATCAACACTAAATGCGGATCGTTGGCGAGAATCGGTTTGCCGCTTTGCGATTTTGCGCCGGAGACCACCCAGGCATTACTGCCCGATTCGAATGATTTGATGCCGAGCAGCGATCTGTATGTTTGTTCCGCATCGAAGAATGGCTTCAGATCGGAGATATTGCCTTGATGATTTCGCTTTTTGAGGCGCTTCGATTTTTTGTTGGAAATATTTTCGGTCGATGGAAGATTTTGTTCTTCCGTTCGCTGCGATGCGACGATGTACGGCGCATTGTTCGGCCAGACGGGAAATAGTTCTTTTGCTTTTTCTTCGCCGAAGCGCTGCACTAATTCGCCGAGCAACAAATCCATCCAGCGGGAAAAATTCATTTCCCATGCCATTAAGCGGCTCAAGAGAAGTGAGTGTTCAATCGTCCACGGCTCCGGTTCAAATTGCAGCATATCAAACTCTACAGGATAATGCCCTTTGTTGTCAGCAATAAATGCATTGACGCCATCTGTGTACGCCTGCAATGCTTTACGTGTATCGTCGCCAAGTACTCCGGAAACTTTGTGTACGTGCTCCCATAACCCGAGCGTTCGGAACATTTTGTCGATCGGCAGCGCCGGTGCGCCAAGAATTTCTGATAACCGCCCCGTACCGACGCGGCGTTCTAATTCCATCTGCCACAATCGTTCTTGAGCGTGTGTATAGCCGACGGCAAAAAATGCATCGTGTTCGCTTTGCGCCTTGATATGAGGAACACCGTATTCATCGCGAAATATTTTTACTTCGTTTTCGAGTCCTGCAACGTTGATCGTTCCGGAAGTTTTCGGAAATGATTTCGTCACGAGATGATATCCGATGACTGCGACGGTCATCAGAATAACCACCAATGTGGAAACGATGCCGATGATTATTTTTATCGAGAGACGCATAAATGCTTTTTCATGAATTCATTACCAATGTAAAAAAAGATGCGGGGGGAAGCAATGTGCTTGGAAGGGAAGTTGCCAACGGCGATGACCGGCTGATGATGAGAACGGTTATTGCGAATCCACCAGGCCTGCCATATTTTCAAAAAATATTTTTTTGATGTCGGGCATAGGAAGACGCATTTCTTGGACGAGTTTTAATTGGTGATCGACAATATCGTACCGGTACCCGCGGGGCAGCATGCCGGAATCGGAACCGAAGAGAATGCGGCTTGCGCTAAATGCTTCAAGGAATTTTTGAAAGACCGTCCGCATATCCGGCTTTGAGGGATGTTCCTGCATCCAAGAATTCGATCCGGCAGTATCGACATAAACATTGGGACATTGCTTTCCGAGCGCCAAGGTTTCTTCAAATTTTCCGGCGCCGAAATTAGGAACAATAAAACGAATATCCGGAAATCGCTGCGCGATAGGAATTAAATCACGCGGGTCGGAAAATTGATCATCGACAATGGTCGGAATACCGGCATAATCGCGCTGGCGCATAATAAGTTTGCCAAAATGTACGAATGCCAACGCTTTACATTCCGCCAACAAATTATACAGCGGATAGAGCCATTCATCGTTCACGCTGATTTGATACATCGAAGGGTACAACAACACGCCGCGAAGGTTATCTTCTTTCAAACACTTTGCGGCATTCTCCATCAGCAGGTTGGAATTTGGGTCGATGGTGAACATTCCGGAAAAACGAGCGGGAAATGCTTGGACTGCGCTGATAATGGACCCTTCATCGCCCGGAATGCTGCTGAACAACATCAGTCGTTCCAATTTCCATTTGTCGATGATATCGATCCAGCGTTTGGCTAATTGTACCGGGTCCTCGCCGGGAATTTCGATGTGGCCTTTCGCAGCGAGGTTCCGCAATTCCGAATTGATGTCGGCGCGATTTAATTTTTGACGGACGGAATATTTGAAAAATGTGTTCGAATAAAAATGCACATGGGCGTCGAATATTTTATAAAGGCCGATCATCGTTTTATGAATACATGCTCGTCAGAAAAATCAACAGAGGCATGAATGTTTCTCCGCAAAATAAATTGTTGCAATACCAAAGGTTAAAGGAAAATACTTGACCTGCGTGAATCCGACAGAACGAAGTAAGGCGCAAAACGTTTCGCCGCTGGGAAATTCTGAAATGGTACTGGGTAAATAATCGGATGCCGAACGATCATGAAGAATCGCTTCGCCAAGAGGAGGCATGATGATGGTTGAATAGAACCTGTAAAGCTGCTTGATCGGGAATATTTGCGGATGAGAAAATTCTAAAATCATAGCAACCCCGCCGTTTCGTAACACGCGGTGAAATTCCGACAAGCCTTTTTGAAGATTGGAAAAATTTCGTACGCCGAAGGATACCGTGACTGCATCGAAGGAATCGGACGCAAACGTCATTGCTTCGGCATTTTCCGATTGAATGGTCATGATGTCCGATAAATTTCGCCGCATGATTTTCTTGATCCCGACATCCATCATCCGTTGTGAAACATCGATGCCGGTAATAGCTTCAGGATGCAATTTGCTTGCTTCGATGGCAAGGTCCGCGGTTCCGGTTGCGACGTCTAAAATATGTTTCGGCCGGTATGGGGCTAACAAACGGATTGCCCGTTTGCGCCACAACGTATCGATGCCGAAACTTAAAACATGGGTCAAAAAATCATATCGTTGTGCAATGGAATCGAATAACGATTGCACGTACGATGTTTCATACGTGCGCCGTTGCAATCCAGAATCGCCGTTTTGTGTTGTATCTTTTTTTCTCATACGTTCGATAAAATTATATCAATATACGCAACAGTGCCAAGATTTCCAATGTGCGTTGAAAAGAACATACCGCATCTTGAATTCTGAATAACTATCACGTATTATTTTACAGGAACGCTATGGCGACGTATTTCGATACACATACGCATTTATTCGATCAAACATTTCAGCATGATCTTCCTCAAGTGATCGAACGCGCACGGCGCGCAGGTGTGGAATGGATGATTATTCCCGCAACGGATATCAAGACGAGCCGCGAAGCAATTCGCTTAACAGAACAATACGAAGGTTTGTACGCAGCTGTCGGTGTTCATCCGCACGAAGCATCGAAGGCGAACGATATTGTTTTTGCGGAGATCGAAACGTTGTCACAACATCCCAAAGTGGTTGCGATCGGTGAAATCGGCTTGGATTATCATTACGATTTTGCGCCGCGTGAAAGGCAAAAAGAAATTTTCAACATTCAACTTCAACTTGCGACGAAGAGAAATTTACCCGTCATCATTCATTCGCGCGAAGCGATGACCGATACGCGCAGCATTGTCGATGAAGCCATTCAAAAATCGCCAACTTGGAACAAGACATCGGATGATTTTCCAAAACGCGGCGTGTTCCATTGTTTTCCCGGAACTGCCGGCGAAGCGCGCGAACTTCGTACGTCGGGATTTTGGATTTCGTTTCCGGGCATTGTCACGTTTAAAAAATCTTCTGCCCTTGATGTCGTAAAAGAAATTGGTTACGAAAAAATTCTTTTGGAAACCGACGCGCCGTATATGACGCCTGTGCCATTCCGCGGGAAACGAAATGAACCTTCGTACGTTGCGCTGGTGGGAAAGAAAATTTCGGAAATCGCGGGCGTGGACGAGGAAACAGTCGCTGCCGTAACAACAAACAATGCAAAAAGATTGTTTGAAATTGCTCCATGAAAAATCGCATTTCTATGATTTTCCCTGTTGGTTTGAACATGAATTTTCAAGACATTGATAGAAATATCTCTGTACGATACTATATGCTATGATTAATAACGAAAGATTGCCCGTGAAAAATATTATTGCCATTTTATTCCTTTCCGTTTCTTCCTTGTGCGCGCAAGATTTTACATCGCAAGAAAAAGAAATTCTTCAACTACAGGATCAACGTTCGCTCGGCGACGGAACATTAATCTCGTATTTGCATTCCGGCGATACCCATCTACGGTTTCTTGCTGTTCGCGCCTTGGCAAACATACAGGATACCTCTTCCGTACGCCCGCTGATTTTCTTATTAAAGGACTCTTCCGATAAAGTCCGCGAGATGACGGCGTTTGCGCTGGGGCAAATCGGCGGCGATTCTGCCGAGCGAGCATTATGTCGTGCATTAAATTCAGAACAGGATTCTGCTATTCTTTCACGTGTGCTTGAAGCATTGGGAAAGAGCGGTTCTGCATCGGCATTGGATTCTGTGTTGGAGTACGCAGAAAAAAAATCAAACAGAATTTCTGCTCAAGATGTTGCGTTGTCTTTTGCCCGGTTTGCAATTCGTGGAATAAAATCGGAACGGGCAATCTGGAAATGTTTTGATTATTTGTACTCGGCCGATCCGTTGGTCCGGGCTAATGCGCTTTATGCATTGTGGCGGTGTGCGCCGCATGGGCTGCTCGATATTGAAATTGCCAAGCATGCCGAATTATTAGATTCATTGAGTCGCGACAAAAATGCCGATGTGCGATTGAATTGTGCCCTCGTGCTCGGCCATTCTCAATCCAACGACGCTGTCCAGATTGTCAAAAATCGTATTGCGGATATCACTCACGAGAACGATTGGCATGTGCGGCTTGGAATTGTTCGTGCGCTTGGCGTTGCAGTGACAACTTCTCATGATTTACTGCAGCAGTATGTTCTGTTCTTGCCCGATGCAAACGATCATGTCACCATTACGGCACTCCAGGGTTTATATTCTGTTTCGCCGGCTCTCTGGCAAGACACAACCGTTGCGCTGCAACTGAAAAATAAAATCGCTGCCTTAGCCGAAGATAAAAATATTTGCGAAGCAGTCCGAGGCGAAGCCATGGTAACGCTCGGCAGATTTTTCCCCGATGAATTGCGGCGCTACAATGTGCTGGCTGATTCAGCGGAAGTTTCTTCGCGGCTCAAAGCAAAATATCTCAACGCACGTTCACAGATCATCAGCAAAGCAAATCTCAGTTTGGATTTTCGTTATCTTGATTCTTCCGATGCTCTGCTTTCGATGACGGCGTGGGAATGTTTGCGCCGTTTGGTGACGCCGCGGGCAATGTCTATTCTCCAATTGGATTCAACACAAACTGCATCGCTGCCGCAGATGATTTGGAAAAAAGCGACGACTGCACTTTCGTACAACGACATCGGTGTTACGACTTTGGTAGCAAATTTTTGTGCGGATACGGTTGCTTTTGCGCCGCTCAAAAAGGCGCACCTTGCGGCGGCTGCCGTTGATGAATTCATTACTGCCTATAAAAAATTAAAAGTACCGGATGGAATGGAAACCATGCAAGCCGTGGTCGAGGCGCTGGGATCTATCGGCGATCCGCGTGCTATTCCGTTTCTCGAATCCCTTCTTCGCACCGGTGTTCCCTCTATTGCGGCAGAATCAAAAATAGCTCTCAAGATATTAACCGGAAAAACATATTCTGCTCCGTTGCCGGTTCAAACGTTTGAAGCGCATTCAAAAAAAGATTGGAAATTATTGGAAGGAATCGAACCGCATCAGCACGTTTTGCTGGCGACGACAAAAGGCAACGTTGTTCTTGAATTATTGAAAGAAGACGCGCCGTTCACTGTGCTCAGTTTTGTGAAACTCATTCAACAGCATTATTACGACGGGTTGATCTTTCATCGCGTCATTCCCAATTTTGTCGTACAGGGCGGCGACCCGCGGGGCGACGGCTGGGGCGGCCCGGATTTTATCTTACGAACGGAAACCTCGCTGGTAAAATTTGAACGCGGCAGTTGTGGTATGGCAAGTGCCGGAAAAGACACCGAAGGCAGCCAGTTTTTCATCACACACATGCCAACGCCTCATCTTGATGGGCGCTATACGATTTTCGGAACGGTGATTCAGGGAATGGAAATTGTCGATCGTTTGCAGATCGGCGATAAAATTCTTTCGCTGCAACTTGCGGATTAAGAAGGAAGTGTTTATTTTAGTTTAGCTTCTTCGTAGGCAGAACGATGTTCGGGATCATATGTCATAAGTTGATCATAGACGCCTTTATTCGGGTAGGTCGAAAATACTTCGACAATCTCTTTGTACTTTGCATCAAAAAATTGTTTGATGACAACGCTGGTAGGATTTTGTCGCCGTGTATCGCTGATGGTTTGAACAGACTTTAATATTGTTGCAAAAGCATTTTGTTTATCGGAGGCCAGTACATCAATACCGTCAAAATGATAATTGTTGAACCACGTAAGGAAGTCGGCATATTTGGCATTGGTCAATTCATCGATGATGCCGTACCGGCTATACGCTGAAGGAATAATTTGCCATTCGGTGGCGACGGGCGACGAAACAGATTTCTGGCAGATGTTCGCGCATTTTTGAAAGAAGGGATTTCCGGAAGAAGGTACATACGTGTTGAAATCGTAACCAAGAATCAGGTATGCATAAAAATCTAGAAAACTTGTCAATGGATCGAAGGTGTAATCATCGTGCGTCATACGTTGATTAGGCGTATAAGTGAAGGTCCATGAATTGTCAAGGATGCGAAGAATGGGTGTCGTGCGATCTGTTTTATCGTTGCCGTTGTAGACAGGACGGACGCTGCCGACGAAAACTTGAGCGACATAAGTGTTGTTGCCGGATGACGTTTTGAAATAGATATCGAATGTGCAATCGATTTTCTCGCCGTTCATATCTTCATTCGAGAAGTGCGTATTATTGACATACCGTTCCACATCGGCTTGGAAATTATAAAGATTGTTCCGTTGCGCGGATGGAATTGATTCGAGATTCACCGTTATTTTACAATTCAATTCTTGCGCAGGGAGCAGAACTGTTGCGCTGAAAATGCTAACAAGGAGGAGGAAGCGTTTCATGTATGTTCCATCAAATGTTCAACAGAACAAATATAAAGATTTTCTCCGGTGGTCTCAAGCAAAAAGAATTATTTTCACGTGTGTGCTGCCGATGATCGTTCCGTGTTCGGCGGAAGCAGCCGGTGAAAACAACGGGCGCGGCGTGAAAGCCATCGGCATGGCAAATACCTATGTTGCAGTGGCAGATGATCCGTGGGCCATTCAGTACAATCCGGCGGGGTTGTCGAGAATCTCTTGCTGCCAGCTTTCAGGATTTATCGTGCCGCAACAATTTGATTTACCGGAATTACGCACAACCGCTTTGGCGATGGCGCTGCCGCTCAACCATATTTCGCTCGGTGCTGCCGTCGATCGTTTTGGCTTCGATTTATACAATGAAACGACAGTCAGTGTCGGAGCGGGAAAAGCGATATCGAAAAATATGTTCGGCGGCATGTCGTTGAACTATCATTCTCTGGCAATTGCACGGTACGGAAACACGAGTGTAGTTTCCGTCGATGCCGGCGTGCTTGCGGAAATCGTTCCTTCGGTGATGATCGGCGGCTGTTTTAAAAATATCACGAATGCTTCTTATGTACAAGGAGATGATGATTTGCCGCAATGCTTCGCGGTCGGTGTCGGCTGGAAAGCAGTGAACGATCTTCTAGTGACAACGGAACTTGAAAAAGATATTCGGTATGACGCATCGCTAAAAGCAGGCATCGAAAAAACGTTTTTAAATATTTTGGCGCTTCGCTTTGGTATGGCAAACAATCCGGATAAATATTCTGCGGGATTTTCTGTACGATATGCTGGAATCGAATTCGGTTATGCAGGGTACAGCCATGCCGAATTAGGATGGACGCATCAAATTGAGATTGCTATTCAATGGGGAAAACGTGATGAGGAAAATCGTTGATGTTTCGATACTCCTGATTTGCACGGCCGAATTCTTGCCTGCGCAACATGGTACGGTTGTCGATACGCTTGTGCTGCCTCACGCTGTGGAAGAAGAGTGGCTGTTAGAAAATTCCGAAGATGAACGCGGCGTTCTTGCCGATGAATTTAATTGGCTGCGTGATCATCCCATCAATCTTTGCACGGCAACGGCAGAAGAATTACAGCGTATTCCCGGCATCTCACATTTGCTGGCTGAAAATATTGTTGCACGACGAAGGCAGCAGCAATTTCATTCTGTCGCGGAGTTATTCAATGTCGATGGTATGACTCCGGAAGATTATGCAACGCTTCAGCGATATGTCTATGCCGATAAAAATGATAATTCATGTTCCGTTCAGTACCTGACGCGAAGCACATCGGAAATAGAACGGCGGGAAGGGTACGTTGAAAATATTTATCAAGGTTCGCCGTTGAAAGAATATAATCGATTGACGGTTTCGATTTATGATACGGCAGGAATCTGTTCCGAACTCACATCGCTTGAAACCGGTTTCCTTGCAGAGAAAGATGCCGGAGAACCATCGCTGACGGATTTTACGACGTGGTACGTTGCCGGATCGATTCCAAAAATCCGTACGAATTTTATTCTCGGCGATTATTTGTTTTCGAGCGGAGACGGATTGGTGTTGAATCAATCGTTTTTTATTTCCAAAAGCAGCGACGTGATCGCATCGTACAAAAATAATCAGAGCAGCATTCGTCCATACCGTTCGACCGATGAAAATAATTTTTGCCGCGGCATTGCCGTTTCAACAGAATGGAGCACATTGCAGCTTCAGATGATGTATTCGCATCGCGAGATCAATGCCATGGTCGATAGTGCGGGAACGATTTCATCGCTGGATGCGAGCGGATTGTTCCGAACGCCGACCGAACAATCTCATCGAAACAGCGCCGGTGAGCAAATGCTCGGCGGCCGATTCCATTGGCACCCGCTGCCCGAATGGACGATCGGTGCAACGGCGTATCATTCTTCTTTCGATCATCCATTTTTAAATTCGGCGAACGATACACTCACGTTTCAACAGCTCAACGTTCGCGGTGTCGATATCGCTTATACGACAACACGCACCGATCTCTTTTCTGAAATAGCTTTTTCGGAACATGCGTCTGCTTGGATCGGCGGTGTTACGGCAAAACCGGTTTCATCGTTGGAGTTGAGTTTGGTCGCGCGAAATTATTCGCCGGAGTTTCTCAATCTGCATTCATCGGCATTCGGCGAACACGGCAATCCGGCTGCAAATGAATTCGGATTGTATTCTGCGGCAAGAATAAAATTTTTTTCCTGGATGCGGCTGTCGATGTATTATGATCAATTTCGATTTCCAAAATTCGATCCGAACACGAATATGGCTGGGTCGGGAAACGATGCGCTGGGATTAATGGAACTTCGCTGGAATAAACAGTGCGAATTGGAATTGTATGCCAAACGAAAATCAACGCCGGATCTTTGCAATGCGGAAGATGACTTCGGCAGAACGATTCAGCAATTGGATTTCCGCATTCAACGAAATTATAGAATCACGGTGAACTATACGTCATTGCGCTCGGCGCAATTTTCAACAAGAATCGAATGCGTTCACGTTGAGGAAAAATTATTAGCGGTCAACGAAAACGGTTATCTTCTTTCGCAATCGCTTCAATGGAAAATGTTCGATCATCTGCGGACATATTTACAGGTCACGATGTATAAAACGGATTCGTATAATTCTCGAATGTATCGGTACGAAGACGAATTACCGGGAGCATTTACGAATGCCATGTTGTATGGAGAAGGATTGCGCTGGTACGTTCTTTTGCAATACGAAGTTGGAAGAAACTTGCAGTTGTATGCAAAATTTTCGTGCTCGGTGAAAAACGGCGTTTCGTCACTTGGCAGCGGCTGGGATGAAATTCCGGGGAACACGTTGCAGCAAATCAGCATGCAGATGGATGTGAATTTATAAACGGCGGTTGAATTTTTCGGTCCTTTTTGTTGTTCTACTTTCAAAGATGGAATACTTCTCTTACGAGCAATACTTTCGTATCTTAAAGTAGAAAACAAAATGATGGACAAAAAAAATATTACCGTGGTTGTTGGAATGAGCGGAGGCGTGGATTCTTCTGTGGCGGCAGCGTTGCTTTTAGAAGAGGGCTACAACGTCATCGGCATGACGATGAAGACATACGATTACGACGATGTCGGAGGGAATGTCTCTAACGAAACAAGCTGCTGTGGTTTGACGGCAATGCACGATGCGCGGATGGTGGCGACGAAGCTCGGCATTCCGCATTACGTCGTCGATTTTCGAAAAGAATTTGGCAAAGAAGTGATCGATAATTTTGTCGAAGAATATTTGCTTGGCAGAACGCCGAACCCGTGTATCATTTGCAATCGAGAGATAAAATGGAATGCGTTGTTGAAAAAAGCTGAAGCGCTCGGCGCACAGTTTATCGCAACAGGGCATTATGCGCGCCTGCGATTCGATGAACAACGCCAGCGATACATTCTTTCGCGCGGCACATATTCCGAAAAAGACCAATCGTAC
>DATKMP010000116.1:0-4150 GCA_035541775.1 Bacteroidota bacterium | reverse complement strand
CAAGAGACTAAAACTTGAAAAGATAAACCATATTGTTTTATTCATGGAATAATTGTAAATGGAATTGGTGCGACAGAATCAACTTTTCTATTTAAAAAATACGGTAATAAAACGCATGCCTGATATGATCCTGGAGCAAGTATTGTCGTTGAACTTTTGCAGGTTGGAGTTGGAGCTATCCAATTGCTCGTTAAGGTTTGCCCGGGATAGAAATGTCCATCACCAGGGTAGTAATACGGTGGCATAGAACATCCATCGGTTGAGTATATAATAACAGAGTCATTTTTTATAATTTTAAAAGAGATATCGAATCGATATATAAGCGTATCTTGAGTTGCATTTGTAATTGAAGATAAGAGAACAAACTCTTCTCCTGAATGAAATTGTGACGCCGGGTGCCCCGTTGTGTCGGTTAAAGTAAATGTTGCCGTTAGCGTTTTTATTTCATCATCCGGTGCGGTACTGTGATGACAGCTACTGATGAACAATGCAGTCAAGGTCACCGAAATTAAAAATAACATCTTGCGATTATTGGAATCGCAGATTCGATGTTTCATAACGAATGCCTCCATCTCTTGGATGATTTTGTGGATCGATATCCACAATTTGCGGATATCCGTACTGAACGTTGTAAGTGACTTCAATCGAATCGTAATTTCGCGATTGGATCATCTTGAATAACGAATCAATCGTGATGAACCTTCTCGCGGAAATTGTTTGTGTTGATATCGAATCGTTGCACGGTGTCACCTGCATAATGTATCGCTGCATACAGTAAGTTGCATCGGAACCCCTGCTCCGATGCAATAACACCTATATAATTGATTGACCGTATAATGGCGAATGTTCAGCGATTTCCATTGTTCGTACGGCGATTGTTGAACCGGCTGTGTGGCTTGATCGGTGCGGCACGCAAAAAAGAATAATAACGTCGTTATGAATAATTTCGTCAATCTCGTCGCACTCTTGCGGCATTCAATACTAAAAGGTATAAAAAACTTTGATACTGTCCGTTTTAGATGTTGCAGTTTCCTGAGAACATTTTGAATATCTAAATGGCATTCCCAGAAAAGGAATATGAGCGTTATGAATAAGAGATGTTTCATTTTTCTTTCATAATAACCAGAACAGAATTCGTTCTTATGAATTCGGATTTACTACTTTTCCGATAAACAAAATCGTTCCGGTGTGATGATCGCGAATGGCGAAAATAAAAGAATGGTTCATGTTCATCGCAGGCATCTCAAGAACGGCCGTATATTTTATCCCGATAACTGTCACTGCTGCGGCTTCTGTCCCTTCTTCATTTACTTCAACGAACGTTTGATGAAGAACGTTGCTCACTGCCAAACCGCCGTCTGCACTGATCCGTGAAAAGTCTGCATGGATGCCGAACGCAATACCCATTCCCATAGCCATTAATTCGTTGTTGAGTTCTTTTTGATATTCCAATTTGAATTTTGGAAGATACAAATCGACTGTTGTAGAATCCATACTGTTCACAATCGAATTCCACTGGCTTTGCGTGAGCGATGCTGCAAATTGATCGATGTCGGTGTTTATAGTTGGCAGCAGAATGGTCATACTGAACGATCCATTGCCGTACGGTAGATCGATTGCCTGTAGCGCACTGTCGGCATAATACGCAAACTTGCTTTCCTGCGACATCATATTGCAGGTAACCACGGTTCCGTTGCTACAAGTGAACGAAGCATTCTTTGTATTGGCCGCATTAAATTGGTATGTCCACGTTCCTTTAAAATAAATGGCGTCGATAAGATAGAGCACGATGCTGTCTGGAATCAGTCCGTTTAAAACAGCAGGAATTTTTCCGTTGGTCTTTGTGCTGACCCAGTTGTTGATGGTGGTAACAGCATCGGCCGATGAAAAGTTTAATGCTTGCACTTCAGCATTGAAGTAGGTCTGGTTATCGCTTAAAAATTTCGGAAGGACAGAAAAGCCGCTGCGATACCAGATGGAATTTGCAATTTGAAAATTTACGTTTGCATCCAAATTGGTAAGAGTGTTGGAAATAGTCTGATACGAAATATTCATTTCATCCGATGATAATCCCGATTTTCCGAGAACCTGTTCCAAGGAATCGAACGTTGCACCGTTAGCGCCGTTCAGCAGCATGCCGAATGCCATCGAAACACTCAACGGAGAAATAATAACGTTGGCGTTCTTTTGTTCTCCGCTCAGTTTATTGAACAGCGAGAGCCCGAAGTTGTTGTCTGCGGCGATAATGTTTTTTTCGACCGCCGTAAATTCTGCCGGCGGAGTAACCGGTGCTGTTTCTGTGGGACTGTGCCGGCAGGAAGCCAATGCTAAGAAGAAGATTGGTACGATAACGAAGTATTTCATAAGGCACCTTTTCATGGAGAAGCAACAGTTATGAATTTTTTATCCGTTGGGATTTACCACTTTTCCGATAAACAAAATTGTTCCGGTTTGATGATCGCGAATGGCGAAGATGAATGAGTGGTTGATACGAATAATGGGGGGAATATTTGTATGTCCGCCCTCAGACATAGTGGTTGCGATAAATATGATAACAGTCACTGCCGCAGCTTCCGTTCCTTCTTCACTTACCTCGATAAAGGTTTTGTGCAGCACATCGCTGATCGCTATACCGCCTGCAGAATCGATGTGCGTAAAATCTGCGGCGGGACTGAATGCAATTCCCATTCCCATCGACGCTAAATCTTTCCCGAGCAATTTGCCGTAATTCAATTGAAACTTTGGAAGATAGACATCGACCGTTGTAGAATCCATACTGCTCACAATCGAATTCCACTGGCTTTGCGTGAGCGTTGCTGCAAATTGATCGATGTTCGTTCCGGCGCTTGGCAGCAAAATCGTCATACTGAAGGAACCATTGCCGTACGGCAGATCGATTGCCTGTAACGTACTGTCGGCATAATACGCAAACTTGCTTTCCTGCGACATCATATGGCAGGCAACCACAGTTCCGTTGTTGCATGTGAAAGGCGCATCTTTTGTAAATTGCGAATTGAATTGATACGTCCAGTTTCCTTTAAAATAGATTGCGTTGATAAGGTACAGCATGGCGCTTTCGGGAATGGATTGAAGGATCGTCGGAATTTTTCCGTTGGTCTTCGTGCTGACCCAGTTGTTGATAGTGGCAACAGCATCCGCCGATGCAAAGTTTAACGCTTGCACTTCTGCATCGAAGTACGTTTTGTTGTCATTTAAAAATTTCGGAAGGACGGAAAATCCGCTGCGATACCAGATGGAATTTGCGATTTGAAAATTTACATTTGCATCCAAATTAGCGAGTGTGGCGGCGGTCGTTTGATAATATGCATTGATGGCATCCAGCGACATTCCGGATTTGCCGAGAGCTTGTTCTAACGAATCTAAGGTAGCACCGTGAGCGCCGTTTAACGCCATCCCGAATGCGGTGGAAATGCTGAGCGGAGAAATGATAACATTCGTATCGAGTTGCTCGCCGCTCAATTTGTTGAACAGCTTGAAGCCAAAACTATTATCTTCTTGAACGATATTTTTATCGATCTGGGAACTTGGCATTGCTGAATTCCCCGAATCCGGCCCGGCAGGATTGTGTTTGCAGGAAATGAACACACACAGCAAAATGATGATTATTCCGTACTGTTTCATAATTTCCTCCACAGTTCGATGGTTGCCAAAACTTGGTTGCCCATAACTTAAAAACGACTATCCGTCATCAACTACCTATTGCCATCGCAAAAAAAAATGTTGAATGGTTGCAAATCATAGGTATGCAACGTATCTTTGCTATGATCATTTAAAAACCAGTAAGGAAACGTGGAAGAAAAAGTTCCCGATATGTGGTTGCTTGAGCAGGTGAAACATTCCGATACAGAAGCATTCCGGATATTATTTGAACGATACCAGCCGATGCTGTTTCGGAGAATGATGTATCAAACGGGGGAGAAGGATCTTGCGCACGATCTTGTGCAAGAAACGTTTATTCGAGTGTGGGAGCATCGGGCAATACTGCGGCCGCAATTAAGTTTTGCTGCATACCTTCTGCGCATCAGCGGGAATTTGGCGAAAGATGCATTCCGTTATCGAAGTATCAGGCAGCAACGAGCGAACGAAGTGCCGATGCTTCAAATTTCTGAAGGCGACAATCCTGACGAAG
>DATKMP010000115.1:0-6162 GCA_035541775.1 Bacteroidota bacterium | reverse complement strand
TGCTCATCGGATTGGTGATGTGCGCCATTCTCGGTGCAGCAAATGCGTACCTAGGATTAAAAGCCGGTATGACGATTGCGGCAACATATCCCGCAGCCGTAATCGGCATGGCATTATTGAAAGCGATGAAAGGAACTTTGCTGGAAGAAAATTTTGCACGAACTGTCGGTTCCATCGGCGAGTCGGTTGCAGCAGGCGCGATCTTCACCATTCCTGCATTTGTCATTTTGCATATCTGGACATTCAATCCGCAGAACATGTTAGAAGAGTATCTCACGGCAGCAGCGTTGATGATTCTCGGCGGCATTCTGGGAATAATGTTCGTCACGATTCTTCGCCGTGTCATGGTTGAAGACCCAACGCTTCCCTTTCCTGAATCCGTCGCTGCATCAGAAATTCACAAAGCCGGACAGCGCGGCGCCGAAGCAGCAATTCAATTATTCAAAGCGATGGCGGTCGGTGCATTTATTAAATTGTTGGATGGATTGAATATCTTCCATTCATCGAATGATTTTCAAGTGGCCGTCGGGCGTGTGAAAGAATCGTTTGTGAAGTTAGGATTGAAAGAAAATTCCGAAAAAATTCTCGGCGGCGGCATCACGACTATTTCTGCGCCAGCGGCAACACCGGCATACATCGGCGTTGGATATATCATCGGGCCGGAACTCGGTGCATTGAACTTTGCAGGCGGAGTTCTGGCGTGGGGATTGTTTGTCCCGCTGCTTGTCTTCTTCCTTGGTCCGCAAATGATCGATAAATATATCGTTACTGCAAACGGAAATTCCGATCTTGCATGGATGACTTTGACCGGACATCTTTATCGCTACATCGTTCGTCCGATTGCCGTCGGCGGAATGCTTGTCGGTGCTTGTTATACACTTTGGAAGATGCGCAAGAATTTAATTCTCGGCATCAAACGCGGTATTGCCGATGTCCGCAAATCGGCAACAGCAACGGCATCGACTGAACGGACACAAAAAGATTTGTCATTCAAAATTGTCATCCTCGGCATCATTATTATTTTCACATTGATGATCGGATTATATTTTTACTTCACACAAAATTTCCTCGGCGCAATTCTCGCAGCGCTCGTGATGTTAATTACCGGATTTTTCTTCGCAGCCGTCTCCGGCAACTTAGTCGGTATGATCGGCTCCTCCAACAATCCTATTTCCGGATTGACACTTGCAACGACCGTCATTGCCGCTTTAGTGATGGTCATCATCGGTGCAAAAGGCATGCAAGGCGTCGCGGCTGTGCTCGGTGTTGCAGCCGTTGTGTGCGTTTCATCCGCCGTTGCAGGTGAAATGTTACAGGATTTAAAAGTCGGACACATTCTCGGCGGAACGCCTTCCAAAATGCAGATCGGCGATATTATCGGCGTTATTCTTGCCGGCCTGGTGATGTTTTTCCCGTTATATGTGTTACACAATTCAGATCTCGCCAGCAATCCATTAACCGGCGGATTCGGAGGCCCAAAACTTCCTGCACCGCAAGCCGGATTGATGGCAGCGTTGTCGCAAGGAATTGTCGGCGGAGAAATGGCGTGGCCGTTGGTGCTCGTTGGAATTGCGCTCGGCATTTCGTTAATTATGATCAAAGTCAAAAGCCCGATGTTGTTTTCTGTGGGAATGTATCTTCCGTTGGAAACAACGTTTGCGATTTTCATCGGCGGATTGATCCGCGGCTACGTCGATAAGCGCGCAGCAAAACGCGGTTACAACGACGCACAAAAAGCTCGCGTCGAAAATGCCGGCATTCTTTCCGCTTCAGGGTTAATCGCCGGCGAAGCATTGATGGGATTGTTTATTGCGACGGTTGTGTTCATACGCGACCAAGTCAGCCACATTCCGGAATTCTGGAGCGTCGGCGGATTTGAAGCCATCGCAGGATGGTTGGCAATTCCCGTGTTTGCTGTCCTGGCATTATATTTAATCTACATTCCATTATCCAAAGCCGGTAAAGCAGATGAACCTGCACCGCCGACTGCGGTCATGTAGAAGTGATGAAAAAAGAAAATACTATCACTCATAAATAAAAAGAGGTTGTTATGTCGAATCCACTCCAAGGAACAAAGCCGGAGTTAGTGTGGAAATATTTTGCAGAGATCAGCAAAATTCCCCGCTGCTCAAAAAATGAAAAAAAGATTTCGGATTATGTTGTCGAAACCGCAAAGAAGCTCGGGTTAGAAGTCAAGCGCGATAAATTTCTGAGCGTCGTCGTCAGCAAACCGGCATCGAAAGGTTTTGAAAACAAACCTTCTATCTGTTTGCAAGGACATCTCGATATGGTCGGCGAGAAAAACAAAGAGAAAGTTCATGATTTCGATAAAGATCCCATCGAACTCATCGTCAAAGATAATTTTCTGACTGCCAACGGGACAACACTTGGCGCCGACAATGGCGTCGCCGTTGCAACGAATCTTGCTATTATGGAAGATAAATCCTTAGAACACGGACCGTTAGAATTCTTATTCACGATCGATGAAGAAACCGGGTTGACGGGCGCTAATAATTTGCAGCCGGATTTTGTGAAGAGCCGCATTCTTCTTAATCTCGATTCCGAAGAAGAAGGCATCGTGTATGTGGGTTGTGCCGGCGGACAGAACATCACAGCAACGTGGAAAGCCGCATACGAAAGCGCTCCGGTAAATTACACATCCACGATTGTCAAAGTGCGCGGATTAAAAGGCGGGCATTCCGGTGCAGAGATCGATAAAAGCCGCGGCAATTCGATCAAAATTTTAAATCGCGTCTTAATCGCACTTCAGAAAATCAATGCCCGCATCGCTTCGATTGAAGGCGGCAACAAAAGCAACGCCATTCCGCGCGAAGCTGAAGCGCTTGTTTATATTCCGACAAAAAAATTGAACGAAGCCAATGCCCTCGTTTCACAATTCGATTCGATCATCAAGGCGGAATTAGAAAGCATCGATCCGAAACTTTCCATTGTTCTCGAAGAAATCAAAGGAAAGAAAAATGGAAAAGTCTTGAAAAAGCCGCTGCAAGAAAAATTATTGCGCATGATCTCTGCCCTGCCGCATGGCGTTATCAAGATGAGCGCGGACATTCCGAATTTAGTCGAAACATCGACGAACGTTGCCATTATCCGATCCGATAAAAATAAAATCGAAGTTGTCACAAGCCAGCGTAGTTCTGTCGCTTCGGAAATCGATGAGATCGGGCAATCCGTTGCCTCCGTATTCGTACTTGGCGGTGCAGATATCAAAGTCAGCGACGCCTATCCGGGCTGGAAAGTGAATCTTGATTCTCCTATTTTAAAAACCGCGAAGCAAACTTATGCATCGTTGTTTGGAAAGGAACCGGAAGTCAAAGCCATTCACGCCGGACTCGAGTGCGGCATCATCGGCGAAAAATATCCCGGGATGGATATGCTTTCGATGGGACCAACAATGGAAGGCGTCCACACTCCGGAAGAAAAGCTTCATATCGACACAGTAGAAAAGTACTGGAAATATCTGCTGGCGATTTTGAAGAATGTGCAGTAGCTTGTAATATCGAAACGCTGCAAGAAATTCCTTTGCAGCGTTTTTTTTTTGTCTCACACATCAATAACATTCTCTTGGACCTCTCATGACTGATACAATCTCCCCTTCCGTTGGTTTCTTTCATCCCACCGGACGAATTTATCGCTACACTATTCTCATTGTTGTTAGCATTCTCACTTTTGGAAGTTATTTTGCATATGATAGCATCGGCGCAATCGCTCCCGTGTTGACAAAAGCTCTTGGATTAGATCGCGAAACCATCGGACAAACATATACACTTTATAGCGTCGCAGCAATTCTTTCCGTTTTCATCGGCGGCTTACTCATCGATAAAGTCGGCACACGGAAGGCAAGCATGATTTTTTCCGGACTCGTCACGATCGGTGCATTGATCGTTGCAATTGCTCCCAATGTCTGGATTTTATTTTTTGGAAGATTTATTTTCGGATGGGGATCGGAATCGCTCGTTGTTGCACAAAGCGCCATCTTCACACGGTGGTTTAAAGGAAAAGAACTTGCATTCGCGTTTGGCGTCGGTTTAACACTAAGCCGACTCGGAACGTTATTCAGCTTCAACACCGAAGCGTTGATCGCCGATTATTTCGGAACGTATAGCGCCGCACTCTGGGCAGCAGTAATCTTTTGCGTGCTATCTTTATTTGCGAATCTCTTGTATGTCGGCATGGATATGCATGGCGAAAAAGCATTGAAGCTCCAAGAAGAAGGCGGCGGCGATAAAATTGTTTTTTCCGATATTAAAAAATTTAAAGCGTCGTATTGGTACGTTACGCTGCTCTGCCTCACTTTTTATTCTGCCATCTTCCCGTTCACGGCGCTCTCCACGGATTTCTTCAACAGTAAATGGGGGTTGCCGCTCACGATCGGATCGGAAGGCGGATTTTTTACGCAAGTATTTTACAACATCATCCACATGTTCAGTACGGCAGGCGGAACAACCACGATCATCATCTTTGCTTCGATGTGCCTTGCACCATTCTTCGGACAACTCGTCGATAAAATCGGCAAACGAGCTTCGGTGATGGTGCTCGGTTCCATTTTTATGGTGCCGGCATTTCTTACGATGGCATTCACCATGGTTCCTCCGGCATTGCCCATGATCATTCTCGGTGCAGCGTTTGTCATGGTGCCGGCAGCAATGTGGCCATCCATTCCGCTCATTGTCGAAAAGAATCGAGTTGGTACAGCATTCGGATTAACAACGACGATTCAGAATTTCGGACTTGCATTATTTCCATGGCTTAACGGATTGCTGCGTGATGCGACAAAAAATTATACGGCAAGTATGATCATGTTTTCGATGCTTGGCTTTGTGGGATTGATTTTTGCGATTCTGTTGTTGCGCGCAGATAAGCGTGAAGGAGATAAATTGGAAACCGTCGATACCGTTGCGCCTTAAATGATCAGTGGAACGATTCGATGCACAATTTTTGTTTATAACGAAAGACAACATCATTCTTGGATCATCTTACAATATTTTGGAGGAATGAATATGGACTATAGAAATTTAGGGCAAAGCGGAGTAAAAGTTTCAGCGCTCGGACTTGGCTGCATGGGAATGTCCGATTTTTATTCCGGCCGCGACGACAACGAATCGATTGCCACCATTCATCGCGCAATGGAATTGGGAATTAATTTTTTTGATACCGCCGATATGTATGGCGTTGGAAAAAACGAAGAACTTGTAGGCCAGGCATTACATGAAAATCGTCACAATGTTATTCTGGCAACAAAATTCGGCAATGTGCGAGGCAGCGATGGAAGTTTTCTTGGCATCAATGGCCGGCCTGATTATGTCCGGGCGGCTTGCGATGCAAGTTTGCAGCGACTCGGCACCGATTATATTGATCTCTATTATCAGCATCGCGTTGACCCACAAGTTCCGATTGAAGAAACCGTCGGCGCAATGGCGGAACTTGTGAAGCAAGGGAAAGTCAAAAATCTCGGTCTATCGGAAGCAGCGCCGGCAACGATCCGCCGCGCGTACAAAGTTCACCCAATTGCTGCACTGCAAACAGAATATTCACTCTGGACACGCGATGTTGAAGCAGAGATCTTGCCGACGTGTCGCGAGCTGGGAATTACCTTCGTTCCCTACAGTCCGCTTGGCCGTGGATTTTTTACCGGTGCTTTTAAAAATGCAACCGATTTGGCCGGCGATGATTTCCGAAGAACTCATCCGCGTTTTCAAGGAGATAATTTCGAATCCAACGTTGAATTGTATAAACGTTTCGAAGTCATCGCTCAAGAGAAGAAATGTTCACCTGCACAATTGGCGTTAGCATGGCTGCTTGCACAAGGAACAGATATCGTGCCTATACCGGGAACGAAGAAACGAAAATATTTAGAAGAAAATATAAAAGCGGTTGATCTTTCTTTATCGGCGGGCGATCTTGCACGCATCAACGCAGCCGTGCCGGTCGGGTCGGCAAAAGGATTGCGGTACCCGGAACGGACAATGGGCGCGGTGAATAGATAAGAGAAACATTCCTGCATTGTTTACATTCCCAAAGCGCTTCGTCATGCCGGCGGAGCGTTTTTGTTTTCTATCCTTAAAAAACATTTCTTGCATTTAAGGGAGGAAAGCAAGAAATTACACCCATAAGCTTCACCAAAATATTATATATAAATTTACG
>DATKMP010000114.1:0-3319 GCA_035541775.1 Bacteroidota bacterium | reverse complement strand
ATGCTGCCGATACCATCCACTGGCTGTGCAAAACTTGCGGTTCCGGAATTTACATCCAACAAATGATCCAAATAACTAAACGATACTTGCGGATGCGTTACCGTTGCGATGGAAGCAGGATTATAAAAAATAACGTTGGGGTCGTCTTTCATCGAAACAAAACTGCCGCCCATGGCTGCCGTGCGCGCGCTGGCATCGAGACGGAGAAAATCATACGTTCCATCTTGTGCCATGAGCATAGAGGAGACGATAAACACACCAATCAATAGATAAAGAAATTTTTTCACACACGAAATCTATGGAAATAGCACCGGAAATTCAAGGAAAGATTTATGTACTTAGAAATTGAATATGATGATAAAAATATTTTTAAAGTATTGTAACTTATCATAAAAATGAGTAGGATAAAGAAAGAATGGAGGTGGCTCCAGGATGACACTTGCTCGCACGAATAGTGACAATAAAGATTTTCGGCATCTCACGGGTTTATTAGATCTCGAGCGTATCATTCTGTACGGCGATGTGCAAGCGCAGTACCATCCGTTCAATGTTATCGAGTCTCTCAGTACGGTGGTTGTCGCATATCAAGATAAAATTCCTGTGGGATGTGGCTGCTTCAAATCGATGGATATGAAGACGGTTGAAATCAAACGAATCTTTGTTCGTCCAGAATATCGCGAAAAAGGAATTGCACGATCGATAATGCAAGAACTGGAACGATGGGCGCATGATTCCGGATATTCGACGGCAATTCTGGAAACGGGTATCAAGCAAGCGGCTGCGATACAGTTCTACTCTCATTTTGGTTATGAGCGCATTGATAATTATGGATACTATATCGGCAACGCAAACAGTTTATGTATGAGCAAATCCCTTGAACACAAACCAAAGGAACTATGAAACAATATCTTATCGATTTTTTTAAATATAACGATTGGGCGAATCACAGAATCCTCGAGGCAATGAAGCAAGTTCCGGAAAAAGACGAAACAGTGAAATTATTTAGCCATCTTATCTCCGCGCAAAATAAATGGATGAACAGGGTTACCAACGAACAAGCAGACAGTGCCAATGAATGGTTCGGAACATCGCTGCCGATGGATCAACTGAAAATTAAATGGGATGAAAGCGTCACACGCTGGATCGAATTGCTTGAATCAAAAAATGAAGCGGATTTAGAAACTGCTGTCGTGTTCGCACGCCCGTCGGACGGAACAACCTTGAGTGTCAAGCTGTTCGATATGGTGCTGCAAATAAATTATCATTCCATCAATCATCGCGGGCAAATGCTTCGCCTTCTTCGCGAGCAAGGCGTCAAAGTTCCGCCGACAGATTATATTATAACCAGATTCACAGAAGTATAACGACAAAAAAAACGAGATGTGCCCAGTGCGGCTGTAAATATCTTTTGCAAGTTATCGCATTTTTTTTTATCTTAAATACATTGAAATTTAGAACATAGAGGAAATGCAATGAAAGACGGTATTCACCCGACATATAAAAAAGCCACGGTATATTGCGTGTGCGGTAATAAGTTTGAAACACGCTCCACCGGCGGCGATATCCATGTTGAAATTTGCTCTAACTGCCATCCGTATTTTACCGGCAAACAAAAATTATTGGATTCTGCCGGACGTGTGGAACGCTTCAATAAAAAGTATGCAAAAAAAGGAGCAACGGCTGCACCGGCAGCAACACCTGCTGGAGCATAAGCAACGCGTGTCTTATCAAAAAGCGGGATGTGACAAAGCATTCCGCTTTTTTTGTTATCGGTAATAGTGTGGGAATGCACCACAAACATTCATCAACAATGAGTAGGAGTTGACCGATGGCATCGACTGTATGCCTGTTTGAAGACGCACTTGTTTCGAATTTCTTCCCCTTAGTTTATTTCCGTCCTGTTTATGATTTACGCTGCGGCATCACAACGCTGCGCGAAAAAATTCGGTATGCCTATCCATCTGCCCGCATGGTTCTTTTGTGCCGTTCGTATCTTGCCGATGCATTGAAAGCAAAAGAACCGAACCATGGGGTGAACAAATTTCCCCTCGACCGTTGCCTTTTGATCAATGGCCGTGTCCTTGCCGATAAAAATTTTTCCTTGAAAATTCCGCTATCGTCAAAGAACGATATTGTGTATGTGAAGGGCGATACGGTTGTCGCTGCGTTTGTTCATGGCAAGGCATTAGAAAAAATCGCCAAAAATTTTACCGGTATTTTTTCTCATTCTGATTTTGAAGGGCTGCCCCAAAAAGAAGTTGATGTGGAATTGGTAAAATATCCATGGGAGTTGGTGCATGCCAATGGAGCGTGGATTGAAAAAGATTTTCGAGCGTTCGTTCCGGCGGGAAAAAAGATACGCGGAAAAGTACATACCGGCGTTCATATCATTGGGAAAAAAAATGTGTCCATCGATTCCGGTGCAGTCATAAAACCGGGAGCGGTGCTGGATGCAGAAGAGGGGCCGATTTACATCGGGAAAAAAGTTCAAGTATTTCCCAATGCTGTGATAGTCGGACCGGCAGCAATTGAAGAAGGCTCCATGATCAAAGCCGGGGCACAAATTTATGAAAACACAACGATCGGGCCAGTCTGCAAAGTCGGCGGCGAAGTGGAAGAAAGTATTTTGCAAAGTTATTCTAACAAACAACACGCCGGATTTTTAGGACACTCGTATCTCGGCTCGTGGGTGAACCTTGGCGCGGATACAAACAACAGCGATTTAAAAAATAATTACGGCTCGGTTAAAGTGCCAGTGAATGGGAGCCCAGTCGATACGGGACTTCAATTTGTCGGTGTCACCATTGGCGACCATTCCAAGAGCGGTATCAATACAATGTTTAACACGGGAACGGTTGTCGGCGTGTGCAGCAATGTATTTGGTTCAGGATTTCCCGTAAAATCTATTCCATCGTTTGTGTGGGGCAGTACGAGCGAAATATCCACCTACGAGCTGGAAAAAGCCATTGCTGTTGCAAAGCAAGTGATGAATCGGCGAAACGTAAAGATGAACAGTGAAGAAGAAACATTGTTCCGAATTGTTTTTGAAATGACAATCGGTGAACGAAAAATTTAATTAGAGAAATGTATTCCCATTAAAAAATTCGGGATAGAGAAAAGGTCGTAATGCAGGAAACAGGAGCAACAATAGAGCCCCATAAAGAACGCATCTATGCAGGTCCGCGAGGAACAGCGGTAAAAATTCTTAACCGCATCGAACGTTCAGATGCGTATCTCGATCGTTTGCTGGAAGCAGAAATGCGCGCCGACGAAATGAACGAGTTAGATAAGGGCTTGATGAACGAAATTGTTACCGGCG
>DATKMP010000113.1:0-6017 GCA_035541775.1 Bacteroidota bacterium | reverse complement strand
GTTGTGGCCATTTAATCTTTTTGATGAAGAAATAGCAAATACAGAATTATTTGGAGCTGAACCTAAATTAGTAATGAATAACCAAAATGTATATTATAGATCAAGCAAACCTTTAATATTAAAAGCGCCTTCAAGAATTTTATGGTATGTAAGTTATAATAAAAATTATCCTGGATCAAAAGGGATTAGAGCTTCATCTCTTGTTGAAGAAATAGCAATTGCTGGCCCTAAAGAATTATTTAGACGATACCAACATTTGGGAATATATGAATGGCAAAATGTATACGAGATAGCACAGCATGATATTAATAAAGAAATTATGGCTTTTCGTTTTACCAATACTGAACTTTTTGACAAAACAATAAATTATTGTGATCTTAAAAATATTATATTCAATTCAGAGGGAAAAAACATTAGCTTACAAGCACCATATGAAATAAAGCAAGAATCTTTTTATACGTTATATAAAATGGGTATCGAAAAATAAAAATGTTTTCACATAATAAAAAAATAGTCCTTCTTTCAATAAAGCCCAAATATGCCGAGAAAATATTTCTTGGACAAAAAAAAATAGAGTTACGACGAATATGTCCAAAAGTTAAAGAAGGTGATTATATTATCATATATGTATCATCTCCTGTAAAATCTTTAGTGGGGAAAATACAGGTGAAAAAAATAATTTCGGAATCCCCCCAAAAATTATGGAAACGGGTGAGTAGCGAAGCCGGGATAACAAAACAAATATTTGATCAATATTATGAAGGTGCAAGTCTTGGATATGGAATCTATGTCTCGAGACCAGAAAAACTACCGAATCCAATTCATTTAAATGTTCTAAGAAAAAAAGTAAAAGGATTCCGTCCTCCACAGAATTACTATTACGTGTCTTCTGAGCTTCTTACAGCAATGAGTACGGCTTTTTAATTTCTCGGGATTAATTGCTTAGTATCGAGCGAAAATTCAGCTAATAAAACTAACATCTGTTGCATATAATCGATGGGAACAGTATGATAAATGGAATATCAGAGTAATTTCATAAATTCGGATTGAGTGTTTCGGTACAAAGAGAGGAGAACAGCATGAGGAAACTGTGGAAAGAGGTAGAGGAGCAGCAGGCGAAAATTCGGGTAGCAACGGAGGAAGCATTACGGACGGATGCGAATTACGCAGCATTCTTTTCCACCTACCAACAAGAAAGCGTCGAAACATTTATTCCGGCATACGCAAAGAAAAAAGCGGAGCTGATGACGGACGGGAAAGAATGTTCGATGTACGATGCATACCGGTTATTGTACGATGAAGAAAACGCGCACGGCCATCTCTGGGAAATACAACAGCGAAAACTGTTCGAACTTCAGTGCCGGTGGCGCGCCGGACTGATCGATCTGCCGGAGGTACGGCAGACGTACGATTTTGAATACTGGGGCGCGCTGATCGAGCGATGCCCGTTCCTTCCGCCGATAACACAGGATGAATACGAGCGGTATATGCAGTACCTGCACAGCGATGCGTACGAACAACATTTGGTGTGGCACAATCCATGGCAGCGATACGATGTCCTGGTGGTCAACAGCGAAGAGGGAGTCGAAATATTGTACCCCGCATGGTATGAGTATTGCGATTCATTGATGGGAGCGGCATGGAAACAACTGCCGGATATCCGCGGAGAGGAAGAACGTCCATTTCGATATGCCGCACGCCGGGCACGTGCCGATACCGGAACTCCGGCACAGAACAACAAAGACGACAGGCCGTGGATTTCAGCAAACGATCCGAAGACCATCGAAACGTTTATCCGTGCGTTCGAATCCGCAGAGTTGATACGGTATTATCAGGCAGTGCAGCGCGCACAGCAGCGGAAGGAAGCGGACGAGGACATTGATCATGTTATCAGGTATTTACAGAAGTTCGATGAGCCCTTGCCGATAGCAGAAGCCGGCGATTGGCGGAAAGCCATTTTTGATCTGGCGGCAGCGATGGAGCGCAAAGTGCTTGTGCGCGGCTGCGAGCGAGCATATGACGAATATGTCCGCCGACAAGCGATGAACCTGCCGCAGGAGTTGAGTTTAGACGACGATGCACAACAGCATGAAGAGCACGACAGGGAATTGATGTGGCAGGAACTGCAAGATGGAAAACGCATTCTGGGAGTGGCGAACGAAGCATGAGGAAGTTTTGAAGTGAGAAATTGTGTATTTTGTTATTGGCCTGTTAATTCTTGAATAGTATTATAATTTTGCGAAACGTTTTGATGTGATCACCATAAGGAGACATCGGTATGGTTCCATTAGAAGAAATCGTAAGTTCATTAGAAAGTGTGTTGGCAGATCAAGCTGTCTTTCTCTCAAAACTGCAGAGGACTACGCCGGGGTCCCTGACCCATGATGAAATTCATGAAATGGAACAGGAAATTACACCATCGGGAGAATTATTAAGTGAGGCGATGCGGTCAATTGTCAAATTGAACCCTCATCCGGAGATCATCGGAAATCGCCTGAAAAATGCATTCGACAATATGGGGGAAATACTGAAGCTGTTGACAGTGCTGCATCGCAATGCTCCGTTGTAAAAAAATATTGAAACAGAAAGCAAATGGTGCCCCGAATGGATTCTTTACCGCCTGTGCAACCATAGAATGAAATGCATTCTCAGGTCTATTTAGGAGCGGTTTGCGAAGAACGATCTGAAACCCAGACAATAGATGCTGATGCTTGCCATCAGCGCACTGCTGTATGCTAAAACGGTGCAGCAACTTATTTTGGGTTGATCCGTACAAGTGTGTGAACAAACAAACGGAAGGGAATGTATGGATAACAATAGAAAAATTTCTATCATCGCCGGAACGCTGCTGCTTGTAACAACGCTGGCAGGTATGGTGAGCGTTTCTTTTACCGGCCCGACAGGCACACCGGATTTTCTCAGCCGGCTTTCGGCAATCGGGCCATCGGTAAAACTCGGAGCGCTGTTTGAAGTAGTGATGGCGTTTGCAGGTGCAGGTATTTCGATTTCGCTGTATCCGGTGCTGCGAAAATACCGGGAAGGACTGGCACTCGGTGCCGTTTGTTTCCGTTTGATGGAAGCGGCGATCTGGATAATCGATGTCATTGCATTGATGCTGCTTGTGACGCTGAGTCAGGAATTTGTGAAGGCAGGCTGTCCGCCGGCGTCTCATTTTCAAACGCTGGGTGCATTGCTTCAGTCAGTTCGGTACTGGTCCGATATCTGGGCATACACGGCATTTATTCTCGGTGCGCTGATGTACTATATTGTCTTTTTTCAATTCAGGCTTCTTCCCCGATGGTTGTCGCTGTGGGGATTAGTCGGTGCGCCGTTGTGGCTTCTGGGTGTTTTGCTGGTGTTGTTCAATGTCACGGAATTTTATTCAACGGTACAGGTTCTTTTATTCCTTCCGATCGCACTACAGGAAATGGTTCTCGCCGTTTGGCTGATTGTGAAGGGATGGAGGGTGGCGAATGGCTGAAGGATGGTGGAGAATAATGAAAGATGAAGAATATGTTTAAAAATATATTGGTGTTGTGTGTGATGTGCTCATCCGCGGCATCTGCGCAAATCGATTTGTTACGAAATCAAGTTCAACAAATCGTAACACAGGCGAACGGGACAATCGGTGTGGCATTTGAAAATATTGAAACAGGCGACACGCTTTCTGTTGGAGGCGACGGACGATATCCGATGCAGAGTGTGTATAAATTTCCGTTAGCGCTGGCAGTATTGAAACGGGTGGATGAAGGAACGCTATCGCTGAATCAGAATATTTTTATCACGAAAAAAGATTTACGGTTGAAGACATGGAGTCCAATGCGAGAAAAATATCCCAAAAGCGATACGGCATTATCTCTGCACGAGATTCTCTCGTTCACCGTTTCACAAAGCGATAACAATGGATGCGATGTATTATTCCGTCTTCTTGGAGGAACTAACGTTGTCCATCAATTCGTACACGGACTTGGCGTAACGGATATAGCAATTGCTGCAACGGAAGAGGAAATGGCGCACGAGTGGAATGTGCAATTCCGGAACTGGTGCACGCCGCTTGCGATGCGCAAATTGATCCGGATGTTTTACGACGGGAAAATATTATCCGATACCAGCACGTCATATCTTCTGCGGTTGCTGGAAGAGACAACTACATCTCCGGGACGATTGAGAGGTTTGCTGCCGTTGCATGCGATTGTTGCACACAAGACAGGATCATCCGGCGAAAATGCACACGGTGTAGCAGCGGCGACAAATGATGCAGGCATTATCACATTGCCGAACGGACAGCACGCAATTCTTGTCGTGTTTATGACCAACTCGACGGCGAATGAGAATGTACGCGACAACGTTATCGCGCGGATTGCAAAAAGCGTGTGGAAGAAGTACGAAGGGAAAAGATAGATGAGTCGGATGCAAAAAAAATAAGCGAAGCTTGTGACTGCTTAGAAGAAGATAGATGGTAAATGGTAGATGGTGTGACAGAAGAAAAAAATCGAAAAAGAGATGATGAGCAAGAAAAAATGAATTAGATCGTTCTCTCTATTATTTATATTCAAACTATATTTTCGTTTATTTTGGGGAACGGATATTTGCTGAAGCACTGTTTTAAAAATGGACTTGGAAGAAGTCTTGCATAGCACAATAAAAAAATCCGGTAGGGACGTTCAATATTTATACCATGAGAAAAAGGACGACATCTTTCCGGTGACGGCACATACCATAATTCCAAGGAACTTTTATTGCTCAAATGATAGAGCGGGCAGCAGCAACCGCGGCGCGCGCTTTATGAAGGAGGAAAACAATGCAGAGAAATATTATTATAAACTCTACCATGCTCTTTGTGGTTGCTGCTATTTTGGAAATGACACTCCATGAATTGGGTCATTTCTTCGCATCAATTCTCGTTCATGCTCAACATATTTCGATCTACCACAACTACACATCAAATACAGACATTGGATTGCCATTGATGAGTACATTATTTATCAAAAGCGCTGGACCATGCACGAGTTTGGTCATTGGATTTCTTTTTCATTTTCTTTGTTCACGTCAAGCAAGAAGAAATATTCTTTTTCTCTTTAATCTTTACATGTCTTTGTTTGGATACATTGGTTTTTGGGGGTACTTAATAATTGCACCAATGACTCCAGGCGGCGATACGGGATATATTTGTTCTGCTTTGGGATGCCCAACGTGGTTGACTATTGCTTTAGCGATTATTGGAGCAATAACTTTATATTACCTCATAAACAGTGTCATGAGATATTTTGTCGGAATGGGATCAGAAGAAATAATAAAGAGTGAAGTGAAACGAAAGGAGTTTATTCGTTCGCTAGTTTTATTACCGCTTATCATCGGGATTATCATAACGACGATATTGAATTTGCCTGTTCCGGTTTATATAAGTTTAATAGCTCCCATTTGCGGCTCTTTGACTATTCTATGCGGGTATGATAATGCATCAAAGAAAGTTTATTCATTCAAATATACAAACAACGAGTTTGAACAATTTAATAAACCACAGCTGTTGTTGTACGGATTTTTCTTTTTCATCATTCTTATCAACAGATTATTGGTTTATGGAATTCATGTCAATTGATTTTTTGAAATGAGACATCTGAAAAAACGTGTTTCGCTTGATCATCAAGGATTCTAACCTTTTCTTTATGGAAAACGCTATGTTAATCCAAGGTTAGGTTTTTTGATTCAAAACAATGGGCTGATCTCATTGTCAATATAAAAATGTCCATGACAACAACGGACATACCGATCCAGCAGAAAACATTGATGGCGGTATTGACGCAGGAAATGCGATTGCGGAAATACAGCGACCATAACAACAGAGATTTATACACACGTTAATAAAAAATTATTCGGAAAGATCATCCATCCATAGACCATGCAATCCAATCAAAACAAAAACTTGTCTGCCATCTTTTGGGCGGATAAACGCTCAACAGACGGCGGGTAAGTTTTCTCCCGAACAAATAGGTAGAAAAGGTCGTTGAATCGTTTAT
>DATKMP010000112.1:0-5942 GCA_035541775.1 Bacteroidota bacterium | reverse complement strand
TCGGGAGAGAAATTGCTACGCTGGTGAACGAGACAAAAGAAGCAGGCAGTTATCAAACGGTTTGGAATGCCGGTCAATTTGCGAGCGGCGTGTACTTCTACCGATTGCAAGCAGGCAATTACACTGCTGTAAAAAAATTAGTGCTGATGAAGTAAATCGTTTCGCATCGGCAGCAACGTTGTACGTATCATCGTAAGGGCGGAGAGTGCTCCGCCCTTTTTTATGTACCATACTTCGTCTCGCTACTTTTTGTTTTGAAGACGATATTCTAAATCCTTGTTCGTTTCAGGAGCAAGAGGTTCTTCATTTCCTTCGTTGTCCTTTTCGTAATGAAAAATTTTATCATGAAATATTTCTTTGTTCAGAAGTTCTGACGTAATCATGCTCCATTATCCGTCGTTCTGTTGTTCGTCTTTTGTTACTCATGGAATGCTGGAAAGAAATGAAGGATGCCTATGTTTGAATAAAAAACTGAAGAAGAAAGCAGTGAATTTTTTTGCATCACGATTGTGACACTGAAACAGCGAAGAAAAAACAAAGAAGTTTCGCAAAGCGGTACTTGTTTTTGTTGTGATTCTCCGGTTAATTATCGAGGCATAGGCAACACAAGAGAAGGATGAATCGATATGGGAAATATTTATACATATTTGTTGTTAGGGTTTGCGGCGGGCGTGTTGAGCGGGCTTGTCGGCATAGGCGGTGGAATTTTAATTGTTCCAGCGCTTGTTTTCCTTTTTGGATTTACGCAGCAACAGGCGCAAGGAACGACGCTTGCACTTCTCGTTCCCCCCATCGGCATTCTTGCTGCGTGGACGTATTACAAGCAAGGATATGTCGATATAAAAGTTGCAGCCATCATCGCTGCCGGATTTGTCGTGGGTAGTTTGTTGGGCGCACGCATCGCGACGGGAGTTTCCAACGCGATGCTCGGAAAGATCTTTGGCGTCTTTCTCGTGCTGATCGGACTAAAAATGATTTTTGGAAAATAGCCGCAGTGGCGACAGATCGGATACCGTGTTTTTGAAAAATGCCTACCAATGTCGGGTTCGATCTGAGGACTATCTGCTGGCAATAAGTTTTGTTTCCTTTGTCTTTCAGACGTACTTTAAACCGTCCGCAAACCATCGAATCAGTTCACGAATGAACTTCACCTTGGCGGCGTGATGCATGCGGATAAAATTAGGTTTGTCGGATCTGGTTTCAAGCTCCGCAAGTAAATAAGTGTTTGACTCTAATGATCCTCCGTAGTACATTACAAAAGTAGATTCATCTTAAGCAAAATCCTTGGAGGGAATTATGCATATGCTTAGATGTATTGTTTTGTTGTCTTTAATTCCATTACACATTCTTCTATCGCAGCCGGGTTCTGCTGAGACCACGATGGTGAGAAATGTCGATACGGGTACTCTTCTTTTCTTATTTCAGCACCAGTTATATAAACCCTTGACAGCAAAACTCGAAGAATGGCAAAATCTCTTTGAACAAGATTTTCGAAACGAAGAAAATGTTTTTTCTGCTTTTGAAATATTTCAAGTCGCCAATCGTTCCTATGAACAAATGTTGAATACGTGGATAACACAATATCCAAATTCCTACGCGCCGTATGTTGCGCGAGCAGAATTTTATTACGCGTGTGGCTGGCAAGCACGCGGGCATGCATGGGCATCGGAAACATCCAACAAACAATTTCAGGAAATGGAGCGGTATTTTTCGTTGTCGATGCAAGATATGAAAATTGCGTTGCAGTTCAATCCCAAAATGGATGTGTGTTATAGTCTTTTTATTGGAATCGGTATGACGATGGGGGAAGATGTACTGGAGAAGAATGCGCTTGAAACATCGCTGAAATATAATCCGTACGGTTATAAAACACGATCGATTTTTTTACATACCCTCACACCTCGCTGGGGCGGTTCGTACAAAAAGATGGAAGAGTTTGTTCAAGACGCCGAACAGTATCTCCAATATAATCCAGCGTTGAAAGAATTAGAAACAGCAATTATCATAGATAAAGCACAACTATGCGAATTAGACGATAATTATGAAGAGGCATTAACATTTTTCAAACAGGCATTAAAAATTAAAGATCGTGCTTCGTATCATGCGGGCTGCGGGTATTGCTATTTACAAACGAAAGATTATCATAACGCCCTGGAGGAATATAATCGAGCAATTACTCTCAGGCCGAATTACGCAGAATATTTATATCGAAAAGCTGCAGTACTTTCTGCCTTGCATCGCCTTCGAGAATCGCAAGATGTCAATGAACAAGCAGAGCTTCTTGATCCGAATGATGAGTATATTCAAAAACAAAAAGAATATTTTGAAAGCAACGTTGTTCAAGGAAATGATCATGGCCAAAAAGGATATGATCTTTTAAACCAACAGCGGTATGAAGAAGCGATTGTCGAATTGAACGAAGCGATACGATTTGACGAGCGAAATCATATTTATTACTATAACCGCGCGGTATGTTATTTTTATTTAGGGCATTACGATGAAGCAATCAGCGATTATCAAAGTTGTCTTCAACGAAAAAGAAATTATCCCGAAGCGTACAGTGCCCTTGCACGTCTCTATTTTCAACTAAATAAATACGATCAAGCATTGGATGCGATCAATATGTACATTTCTCTTGTGCCCAATAATGCCGAAGCATACTATAACCGTGCCGTGACGTTGTATAGAGAAGGCAAAGTGTACCAAGCGCGCGCTGACGCAAAACACGCATACGACATGGGATATCAGAGTGCGTATAAGTTATATGAAGAATTGAAGGAAAAAGAATAATGACGACTGTAGCTCGTATTTCTTGCATTCCAACTTGCTTTCTTGTAAATTTAGGCGTTAAGATACTTACCTAAAACAAAACTTTAAGTCTAAATTGGTAACTGACATCGTTCTTCTCGCACTTCAAAAACAACAACGCAGAAATCCGTCTTTTCGAAAACTATGGTACGCTGTTGTTCTCCTCGTCTGGTTCATTTCGTTCTCGCTTTCTGCCCAGCAAAAAAATTTAAATGCTCCGCGCACAATTTCCGAAGAACAGGATTATGCGTTTGCCATCGGCTTATACCGCGACAGTTTGTACCAAGTTGCCGAACAGCAGTTTGAAAATTTTATACAACAGTATCCGAAGAGCGTAAAGTTTGAAGATGCCGTATTGTATTGTGCCGATTGTGATTTTCAATTGACGCAGTACGAATCTGCAGTACGTGGGTATTCAAATTTTATCAAATCATATCCGGCTTCGCGATTGCTTGGGCAGGCGTACTTCCGGCTGGGTCAAGCACAATTGAAGTTGAAACGAATCGCCGATGCCGTAAAGTCGTTGAAAATGGTATTGGATAATTTTGGCGATTTAGAAATTGCCGGGGAAGCGGCATATTGGATCGGCGAATCGTACTTGCGTGAGGACGATTCACCAAACGCTGTCAAATATTATTCGCTTGCGTACGAAAATTATCCGAAGAACCGTTTGCGTGATTATGCGCTGTATTCTGTGGGCTGGGTGCATCAAAAGCGCGGCGAATATGCCCAGGCAGCAGAGTGGTACGAAAAATTGATCGTACAATATCCACAAAGCAATTTATTTGCAGCAGCGCACGTACGCGTCGGCGAATGCTATTACTATGCGAAAGAGTATCGCAAAGCCATCGACACGCTGACAGCATCGCGCATCAATATTCATCAAGAAGAAGAATTGGGCAACGCGGATTATTTAATCGCCGAGGCATTTTACAAGTTGGAAAATTATTCCGAAGCGCAAAAGAAGTACGCACAATTCTTGAACGATCATCGTTCGCATACACTGGCGCCGGAAGTAACATACGATCTTGCGTGGAGCTGGCTCAAACAAAAAAATTATTCTTCTGCCTTGCAAGTGTTTCAGCGATTGAGTGCGCAGCACAATGTTCTCGGAAATGCCGCGTTGTACCGCTGCGGCGAATGCGAACGATTGCTCGGGCAAAACGATACAGCGCTGCAAATTTTTCGCGATGTTGTCAGTCGCGATTCCCTCGGTGAGTGGGCAGACCATGCGTTGTTCGACGCCGGTTCGATATATTTTGAGAACGGAAAAATTGCCGATGCACAGCCGTTTTTCCAGCGTGTCGCGATGCAATTTGCCAACAGCGATGTGCTTGCCGATGCCGAGCGAATGCTGGGTGAATGTCTTTTGGCAGAGGGAAATTATTCGACTGCGCAGCCGTGGTTTGAAAAAGCAGCGAATGGGACGGCAGTTTCATTCGAAGTGAAAGTTGCAGCGAGTTATCAATCGGCTTGGTGTTTGATGAAAATGAAACGCTATCGCGATGCGGCGCAAAAGTTTTCCGAGTTCACTCAAACATATCCGCAGCATCCGAAAACTGCCGAGGCAAAATATTGGCTTGCAGAAACAAAATATCAACTTGGTGATTTCGATGCTTCTTCAAAATTGTACAGCGATGCAGCGACCGTTGGCGGAGCGAAACAAGAGGAAGCGCTCTATGGAATTGCATGGTCGTTTTTTAAGCAGTCGAAGTTTGCAGAAGCGATCGATGCGTTCGAGAAACTTCTGGCGGCATATCCTCATGGAAAAATTGCCTTTGATGCGCGAATGCGAACAGCGGACGCTTATTTTTACTTAAAGAATTATAAGGATGCGGAGAATAGTTATCGCATGGTCATCCGGCTTTTTCCCGACAGCAGTTCGATTGATTACGCGTATTACCAGCTCGGGCAAAGTTATTTTAAAGAGGGCGATAATGCGGAAGGATATAAAGCATTTCAGGGTTTGATCAGTGCGCTGCCGAAATCTTCGCTTGCCGACGATGCAGAATTCGCTCTTGGATGGATTAATTTCCAGCAAAAAGATTACAGCGATGCGATCAAAGAATTTCAGCAGTTGGTCAAAGCATATCCAAAAAGCGAATTGGTGCCGCGTGCGTATTACAGCATCGGCGATTGTTATTACAACCTTCAGCAGTACAACGCAGCGGAAAAATCGTATCGGGAAGTCTTGCGCCAATATCCCAAGAGTCAGTATGTTGCGGATGCAACAACAGGAATTCAATACTGTTTTATCGCTGAAGGCAAAGACGCTCAGGCGCTCGAAGTGATCGATGAGTTTGTGAAAGAAAATCCGAATTCGTCGGTGGCGGAAGAATTGCAGATGAAAAAGGGCGAATTGCTCTTCAACCAACAAAAATACGATGCCGCAGTCCGTGCATATCGTACGTTCGTGGAAAATTATCCGCATTCATCGTCGGTCGCCAATGCCGATTATGAAATTGCACGGTGTTATCAAATTGAAGGAAATCCTGACGAAGCCGCTCTCGCCTTCGAGCGTGTCGCGTCGATTAACAATGCTCCGGAAAAAATTGCGGTGCAAGCACTGTTAGATGCATCGGATATTTATAGATCACAAAAGCGATTTGAAAAAGCAACGGCGGTGTTGCGCCGGGTTCCATCATTGACGAAAGAGCCGGAGCTGCTTGCCGCGGCGCAAGTGCAAACCGGCGCAGTGTATCTTGCCAACGGAAATCCGGCCGAAGCCAGTTCACAATTTGAAGCGACGATTAAACAGTACGGTGAAACCGGCGCAGCGGACGGCGCGCGTGTCGCCCGTGCTCGCATGTATTTTGCTGCCGGCGATGTTCAATCTATTCCGCCGTTGGTAGAACGCGTTGCCACTTCTCGCACGGATGAACTCGGTGCCGAGGCGCAATATCTTGTCGGCGCCGCGTTTGCAGGAAAACAAGATTGGCAAAACGCGATTACGGCTTTACTGCGAGTACGATATGTGTTCCCGGCGTACGAACGATGGATCGGCAGGGCAAATCTTGGATTGGGCGATGCGTACGAACATCTCAGCGATACGGTGCATGCACGCCAATCGTTTCAATCGGTTCTTAAATTGAAAACCGAAAAATCCGTCATCGATGAAGCACAGCAGCGTTTGA
>DATKMP010000111.1:0-15106 GCA_035541775.1 Bacteroidota bacterium | reverse complement strand
TCCGTGCCGCCGCTGTTTTTCGCTTGCGCGCACAACACGATCCGGTCATAACTGCCGTATTGTGTATCGTGATAATACAATACCGCTGTGAAGACGCTCACCGTGCGCCAGTCATTTCCTTCCAGCGTCATCCAATCGTTTCCTTGTAAAACATACTGATAATCGTACGCACCGCGCCGCAGCCATGCACGCAATAGGTAATGACGCGAATCCGCGTCGTACTTCAATTGCCACGCCGGATCGGCCTGCCAGTTGTTAAAATCTCCCACGACAATAATATTTTCATTCGTCGATTCTTCCGGCCGCGCGATCTCAAATTGATACTGCACATAATCCGAATATTGATCGCCTTCTGTTAATGTTGCGCTGCCGTAGTGATCGCTCGCGCCTTGCATCATCCATCTGCTCAAATCTGCTCCTTGAAATGAACGGCAAATAATGTTGGGCGGATACCAGTCGGTATTGGTGACATCCATTCGTCGATATGCATTGCCGGAAGGAAGATCGTCGATTTGAAATGCAAGCTTGTTCGTTCCCCAGCCATCGATAAACGTATTGGATTTATTATTGTCTGCATCGATGCGATGCGGCGTATCCAATTCGCGATTGCGATAGACATCGACCGTCTTCAGCCACAAAGTTGAAAGTATTGAAGAAGCTTGCTGCTGCACATCGGGAATACGATACCGCAGCACGGCTTTCTGCACTTGGTTCCATGGCGAAATTTGCGAAGGCAAAAAGCGGTTATACATCGTCAATAATGAATCCGACAATTGTTCTGCGACAAAAAATTTCCCTTCTGCAAGCAGATCTGTTCGTCCGGCATTCCAGAGTTCGAAGATATAATTTCCTGAATACAAAAATTTTTCCAATCCCGCAACGCCCGGCAGCGCGATTGTGTACGTCCACCGGTACTGTGCGACAAACTGCGGCGCTTGTTGATAGGGAAGTTGGTACGTTGTGTAATTTCGCGACGGATCATTCACAAATATCGATTGCGTTTTTTGCCAATCTTTCGTGCAATGAAAAACGACGATGATATAATTTTCCGGCGATGGCGTGTCGGTATCGAACGCAATGGTGACAGGATGCGAATCCAATAACGCAACCGGAAATTCTGCCTCCGCAATGCCATGGATACGCAGGCCTTTAATTTCCGGAGAGTGAATTACTTGAGCTGTAGCAGCAGCCCAGCACAAACACAGCAGCACTGCGATCTTTTTCATGTTCCCTTTCAACATTAGTTAAGTTGTACTTTGATCCAGCGATGAAAATCTTGAACGCTATCGAACACTGCATCGGTTTGCATTTGCAGCACTTTTTCTTTTGCATACGAATCCCACACCACTGCCGCGATCTTGACGCCCGCATCGTGCGCGGCTTTGACATCGGAAACATGGTCGCCGACCATCAACACGGCTTCGGGCTGCAATGAAAAATAGTCGAGAATTTTTTGCAAACCTTCCGCCGAGGGTTTATGGTTTTCCACATCGTTGCCCGTCACGACATAATCGAAATATTTTTTGATACCGAATTCTTCCAGCGTTATCGCCGTGGTATATTTGCCTTTGCCGGTAAAGACGGCAAGCTTCAAACCGCTTTGTTTGATGAACTTCAACACGTCTTCGATGCCGGGGAATAATTGCGCAAGCCGATTATGTTCTGTGCGATAAAATTTTAAATAATCGTCCATCACTTGCGGCAATTGTTCTTCTGTGACAATATGCAGCAGCGCGCCTTCTTCCGGCGGGCCGAACATTGCCGTAATTTCAGGAATGGAAAACGTGTGCCCGGTATATTTTTGCGCAATATAATTGAACGAATCATAAATCAATCGATTCGTCTGCGTCAACGTTCCATCCATATCGAACACGATACATTTTAACTTCACACGATACTCCAAAAAGAAAAACATAAGAAGCGTCCGGCAGCAACCCAACGCTTTTTATCTTCTTCAGCTTCATTTTCTCAAATTCTTTTACACTTGCAACATCGCTCGGATTATACGATATGTTTTGCAGCATATCATGATAAAATATACCAATCCTTTCAGTGGATTGCAAAAGATGTGCGGAAAAAGAAGCCGTAAGGAAGATCATTGTTCACCTTCCTTTTCCCAAATTATGTAGGCAATTTATGCTTGCATTTGCGCAAGTGATTTATAAAATTATAGATGACCTTCGCGCAGCAACACGGTAAATAAAGAGAAGAAATTGTGCCATTCGTCGGGTTTATTTTCTCGAACCCTGTCGACACCGGAATGTTGTGTTAAATATTTTTTAAAGTATTTTCAATCATACCAATAGAAAGGAATTGCCATGAAGAAAATTGAGGCCATTATTCGTCCGGCTGCACTGGACGATCTTCATCAAGCACTTCATGAAGCGGGATTTTACGGAATGACCGTTTCGGAAGTGAAGGGCTTCGGCCGCCAGAAAGGCCATACCGAATTTTATCGCGGATCAGAATACCACATAGATTTTTTGCCTAAAGTGAAATTAGAAATTGTCGTTCCTGATGCGCGTGTGGAGGACGCAACGGCAATCATCATTCGCAGTGCGAAATCTGGAAATGTCGGTGACGGAAAAATTTTTATTGAACCGGTGGAAGAAGCAATTCGAGTCCGAACTGAAGAGACGGGAGAAGATGTGTTATGAAAATTGATACCAGTGATTTAACTTGGATCATGATCTCGACAGCATTAGTCATGTTGATGACTCCGGGGTTGGCACTTTTTTATGGCGGTATGGTACGCAGAAAAAATGTTCTCGGAACCATTATGCAAAGTTTTATTGCCCTTGGTGTGATAACGCTGCAATGGGTGTTTTGGGGATACAGTCTTTCGTTCGGCCCTGATTGCGGCCATGTGATCGGAAATTTATCGTGGGCAGGCCTCACCAATGTCGGCATGCAGCCCAATCCGGATTATGCTGCAACAATTCCGCATCTCGCATTTATGATCTATCAAATGATGTTCGCTATCATCACTCCCGCTCTTATCACAGGCGCAGTGGCTGAGCGATTTAAATTTAAGACGTATATTATTTTTCTATTGCTGTGGTCCACTCTTGTCTATGCACCGATTGCGCATTGGGTCTGGGGTACCGGCGGATGGCTTCGATCCTTGGGAACATTGGATTTTGCCGGCGGATTTGTTGTGCATATCAGCTCCGGAATCTCTGCGCTCGCTGCCGCCATGGTCATCGGCCATCGGAAAAATTACGGGCACGAACCTTTACCGCCGCACAATTTAACGATGACCTTAACCGGTGCTGCATTGTTATGGTTTGGTTGGTTTGGGTTCAACGCAGGCAGTGCATTAACATCCGGAACGTTAGCTCTTACGGCTTTTATCAACACACAATTTTCTGCTGCGGCGGCAACACTATCATGGATGTTTATGGAATGGTATAAACGCAAGAAGCCGACAGTCCTCGGCGCTGCGTCGGGTGCAGTTGCCGGACTTGCCGGTATCACTCCTGCCGCAGGATTCGTAACGCCTCTTGCATCCATCGTCATCGGCGTTTGCCTTGGTGTTCTGTGTTATTGGGGAGTGACTATCAAAAATCATTTCGGTTTTGATGATTCGTTAGACGTTGTCGGTGTTCATGGTGTCGGCAGCGCCTTTGGCGCCATAGCTATCGGATTATTTGCAACAACCGCCGTCAATGCTGCAGGCAGCAACGGATTGTTTTACGGCAGTTCATCGCTGCTCGGTATTCAAGCATTCAGTGTTGCCGTTACAGCGGTTTTTTCTTTTGTGATGACCTGGTGCATCTTGAAGATTCTCCAAAAGGCGATGGGGCTTCGTGTTGAAGCGCAGGATGAAGCAGAGGGGCTTGACCTTAGTCAACACGGAGAAAGTGGCTATATGTTTTAAGAAAATCACATTTCGTCGAATTTCAAAGAAAGGCGTGCAGGAACGGCGCCTTTCTTTATCATGGATTCCAGCTTCATCATGCCGGCATTGTTTAGCCCAGATTTGAGGTACGAATATAGAAAATTCTCATTCGCCCATTGCGGGAGTCATAAAAGCGTCATATCTTTCTTCATCAGTATCATTTGGCGGCATATATAACATTGAGGATTTTTTATGTGGGAAGAAAAATTAATCGGAACCATTAAAGAAGTCAATCAAGCAACCGTTGTTGTGTTATTAAGCCGGTCGCTGACCACGCTGACGAAAGTCATCGGCGAAAAAACATATTATATCGGGCAGATCGGTTCGTACGTTTTAGTGCCGGTGGGCAATGCGTACACCTTCGGCATTGTCGCGAGCTTTAAAAAAGAAGAAATTGCATTTCAGGGCAGCAGCGAGTACCGTTATCTGCTCGCGGTAACGCTCATCGGCACATTCCGCAAAGGAAAATTTGAAACGGGCGTTGCTGTGATGCCCACGGTGGACATGCCCGTGTATTTGCTGGAAGATAGAGATATTCGCGGCGCGTTTGCGGCGTACACGAATTACAATTTTTCCATCGGACAGTTGTCGTTATTTGAAACCGAACGCGCGTATCTCGATCCGAATAAATTTTTCGGCAAACATATCGCCGTCATCGGTTCCAGCGGTTCGGGAAAGTCGTACACTGTTGCTTCCATTCTTCAAAAAATTGCGAAGCTGCCGGATGCACACATTGTGATTTTAGATTTGCATAACGAATACCGCCGTGCGTTTCCCACAACGTGCCAGTACTGCGATATCAGTTCGCTCGAGTTGCCGTACTGGTTGTTGAATGCCGAAGAAATGATCGAATTATTTATCGAAGAGAACGATGAGAATGCGTCGGTGCAGGGATCAATCTTGCAGGATTTTGTGTACAATGCAAAGAAAGAAAAAAATCCGCGGCTCTCGGATGCCATCACCATCGACTCGCCGGTGTATTACGACCTGCGCGAAATTATTGCCAAGCTGCATTTTCTCGATACCGAAAAAATTTCTTCCACAGCCGGATCGAAAGAAGGCCCGTACTACGGAAAGTTCACGCGAATGCTTGTGCGGTTGGAAAGCAAACTGCACGATCCTCGTTATGCCTTTATGTTTCAGCCCAGCGTGTACAATTCTACTGAAAACGTTGTGCCGTTAATGCAAACCATTTTCGGATTGGGGACGAATATTCACATTACCGTGATGGATTTAAGCGGCGTGCCGTTCGATATTGTCAAAACTATTGCTGCGCTGATTGCGCGCATTACGTTCGATTTTAATTTCTGGAATGCAAAACACACCGAACTTCCCATCTTGCTGGTGTTTGAAGAAGCGCATAATTATCTTTCGACTTCCGCAGAAGGATCGAAAGCGGCGCGGCGCACAGTGGAACGCATTGCAAAAGAAGGACGGAAGTACGGCGTGACGTGTATGATCGTCAGCCAGCGGCCGTCGGAAATTTCTGAAACGATTCTTTCCCAGTGCAACAGTTTTGTCATTTTGCGTCTCATCAATCCTTCCGATGTTGCGTACATCAGCCGCTTGGTGCCGGATTCTTTTACCGGATTGGAAGCAGTGATACCGCTGTTGCGGCAAGGCGAAAGTTTGATGGTGGGAGATTCAATTCCCATTCCTCAGCGCGTGCAAATTGATTTTCCCAATCCTACGCCGCAAAGCGCAGATGTTCGCTTCTTCGATAAATGGCAGCAGCCCGGAGAAAAAGTCGATGCGGAAGAAGTAATGGAAAACTGGTGGTTCCAAAAACGAATGTAACACAAAAATTACCGATCCATCATGAACTTTACATGAATAAATCATATCTTAAGGGTGTACTCTAGGAAAAATTATGAACGATCTTATAGAAAAAATAACATATTGTATTGAACGTGGAAAAGTAAATCAAACTGCTCCGTATCCACCCGACTTGCGTGGACAAGAAGGCAGCGATGAATTGACCAAACAGGCGTTGAGCAACAACATTGCTCCCGATAGTATCTTGAGCGCGTGCAACGAAGGCATGAAACGTGTGGGAGATAAATTCGGCAGGAACGAAGTATTCGTTCCCGAACTGTTGATGGCAGCAAAAGCGATGAATGCCGTGATGGCACATTTGAAACCGTTTTTCCAATCCGGTACCGTGAAGATGAAAGGAAAATTTGTCCTCGGAACAGTCGCCGGCGATTTGCACGACATCGGAAAAAATTTGGTGGCGATGGTTGTGGAAGGCAACGGCTGGCAGGTCGTCGATCTTGGTGTCGATGTAAAGACGACAAAATTTATCGAAGCGATCAAAGCTCATCCCGACTGCATGGTTGGGCTCAGCGCGTTATTGACCACGACGATGGTGAATATGGAAAAAACGGTGCAGGAAATAAAAGCGCAATTTCCCAATATCACGGTTCTGGTCGGCGGCGCGCCGCTGACGATGGATGCCGCGATGAAAATGGGGGCAGATGGTTATGCTCCAAATCCGCAAGAAGCCGTCAGTTTTCTGAACAGCCGAAATAAAGCTGCATAATCGAATTTAAAAATTGCGGATGAAACCGATAACGAGGAGACGAACGTGAAATCCCTTCTTGATGCTTTGAAAACAAAAAAAATACTTGTCTCTGACGGCGCGTGGGGAACATTTTTGCAAGCACGCGGGTTACAGCCGGGCGAATGTCCGGAACTCTGGAATGCGACACATCGCAACGATGTTTTCGCGATAGCAAAAAGTTATATCGATGCCGGCGCGGATATGATTCTGACCAACAGCTTCGGCGGCAGTCCGATAAAGTTAGAACACTTCGGTTTGCGCGGCCGCACATCGGAACTCAACAAAGCGGCGGCAGCAATTTCCAGAGAAGCTGCGGGAGAAAATCATTTTGTGCTTGGCTCCATGGGCCCGACCGGTGTTATGCTGATGATGGGCGAAGTTGCCGAGCAAGAGTTGTACGACGGATTCAGCATTCAAGCCCAAGCATTGAAAGACGGCGGCGTCGATGCGCTCTGTGTTGAAACGATGTCGGCGTTGGACGAAGCATACATTGCGGTGCGTGCGGCACGGGAAGCAACGGGATTGGAAATTGTGTGCACGTTCACATTTGAAAAAACAGTGCAGGGAGAATTTCGAACGATGATGGGTGTAACGCCGTCGGAGATTGTTCAAGCATTGAAAGATGCCGGCGCATCGATCATCGGTTCCAATTGCGGCAACGGGTTTGCGCAAATGATTTCGATTGTAAAAGAACTTCGCTCTGTCGATTCTTCCATACCGATTCTTGTTCATGCCAATGCCGGCAAACCGTTTGTGCAGGATGGAAAAACTTGTTTTCCGGAAACAGCGGAGATGATGGCGGCGCAAATTCCGGAACTTCTTGCCAGCGGCGCCAATATTATCGGCGGATGCTGCGGCACAACGCCGGCGCACATCAAAGCATTGGTTGGAGCGATACGAAATTTTTAATGGCAGGCGTTCTTTCACACATCGAGCGTGCTCCGGGATTGTTTGAAGCAACAGTACCGTTCGACCAGCTTGCGATAACATCCGAAGATATTGTTCGTGTCTTGGGCTACTCGGAACAGCAAGTTCCGGAATATTTTCATGAACATGTGAAAACCATTCTTGCCGAAGCGCCCAAGCGCTGTACGATCCGGGCAGGTTATAAAATTCTTTCTGTGCATTCTGTTGAACATCGAAGAAATGACATTGCCGTCGACGACATCGTATTTCATGTCGATAAAATTATTGCTGCACAATTTCGAAAAGCCGAATCGGCAGCGCTCTTTGTTTGCACCATTGGCCCCGGCATGGAGACATGGGCAAAAGAATGTTCTCATAGCGGAGACATGGTCATGAGCTATTTTATCGATGCCGCCGCCTCGGCCATTGCAGAACAAACGGCCGAAGCGTTTCACAACAATCTTGAACAACGAATGAACGAACGCGGACAGCATGTTACCAACCGGTACAGTCCGGGCTATTGCGGATGGGCAACAGCGGAGCAACAGGTATTGTTTTCTTTCTTCCCGAAAAGTTTTTGCGGCATTACATTGACAGAATCTTCTCTTATGGTGCCAAGGAAATCCGTCAGCGGAATTATTGGGATCGGTGCTCACGTTAAACGCATGGATTATGCCTGCGACCATTGTACTTTGCCCGGGTGCACGTATCGTACACATCGGCGTACAAACATGAATTCATCTCTATCAACCGCTGTATAAATATAATGAAAGCGAATATGTTTTATGACTGACCAACACTGGGAAATACTCAACAACGTAATTCACGGAAAACCGGTGAGCCCGTTGCCCATCGGATTTATTATTGACTGCCCATGGCTGCCGAACTGGTACGGCATCAATATTCTTGATTATTTTTCCAACGACGAATTATGGTTGAATGCAAATTTAAAAGCTGTCAAAGAATTTCCCGATGTGATGTTTCTTCCGGGATTCTGGTCGGAGTTCGGCATGTGCACCGAACCGTCGGCATTCGGCGTGCGCTGCACCTTTACTGCCAATGAATTTCCGTATGCGCATAAAATGATCAACACCGCGGATGATATTGATGCATTGCAAGTTCCGAATCCCAAAACCGACGGGCTGCTTCCGTTTATGCTCAATCGATTAAAATTAGCGCAGTCGAAGATCGAAGCGGCGGGGCATAAAATTCGTTTTGCGGTTGCACGCGGTCCGCTGAATGTCGCCAGCTACCTTATGGGTTCGACAGAATTTCTCATGATGATGATGATGCAGCCGGAAAAAGCCGAATTGTTGATGAAAAAAATTACCGCCTTTCTCAAAGATTGGCTGCATCTGCAAATGGAAACATTTCCGTCCATCGACGGGATTTTTATGTTAGACGATATTATCGGATTTATCGGAGCGGAGGAATTCAAAACGTTCGGCTTGCCGTATTTTAAAGAATTGTACGATGCAAATGTCGCTGTCAAGTTTTTGCACAACGATGCGCCATGCAAAGTTTCTGCGCCGTTCCTGCCGGATATTGGCGTCAATCTTTTCAATATGGGATTCGATGTGACGCTGAGCGAAATAAAACTTGCGACGCAAAACAAGGTGGCGCTCGTCGGCAATATTCCGCCGCGCGATGTTCTTGCGAGCGGTACGGCAGCCGATGTAACCAAAGCGGCCAACGACCTTGTGCATTCGGTATCGGATACATCGAGAATAATTTATTCGTGCGGCGGAGGCATGCCTCCCGCGGTGAGCAGTGAAAATATTCAGGCATTTATTCGGGCGGTGCAAACGGCAGCGAAGTAAAAAAACATTGCTTTTCTGAAACACCAAAGCCCTCACACGAGGGCTTTGGTGTTTTAACCATGAAAAACAAGATAAGCATGATCTGCTACACCTATGAATATTCCATTCTTCTCTACGAGACGAACGCCGTTGCGCGCTTCATGCAATAAGTTGCTAACATATATTTTATTATGTATTATTCAAACGAATAGGTTAAAACTCGGTATGTCATGAACGAGCATTTTGCAGAAGGCCTTGTTGATCTATGAAGAAGAAGACATTACTCTTCCTTGCCGCCTTGTTGTTTTTCTTTGAGCTGCTGCATGCCCAGCGAGATAATATTCGATTTGAAAATATTTCGAGCGATCAAGGACTCTCGCAGAATTCCGTTATAACAATCTGCCAAGACCGTAAAGGATTCTTGTGGTTTGGCACGTATGACGGACTGAATCGATTCGATGGATATCGATTTAAAGTATTCAAAACGAGTTCCGACGATTCTCTCAGCTTGAATAAAAATTTAATTTGGGATATTTGCGAAGATCATACAGGAATTCTTTGGGTGGCAACGGACGGAGGACTGGATCGATACAACAGCGAAAAAGAAAACTTCACTCGTTTTAATACGGATTCTCGCGATCCGTTGAGTATTTCCAATAACAGGATCCGGTCTCTCTGTGAAAACTCGGACGGTGTCTTATGGATTGGAACAGAAAATGGAGTGAATATTTTTCATCGGGAAAATAATTCTTTCACCGCATTGAAAAACGATCCGAAAAATAGTTCAAGCATCAGCAGCAATCTTGTAAGAGTCGTTTTCGAAGACAGTCATCACGATATGTGGGTCGGAACGGAAAACGGATTGAATTTATTCGATCGAGAAACAAAAACATTCCACCGTTATATGCACAATGCTTCGGATCCAACCAGCATCAGCGATAATACGATTTTCAGTTTAGGTGAAGATGCGAACGGCTATTTATGGGTCGGCACTCAATCGGGCGGATTGAATAGATTTGATCGAAAAACGGGAACGTTTAAACATTATTTCTATAATCCCAACGAGCCATCGAGTTTACGATTTAATTATGTCAGGGCCATCTATAAAGATAAATCCGGAGAATTGTGGATCGGGACGTACGGCGGCGGCATGGAAAAATACGATGCACGGAAAGACCGCTTCGTTCATTATCAACATGATCCGAGCGTTCCTCAAAGTATCAGCAGCAATGTTATCTATTGTATTAAAGAAGACCAATCCGGGATTATGTGGATCGGTACAGATTTTGGTGGAATCAATAAATACGATAAAGAGAAGAATCAATTCACCTATTATTCGAATATTCCAAACAATCCGAAAAGTTTGCCGGACAACAGCGTTAATTGTTTTTACGAAGACCCAGACGATCATGGGAAAACCATGTGGCTTGGGACTTGGAAAGGATTGGTGCTCTTTAATCGTGAGACACAAGAATTCACTTCCTACGTAAACCATGCCAACGATTCCCATTCGCTGAGTTACAATGTTGTGAGAACGATTAATAAAGACGCTTCGGGAAATCTATGGATCGGCACGGATTATGGATTAAATAGATTTGACAGAAGAAAAAATAAATTTTACCGGTATTCGAACAATCCGCAAGATTCGCATTCGATCAGTAATAATTTAATCCGGAATATTTTTGTCGACCGGAAAAATAATCTCTGGATAGGAAGCAACAGCAGTTTGATCGATCGATACGATCGTGAACATGATTCGTTCATTCATTACGCCAACAATATTCCCGGTGTCGAGACAGAATATAATAACGTTTGGAAACTTATAGAAGACCATCAGGGAAATATTTATGTCGGTTCGGATGAAGGCGGTGTCTGCAAGTTAGATGTGCGGCAGCAGAAGTTTGTACCGTTTGCAGAAAAAAACAATGTCGGAAAGTTTTCCTTAAGCGTGAATAAAGTGCTTACGCTGTGTGAAGACCGAAACAAACAATTGTGGGTCGGAACGGCAGGCGGCGGATTAAACTGCCTCAATCTTGTGACGGGAGAGTGTTCGATCATCGATGAAAAAAATGGACTGGCGTCCAATACCATTCATGGCATCGTCGAAGATTCAGCAGGAATTCTTTGGGTGTCGACAAACCGCGGACTCTCGAAGGTGAACGGAAAACAAAAAAAGATCGTCAATTTTTATGTGGAAGATGGCTTGCAGAGCAATGAATTTCATGTCAATTCATTCTCGTACAGTAAAACGGGAGAAATATTTTTTGGCGGTATTAAGGGATTCAATGTGTTCAATCCGGAAAAAATTCAAGAAGATACATTTATTCCGCCTGTGGTCATCACCGACATACAATTATTTAATCAATCCATTCCTATTGATAAGCCGGCAGACGGAAGAATTTTAATCAAGAAATCGATCACGGAACTTCAAGAGATTGATCTCAACTACACGGATGAAGTCTTTACCGTCGATTTTTCATCGCTCGATTATTCCGCTCCAGAAAAAAATAAATATTCATATTTCCTCGAAGGATATGATAAAATTTGGAATAACGTCGGCAACCGACATTACGCAACGTACACAAAAATTCCTGCCGGCCGATATCGATTGTTGATCAAAGGTTCGAGCCACAGAGATTCATGGAATAACATCGGACGAAGTTTGCTCATAACGATCACACCGCCGTTCTGGGAAACTCTGTGGTTCAAAGCGTCCGTTGTACTATTGATTTTTGGCATCATTATTTTTTGGCATCAAACTCGAACACGAAGAATTGTTACGCATAATCGTGAACTTGTGCAGCATATTCAGGAGCGTAGGCTCGTCGAAGAAGCATTACGCAACAGCGAGGAAATTCTTCAGCGGTTAGTAGCATCGCTCCCCGATATTATCATCCGTACGGATTTGGAAGGGAATATTATTTTTATTAACGAAACGGCGCTTCCTATGTTCCAGACGCCGGTGGACCAACAGATTCTTGGTTCGAATGTGTTGACATTTATTGCCGAAAAAGATCGAACCAGAGTCAAAGAAAATATACAAAAGATGTTCGATCGTTATTTGGGCCCTCAAGAATATTCCTTGTTGCTCTCCAAAGATTCCAGTATCGAGTGCGAAGTGAACGGCGATGTTTTGCGGCAGCTTGACGGCACGCCGTTCGGCATGGTATTTATTATACGCGATCTTACGGAAAAGAAAAAAATGCAGGCGCAGTTGCTGCAATCGCAAAAAATGGAGGCCATCGGCAGACTGGCAGGCGGAGTGGCGCACGATTATAATAATATGCTGGGTATTATTTTGGGATATGCTGTTATGCTGGAAAAAGATATTGCCGACAATCCCCTTGTTCTCCGTAGAGTACAATCCATTATTTCTGCTGCGGAACGTTCTGCCAATCTCACCAAGCAGCTTCTCGCATTTGCTCGTCAGCAGATTGTGGCGCCCGTTGTTGTCAATATCAATCAGGAATTAACATCGCTCAAGAAGATGATCGGCAGACTTGTCGGAGAAGATGTTTCGCTTACTATCATCGAAGAACCAGGCCTTGGAAATATTAAAATCGACCCGACTCAATTTACACAAATCATCACGAACTTAGCTACCAATGCGCGCGATGCCATTGAAAACATCGGCTCTATCACCATTGAAACAAGGAACGAGTTCATCGATGAATCTTTAGCGTCGAAGTATTTAGAAGCGCGTGTTGGAAATTATGTCCTCCTCAATTTTTCTGATTCTGGTTGCGGTATGGATAAAGCGACGATGGCGCAAATATTTGAACCATTCTTTACCACAAAACCCAAAGACAAAGGTACCGGCCTTGGGCTTGCGACCGTCTTCGGCATTGTCAAACAGAATAACGGCTTCATTCATGTGGAAAGTCAAGTAGGGATCGGGACGACGTTCAGTATATATTTTCCGATTGAAGCCGGAAGTCCGACGGAAGAAAAACAAATGCATGAAAATGTTTCTCTCGACGGATCAGAAACGATTCTGCTTGTCGAAGATGAAAAAGAATTATTGGAGCTGATCAAAAGCACGTTAGAACATCATGGCTATTCCGTTCTCGCCTTGCTTTCTCCCGAAAATGCATGCTTGATGGCAGAAACAACAAGTGCACCGATCGACTTGCTTATTACAGATGTTGTTTTGCCAGGGATGAACGGAAAAGAATTGAAAGAGCAGTTGGAAAAAAGAATGCCCCATCTCAAAACACTCTTTATCTCCGGTTACACGTCCGACATTGTTGCGAAACGCGGTGTCTTGGATGAAGACACGCAGTTTCTTCATAAACCCTTTACACCGGTCCAGTTATTACAAAAAATTCGTTCGATCATAAGTACATAACTACAGAATAAACTCTAGAGATAAACTTCAAAAAAATATTTCGGAGGTGTTGCATAAAGTACGTACCATTGGTCACATTGCTTACCTCCACTCTTAAACAAGGAGGATGCCATGATTTGAAGCATCGATGCGCCGGCAAATGATCCAAGGAAGAAACATCGTTCGATGTCATGTGTTTCTTGGGCGATTCGAGCTTGACCAAAACACAAATTAGGTACAGCAAGGTGAATAATAAACTGTAGCGAGAAAAAAAAGGGTAAGCAGCTTTTCAACTGGTTACCCGTTTTGTGGGCCCTGTAGGGCTCGAACCTACGACCCGCAGATTATGAGTCTGCTGCTCTAACCAACTGAGCTAAGGGCCCAATACGAATTACAAAATACCGAAAACACTCCCTAAAATCAAGGCGGCATCTTATCAGCGTGCATCGAGCAATCGAAGTTGCGCAAGCGCTTTCTGGTTCTTCGGGTCGCGCTGCAAAACCTCAGCAAAGATTTTTCGTGCCGGCGACCAGCGCTCTTTGACGATATATAATTCTCCAAGCACCAATCGTGCATCGATATTGTCGGGGTCGTTGTTGAGAGTCTTTAACAATACATCGATGGCATCTTCGCGCATTCCCATTTCGATCAGCGTGCTTGCTATGTGCAAATGAATTGCGGAACGCTCCGCAAGAATTGTCGCCGGCTGTAACATATTTTCAAGGTCGAGAACAGTTTTTAATTTCACGGTAAGAATATTTTGAGAATCTGCCTTTGCCGCTTTTGTCCAAAAATATTTTGCGCTTGGTATATTTCCATCTTGATAATTGTAGATGGCGTTGAAGATGAGCGAGGGATAAAACATGGAATCGGCTTTGAGCGATTGCTGCATCAAAAAAGACGATTCACGATCGTAGCCCATCTCTCTGTAATTGATGGCGAGAAAGTTATATATGTTTGCACGTACCTCGTTATCGGAAGTTGCGGCAGCAAGTTGTCGTCGCGCAATTGTTTCTTTGTGATACCATGCCTGCCGTAGATATGCTCCCGCTTGAGACACAGACCGAAATCCATCAAACACAAAATTTGCCGCTTTATAATTTCCCAGCAATTCTTTTGCCGTTCCTAATTCTAATGAAACTAAGGCAAGCCCATGCGTTCGTTGCGTGAGTAGTTTGAATATGGTATCGGCTGTTGCCGCAGTCGGTTCCGCCTGAAGCGACAATCCTTTTCGAAACATCGCGCGCAGCGTATCGGCTGTTGTAACGAGTGGTTGTTGCACTGCACGCTCTTCTTTCGGATGAATGCGAAGAAGCTCAAGATTGCCAAAGCGTGCCGCCGTTTCAAATTCATAGTGTCTTGAAAAACAAAGAAGAGATTCAAACTCGCGTAATCCGGTCGGCGCAACGTTGGTAACTAAATATTCGGGGCGATAATCCCGAATAAGATTATCGAAGTCGGACGGAGTGATGTGCGGGTCGGTTTCAACCACCGTTTTGATGCCCGTCCAGAGAAACAATTCTTTCTGAAGAGCCATCACGGTGGTATTCGATCCGGAATGTTGAACAATCCATGCGCCGGCAAGTTGCACGGGTCGCGAATATGCTTCG
>DATKMP010000110.1:0-2677 GCA_035541775.1 Bacteroidota bacterium | reverse complement strand
CCTTCTATTAGATGTCGGGCTTCCGAAAAAAAACGGATTCGACATTCTCAATGACTTGCGCAAAAGCGAAATTCGCACGCCGATTCTGATGCTTACCGCGCGAAGTGAAACCGAAGACATTGTCGGCGGATTGGATAAAGGCGCAGACGATTACATCACCAAACCTTTTGTATTCACAGAATTGCTGGCGCGCGTCCGTTCCATGCTTCGCCGGAGTTCTCAAGCAAAAATAAAATTGAATTATCTTGACCTCGTGCTCGATACTGTTGCTCATAAAGCATTCCGCAGCGGGAAAGAAATCGAACTGACCGCACGGGAATATTTATTGTTAGAATATTTCATGCGCAATCGCGGAAAGTTGATTACACGGATCGAGCTGGCAAAAAAAATTTGGCGATACGATTTCGATCCCGGCACCAATGTAGTCGATGTCTATGTCAATCATCTCCGCAAAAAAATAGATTCCGAGTTTCCGAAAAAACTTTTACAAACTGAACGGGGCAAAGGATATTATCTATCGGAAAAAAAATTGACGTTTAAATCTAAATGAAATTTTTCCATTCTATTCGTGCCAAACTGACGCTCTGGTACGCGCTCATACTCGGCATCACGCTAATCGGATCCGGTGTCGCAGCGTACATCGTCACACGCGAAACAATGATTCAAAACCTCGATCAATCGCTGAGGAACGAAGCGTTATGGGTGAATGAATTCATCGAGCCGAAAGCAAAAAAAATCCGGCTCAAGCGCGCGGCGATCAAAGAACTTCAAGAAGTCAAGCGCGCGGCGAAGGCCGATACCGACCGCGTCATTATTGCGATCAGCGATTCAGAAAAAGCGATCAGCGATGATATGTGGAATAAAATTTATCAGCACACGCTGCTGAGTCCGCAGCGGCATTACATTCAAATTCTCGACCGTAACGGCGACGTTTTATATCGCTCGCAGAGTTTGCACGACTATCAACTCGGGTATCCGGAAATCCCCTATCAGTGGATCAACGTTGTTACGGCCGGCGGGCCCGACAATAATCTTGTACGGCTGGCGCTGATGCAAACCGATTATGTCAAAATTTTTGTCGCCTATCCATTAGCGCCCGTCTATGAAGTTCTCGACAGCGTTTTTTACAATCTTCTTTTTATCGCACCTGTTGCACTGTTCGTATCGATTGTCGGAGGATGGTTCTTAGGAAGGAAATCATTGCGCCCTGTCGATGCACTCACGAAAGCAGCACGAGACATCACCGCACAAAATCTCAGCCAGCGCCTCCCAGAATCCGATGTTGATGATGAGTTAGGCCGGTTGACGATTCAATTCAACGATATGATCGAACGGCTGCAAAAATCGTTCCTTCAAGTGCAGCAATTTTCTGCCGATGCATCGCATGAGCTTCGAACTCCGCTCACAATTATGCGAGGCGAAATTGAAGTTGCATTGCGCAATCAACGCATGTCCAAACAATCGCGCGAATTACTATCGAGTATTTACGATGAATTGATCCGCCTTTCTTCTATCGTCGAAAGTTTGATGCTGTTGATAAAATCCGATACCGGCAGTTTGGTATTTACGATGAGACCTATTGCGCTCGATGCGTTTATTCAAGAATTAATAGAAGACGCACAAACGCTTGCTAAGCCGAAAAAAATTGACGTCTCGTTGGAATATTCCGAACCCGCGGTTATTCACGGCGACCTGACACGGTTGAAACAGGTCTTCATTAATCTTGTGGACAATGCGATGAAATATACACCGGCGCACGGAAGCGTTACACTTTCTCTCATCAACGATGGCGGCAATGCTTGCATCACCGTGAAAGATACGGGTGTTGGAATACCGGCCGACGACCTGAATAAAATTTTTGAACGCTTTTACCGTGTTCACCGTTTGCATCCTACCATGGAAGATGCAGGCGGAAGCGGTTTAGGATTATCGATTGCCAAATGGATTATCGAAGCGCATCATGGCTCCATCGATGTGCAGAGCCGCGAGGGGCAAGGCAGCACGTTCACGGTGAAACTGCCGTTGAAGCAATAGCAATCATTCATTTCAATTTTTAATCAGTTCATTGTTTCGACAATGTAATCGATTTTCTATTCGCAATTCACCGCAATGGATATTTCAACCGGTGTTGAACCGACAATATCCTCATCGAATACTTTCACCGTGAATGTATTCGCTCCTTTATTCAATGGCGCGGAAATGACTTTGCCGTGACCGATTAATGCATTTCCTTTACGCCATTCATATTTTACTTTTCGTGTTTCAGGCCTGTTGACATCCGGCGCGGTCAGCACAACGCTGGGATTCGAGGGATTCCATACAAGTGTTTGTGGTTCAGGTGAACTGACAAATTTTATCGCATCCCAGACATGCACTGCAAACGATTCCTGAGAAAGAACCACATTGCGTGGCATCCATCCGATGGAAATCGATTGATCGCCAGCTGCTGTTGCCGGCCAAAGATTTGCCAATGTTCCATTTGCGACAAAACCGACTGATGGCAGTGTCGTGACATCACCAATATTCCACGATGCGCCGACGACAAAATCAGATGGAAGCGAAAACAATTTCAAATTCGGTTTTGGCGTGATAAAAATTTCCTTTTGTACGGAATCGATGGAATTACTCAACCCGCGGGAATCGTTTGCAATAAGTGTGACGGTATGTTTTCCCGCGT
>DATKMP010000109.1:0-13805 GCA_035541775.1 Bacteroidota bacterium | reverse complement strand
GAAAAGCATGTCCGCTCCGGCGATAAAAAAGCAAAAATCGAATCGGAGTTTTATCAATCCGTAAAAACACATCTCAGCACAGGACGTCTTGCTCGATATATTATTGTACAGAATGATGAAGAAAAAATCTGGATGCGCGATATGTGTCTCCTGACGAACAAGCCGGTGATGTACGTTTGTAATGTGCGTGAAGAAGATTTAACGAAAGATAATGCGTACGTCACAGCCGTGCGTGAAGTTGCCGCGAAAGAAGAAGCGAAAGTTGTCGTGGTAAGCGCAGCCGTCGAAGCGGAAATCTCCGAACTTCCGGAATCCGAACGCGCAGAATTTCTTGCCGGACTCGGTTTGCAGGAATCCGGTTTGACCAAAGTGATTCACGAAGGATACGATTTACTACAGCTCATTACTTTTTTTACTTCCGGCCCAAAAGAAGTTCACGCGTGGACTATTCGGAAAGGTTCAACAGCGCCGCAAGCTGCGGGACAAATCCACAGCGATTTCGAGCAGGGATTTATTCGCGCAGAAATTATTAAGTTCGCCGACCTTGATCGGCTTGGCACCGAACTCTCTGTGAAAGAAGCCGGTCTTTTGCATGTAGAAGGCCGCGAATATATTATGGAAGACGGTGATTTGATGGTTGTGCGATTTAACGTTTAAAAACATTATGCACATTGCCGACATATTAAAAAACGAAGGCCCGCATTTCAGCTTCGAATTTTTTCCGCCGAAGTCGGAACAAGCTGCGGCAATATTATTTAATTCCATTTCGGAATTGCAACCGCTCAAACCTTCGTACGTCAGCGTGACGTACGGCGCCGGAGGTTCCACACGGCAGTTAACGCACGATCTTGTTGTGCGATTGAAAAAAGAAACTCCGTTCACCATCGTTTCACATCTCACGTGCGTCGGTGCAAGCAAAGAAGAAATCAGAAATATTTTGATGACATACAACGATGCCGGAATCCAAAACGTCATGGCATTGCGCGGCGATCCTCCGAAAGGACAAACGAATTTCGTCCCGCATCCGGACGGATTTCTTCACACTATCGAACTTGTTTCATTCATCAAACGACATTTTCCCGCAATGGGAATCGGCGTTGCCGGATTTCCCGAAGGGCATCCCGACACACCGAACCGCATCAAAGAATTACATTACTTAAAAGCAAAAGTCGATGCCGGTGCAGATTATATTTGCACGCAAATGTTTTTCGACAACCGGGATTTTTATGACTTCTGTGAGCGATGCGAAATTGCCGGAATTAAAGTTCCGATCATTGCAGGCATTATGCCGATTTCATCTCGCAAAGGAATGGAACGCCAGGCCGACCAGGCGCTTGGCGCACACTTTCCCGCAAAACTTTTAAAAGCCGTTGCCCGCGCTGAAGATGAAGAATCTGTTGAAAAAGTCGGTATTCACTGGGCAACTCAGCAAGTATTGGATTTGCTCGATCATAACGTCAAAGGCATTCATTTTTATACGCTCAACCGGTCTAAACCTACGCTAAAAATTTACGATTCGCTCGGCGTGAAAACATCTGACGGACTTCGAAAATCTTTCGTTTGATTTCTGTTTGATTGATTAACATCACAAACACAAAAGCATAATATATCGAAGCTTGAATTCTAATTCGAGGTTCGTTACATTACGGCTGCAGAAAGAATACTGAATTCACTTTTCAAAGAACACATGGAGGAGAAACGATGAAACTCATTTATTGGTTGTGTTCAGCGATGTTTGTTTTCATGCTGATCGGATGCAATACCCTCACATTACGCCCCGCAGAATTTTCTTGGCCGGTGGAAATTGTTTTAAAACCGGATGCCAAAGGCAACGTTCAAGAAACGCGTTACCATATCAGCTTCAATGTCAAAGCGCTGTTATTCGATGCAGTGCAAGATTCGATCAACGTCACCAAATATTCGCTTCGCGTCATTCGCGATCAAGATGGATTTTATTTTATCACCGCGAAAGGATTCAAAGATGTGTACATCTTTGCTGACTGCGAAGGCGCATTGAAATTAGAAAAGAAACTCTTGATCAACGAAAAAGGATTGGATGCACCGGCGTTCAACCAAAAAACTGCGTTCATTCAATTAATCAACGAAAAGAATGACGAGGAGCCGCCAATTCTTTTATCCAAGAACGGCATTCAAGGAGGAGAAAAGAAATGAAATCATTACGGACAATGTCCAGCATTTTGCTCTTGGTGTTCATGGCAAGCGTCTTGTCGCTTGCACAAAAATCCGATCGCGCCATCGTCGATAAGTTCGAGCAGACCGTCAAGGCGCTTTCTCAGGCAACGGATGCAGCAAAAACCGTGCAGGATTGCGCCGATATCACTGCATCGATGAAAGAACTGGAAACTGAATTTACGCCGTACAAAGACTTGCTGGATAAATCGTTGTACCCCGACGATTATTCCAAGACGATCACCAATCTCAAAGGCAGATTGTTGGTTCGGCAATCCGACCTCGGCGTCATCGAATCGCAGATTGTGCGCATTACAGAATTAGAAGCACAAGTGAAAGAACTTTCTGGAAAGATCGACAGTTTGTCTCAAACCAACTCTCAACTTTTGGGAGAATCCAAACGATTGGAAAAAGCAGCGACAATTGATAAAGCGATGGTGGATTCGTTGAATGCCGTTATCGCTCAACTGCGGCAAAATCTTAAAGCGCGGGATCAATTGATTTTTGCGTTGGTCGATAGTCTCTTCCAGCAATACGATAAAAACGTCGCGGCGATGAATGATGTTGAAAAACAGGGCGTCGTCGGGAAATTGGAACGCCGGAATGTTTTGACCAGCATCAAGAAATCGATCTCCGATAATTTACAATTTTTAGAATCGACATCGCTCACGGCAAAAGATTATGCAGAAATCGAACGGCAGCACAATAAGTTCGAGAGCCAGTGGAAAGGAATCGGATCGAAACTTGCCGCGGTATATTTGAACAGCAAACAAAAGAAAAATGACGTTGCCGTGATCGATACGATGCTTGCAACGTGGTCTGCAAAAGTGAACGAAGGAACATGGAAATCGCTTGTAGCATTGTTAGAAAAAGGCGGCATCGCCATAAAGCCGTTCGCCAACGGTGAAGAATTTTACCAAAACTTTACCGCATTTCTTGACGAACAAATAAAAAATCCCAAAGATGAATCGAAAGACATTCGTTCAAAACGATTCAGCAACTTTAACACGACGGTCTGGACAACAGACCTTGATCCGACATGGCTGCCGGTTCTTGTTGAAACGGGAAAAATCACTGCCGACCAAAAGCTTGACATCGAAAAGAAAGTTGAGGCGTGGCACAGCTCCATTGCTCCGATGTCCTGGATTTATTACGTTATCATCGCCCTCGTATTGATCGTTATCTTGCGTGCAATCAGCAAGTTCGTGCAAAAGAAACCGAAGCCGACAGTGTAAGCAATCTTGCTAAAATCCTCTAAACAAAAAAGCCCTCGCAAAACACGAGGGCTTTTTTATTGCTCACACAGACAAGAAGAAAAAATCAAAACTGCACGACAAAATTCATAGCCGTGCCATTCAACGTTACAGAAGGAAGCAGGTGAATCTGAATCGGGTGCCCGTTCTGAGAAAGCGAGAATCCATTGGGATGTGCTGTGACCATGCCGAAATAATAGCCGATAAATAATCCCAGCGGGTAATCGCTGACCCAGTGAATGCCGTTGCTGAGCATGCCCAGGCCAACGAGCGACGTGAACGCATAGCCCGCAGGATAAATCCATTGAGCTTCCGGATAATTTTCCGCAATCACCACAACCGTAGCGATCGTGGTGCAGATATGTCCCGACGGATATGCATCGAAATGCGGTACTTGTTGATGGTAATCCACTTGATTGGGAAGAATTTTCCAAACGCCCGTTGGCGTTGTACGCACAAACGGGCTTTCACGCCCAGTAACATGTTTCAACACCTGCACGACCGCACCGGAAGCAAGCACGGCAGAAGCAACTTGAAAGCCGGTGTGTAAAGCTTTCTGGTCGTTGTCAAGAAGTCCGTACGCGGCAAAACCGCCTGCTAATGCGAATTGCGTTCTGCCGTCGCCGATCTCGGCGCAATTATCGCTCCAGCGTTTTGCGGCATCGGAACTGTGATAAAATTTTTCCGCCGGAGTATAGGTTGCATCATCCGTAGCGAATGTTACGGCCGTCAATCCGCCGACAAGAAGCCAATCATTCACTCGTTCTTTAGAAGTAACGACATCCCACCAACTCGCCATGCTGCGCGGCATCATTTCAAACAACGAATGCCATGTTACAGGTTGCTGGTCTAATGTTGCATGGAACGAGGCCGATGACGCAGAGGAATCCGGAAGAACTTGTGCGTGAGCAAGAGAAATAATACAAAGAATGGTTAGAGCAATGAAGCTTCGTGAAGTTTTCATGGAAGGTTAACGGTTAAAAGGGCTCCGTAGGAGTGGTTGTCGATGGTCGGGAAAAGACAAATATCCGTTGAGCAGTAATTAAAATGTTCTACTAACTTCGTTCCAAAATGTCCAAGGAGTGCGCCGACAAAACAATCGCTTGCCCAGTGTGTTCTTTCCGTGATGCGGCTGATCGCAACAAGCGATGCCAGCGAATAGGTCGTGTAAGAAACCCACGGCTCGGTGTACATATCGGCAAGGGTTGTCGCTGCAGAAAATACCGTCGTGGTGTGGCCTGAAGGAAACGAATCGAACGATGCAATGCTCATATTGCGATGTTTAAAATAAGCAAATGGGCCATGCCAATAACCGGCATTTCGCGTTGCGTTACTGGGGCGTTCTCGACTGAATGTATTTTTCAAAACCTGAACGACGATGCCGGTGAACAGAAACGATTCCATTCCGATCTTTGCCGTTTCAAATGATTTTGGGTCATGAGCAAGAAACGAATATCCGGCAAAACCTGCAAATAATCCTGCTGAGAACATTCCATTTCCGCCGTTGGTGATGATGGGGCTTATGGTTTTCACAGCCGGATTTTTTTCTTTCCACCTATACAAGCCGTTATAGATTTGCTGGTCGTAATGAAAGAGTGTTATCGTGATGATTGTCGCTCCCGCAGCACCGGCAAGATATGTTCCCGTCGAAACAGATTGAACAGAATCCGACCCTGTGAATGCAGATACTCGTACCGGGATTAAGCAGAGTATCGGGCACAGGCAGATTACAAACCATGAACTTTTTGACAAATGCACGAATGTAAGATGCGAAAAAATTGTTCAAGCCGAAAGAACTATTTTCTTAGGGGCATGGCATCATCGATAAAAAATCCCAATTGATTTTTTCCGCATTCTTCGTACATTGCATGTTACCGAGAGAACGTTATGACTATTATCAAACCACCAAAACTTTGCCGCGGCGATGGTATCGGACTGATCGCACCGGCAAGCGCGCCATCGCATGATGAAAAGATTGAAAAAGGCGTACAGTATCTTGAACATCTCGGATACCATGTCCTCTTGGGCAAGCATGTGAGCGATCAACATGGCTATCTTGCCGGAACCGATGAAGACCGCGCAGCGGATGTGAACGCGATGATCTGCAACAACGATGTTAAAGCAATTTTTTGCATTCGCGGCGGGTACGGAACGCCGCGCATTCTTCCGCTTGTCAATTACCGCGCGCTCAAACAACATCCAAAAATTATTGTCGGCTACAGCGACATTACTGCTTTGCAGCTTGCCGTGTTCCGCAAAACGGGATTGGTAACTTTTTCCGGCCCGATGACAGGTACGGAGATGTGGAACAATTTCGATTCGTACACGGAAGAACATTTCTGGCGAACGCTTACATCCCATAGAAAAATTGGCGTCTTGAAAAATTCCGACGACGATCCTGTCCACATTCTCCGTTCCGGCCGTGCGCACGGAATGCTGCTGGGCGGCAATCTTTCACTGTTCACCAGTACGATGGGAACACCGTTTATGCCGGCGCTGCAAAATTCCATCCTCGTGCTGGAAGACATCGACGAAGAACCGCACCGCATCGATAGAATGCTGGCACAATTGTTCAACGGCGGCATTTTATCGAATGCATCCGCCTTAGTCTTCGGAAAATTTACCGACTGCAATCCCGACGACATGAACGAACCGCACCTAACAACGGAACAGGTGCAGGAAGAATACGTTCAAAAAATTACTTGCCCTGCTATACGCAACTTTCAATACGGACATATTCCTCGCAAGCTCACCATTCCCTTTGGCTTGCAGGCATTGCTCGATGCCAAACTTAGAACCCTCAATGTGCTCGAAAGCGGCGTTTGTTAGTACATTTTGCGAAGCTCTGCTGCTATTGTTTCACAAAAAACCATTTGACAACGAATACAAGATTCTGTAAGTTCGTGTGTCGCCATTCCCTCCTTATTGTGGCGATGTAAAAACCCCCGATTCCCCGGTTTCTGTTTGCCGGGGAATTTTTTTTATACAACGGGTTAACGTTTTATCATCGACGAGATTTTTGCTAAAAAAATCGTTAAACTCCACCAACGTATATTTTATCATGAATCACCCGCTATTCAAACCTATGTTTCAATTTTTGCTTGAAAGGAGCAGCTCATGAAAAATTTTATTTTTTCCATTCTTCTATTGGGATTGAGCGCAGTTTTTGTTCCCTATCTTTCTGCGCAGGAGAAAAAAACCGCCGAGCCGCCAAAGCCGGCATCATCCCCATCGCAAGAACTTTCATGGGCATGGAACGCCATCGGTGGAAAACTCCTTACGATGGCAGAAGATTTTCCGGAAGACAAATACGATTTTAAAGCTCAGCAGGATGAACGAACGTTCCGCGGAAATTTATTACATGTCGCCGCAGATTGTTACACCATGTTGAACGCAATGAAGGGTTCTGCGTTTGGTCCATCAAGCAATGAAGATTCTCTGCGGGCGCACTATCCTTCAAAAACCGACATCGTAAAACTCTACAAGCAACTCGTGGACGACGGTGCACAGTTTATCAAAGAACAAGGCGACAGCACGCTGACGCATGAATTCAAATTTCCCTGGGGAAATTTTATGACTCATGGTTCATTGGGTTGGATGAGCATCATCGAACACGCCGGCGAACATTACGGACAATTAGTGGTGTACTACCGCGTCAACGGAATGATACCGCCTTCTTCCAGGCCAAAAAAATAATTTCACGACTCTCTGAAAAATATTTTATGGCTCAACAACAACAATTCGAGGATTCCGGCAACTTATCGCGACGAGAATTTGTGAAATCCAGTTTGCTTGGCGGCCTGGCTGCGGTAACCCTTCCCTCCTTTGCATTCACAGAACAACCGGACGACATTTCTCATCTTCAAGCTCCAACCGATGACTTTGAATTACTGGAGGCGACAATTCAACAGCTTGCAGACGGAATGAAGTCCGGTAAATATACAGCACGATCACTTGCAGAAAAATATTTGGCACGCATTCAAGCAATCGACAAACAAGGGCCGGCAATGAACAGCATCATCGAACTCAATCCAGACGCGCTTGCGATTGCCGACGCACTCGACATCGAACGAAAAGAAAAAGGTGTCCGCGGGCCGCTTCATGGAATTCCAATCTTAATCAAAGATAACATCGATACACGCGACCGAATGGCGACCACCGCCGGTTCGCTTTCGCTGCTCGGATCCAAACCGCCGGAAGATGCATTTCTTGTCCGACAGCTTCGCCGCGCCGGTGTTGTGATTCTCGGAAAAACAAATTTAAGCGAGTGGGCAAATCTGCGTTCCACTCGTTCAACCAGCGGCTGGAGCGGCAGAGGTGGATTGACAAAAAATCCGTACGCATTGGATCGAAATACTTCCGGATCAAGTTCCGGATCGGGCGCTGCAACCGCCGCCAATTTATGCGCCGCTGCCGTGGGAACAGAAACGGACGGCTCCATCGTAAGTCCATCTTCCATCAACGGACTGGTCGGAATCAAACCGACAGTCGGACTGATTAGTCGTACCGGAGTCATTCCGATTTCACATACACAAGACACACCTGGACCGATGGCACGCACGGTTCACGATGCTGCAATATTGCTTGGTGCAATGACAGGCCTCGATCCGGAAGATGATGCAACGAGTGCGAGTAAAAATAATGTGCAAACCGATTATGCATCGTTTTGCGAAGCCAATGGATTGCAAGGCGCTCGCATCGGTGTGATCCGAAAATACTGCGGATTCCATCCTGCTGTCGATGATATTTTCAATCACTGTCTAGAAGTGTTGAAAAAATCTGGAGCAACTGTGATTGATCCTGTAGAAATTCCAACGATTGGAAAATTCGATGACGCAGAACTTACAGTACTCTTGTACGAATTGAAAGCAGATCTCAATAAATATTTTGCGCGCCTCGGTGCTGATGCACCGATACATTCGTTGAAAGAATTGATCGAATACAACAACATGCACGCCAAAACAGAAATGCCGTATTTTGCGCAGGAACATTTCGTGAATGCAGAAGCAAAAGGTCCACTGACCGACAAACAATATCTCGATGCCGTAGAACAATGCAGGCGCATGGCGCGCATCGAAGGAATCGACGCGGCAATGGATTCTAATAAACTTGACGCACTTGTCGCACCGACCGACAGTCCGGCATGGCTTACCGATTTAATTGACAGCGACCATTTTCTGGGCGGCAGTTCTTCTCTTGCAGCGGTCGCCGGTTGTCCCAGTATTACCGTTTCCGCCGGATTTGTTTTCGGATTGCCCGTCGGTATTTCCTTCACCGGCCGTGCGTGGAGCGAATCGGAGTTGATCAAACTTGCGTATGCATTCGAACAAGCAACGCATATCCGGAAGCCGCCGCGGTTTTTGCCGACGGTGGAGTTGTAGAAAATTATTTTTTCTCAATCCAAATAAATTATGAAAACAATAAAAACAAATCACACAACAAAATCCGAAACCGGCGCCGTTCTTACTCAGCTTTTTGCTCATGCCAATCCGAAAAATGTCGAAGGCATGGCGCGCTTCGGCATTGTTTCAAAAAATATTTTGGGACTTACCACTCCGTTTCTCCGCTCGCTTGCAAAGATCCACAACGGTAATCATCCGATGGCAATAGAGTTATGGAACAGCGGTGTGTACGAAGCTCGTGCTCTTGCTGCGATGATCGGCGATCCGAAGCAACTCACGCAAATGCAAATGAATGCATGGGTAAAAGAATTCGACAACTGGGCAATCTGTGATGGCGTGTGTATTCATTTATTCCGAAAGACGCCGTACGCGCACAAGGCTGCAAAACAATGGTGCAAGCGGAAAGAGGAATTCGTCCGCCGCGCAGGATTTACGATGATGGCAACGCTTGCCGTGCATGATAAAACAGCTAGCGACCATGTGTTTCAACAATATCTGGCCATCGTTAAAAAATATTCAACCGATGAACGCAACGGTGTGAAGAAAGCCGTGAACTGGGCACTCAGGCAAATCGGAAAACGGAACCTTCCGCTCAATGCTGTCGCCATCGCAACTGCAGAAGAAATTCGGAGGATAGATTCTCCCGCTGCGCGCTGGATTGCTGCCGATGCCTTGAGAGAATTACGAGGCGATGCTGTTCAAAAACGATTGCTGCACAAGAAATAATTAGTTCTTCCATGCTGTGAGGGAGATGTTCTCCCGAACAAGATTTTAGGTGTTGATCAGAAACAAAACTTCTTTCCATGAAAGCAGGCGATGTCACGTGTTTGCCCGACGTGTTGTTTATCGGGAGATTGCCTACAGTATAGCTGTTTCAACTTACTTGCGATGACCGCGCTTGAAAATACCGCGCGAAAAAATACGAACCAAGCACCGCTATAACAGCAATGAACTGCGCAACGAGTCCTTGCACATTCGGGAACAGTGCAAACCACACACTGGTCCATTCTGGCAGTACGATGTCGATCGGTGTAGCAGGAATCCATCCGGCTTGCTGCATTTCCTGAACGCTTTCTCCCACCATCACCAATAAAACTCCCGCAAGCATCACGCCGGTCAGCACGAGCATGTGTTTATACGGCAGGCGGTGATGTGCAACGAACGTCAACACGGCGACAACCGCCGTTAAAAAAATACCGATGGAAGCCCCTGCAAGAACAATCGTGTTTCCAGCTTCAAGACGCATTTGCTGGAGAAATAGAACGATCTCAAAACCTTCACGATAGATCGCGGTAAATCCGAGCAGCGCAAATCCGCGAAACAATTTTATCGGGTCTTTATTTGGATCAATGAGTAATTCGCGTCGTCGATTTGTATGATGGGTAATCCATCCCGTCCAGTATACCCGGTGGAAAAACCAGTTCATCACTACGAGCAGCACGGCAATAGCAAGAAGTCCGGTTGCAGCTTGCACGTGAAGCTCCGGTAGATTCACAGAAGAAAGAATTGCCACAACAATGAACCAAGTTGCCACAGTGGCAACAAGCGCGGCACCGGCGCCGGCAAGAATTCCGCGGCTGTACACCGACTGTCCACGGCGTGTCATCGCGGCGGTTACGGCTGCCAGTACGAGAATTGCTTCCAGCCCTTCGCGAAACACAAGAACGCCACAGCTTAGTATTACGGCGGCGGGATTCAAATTTTTGTTTCCGGGATCGGGTGCGCCCGAAGCGGCAACGCCCTGCCACACCATCACACCTGCAACAAGGAAAACACCAAGCCAGAGGAACACTGCGGAAACTTTTTTACGACTCCAGAACGACAAGCACATCTCCTTTTTCTCTTTTAATCTTCTTACGAATATAACCGATACCTCCAGATCGAATCAATCCCCATTTATAGGGATGCTTGCAAACTATGATCGATCTTCTTCGGAAAGTATTTTTCGTCTTTGTGAGCTACCTTAAGAGCATGGCATCCGGAACGTTTCCGATAGGCGCATCGTTTAAAAGATAATCTTAAGTTGCACACAACCGCAAACCATAAACATCTACGTAAGGAGATATATAATGAAATCCTCTCTTCTGCTTTTTCTTTTTTTACTCTGCATCACACCGACAACCTTTACGCAGGCACAATCGTCGGTCACGGCTTTGAAGCAAAACGTCAAAGCCATGAAGAACGATACGACGATGATGAAGCACACCAAATCCAAACCGACCGCCGTGAAAGTAACATACACCTGTCCGATGCATCCGGAGGTCGTTTCCGATCAACCCGGCAAATGTCCCAAGTGCAAAATGAAATTGGTGAAAGTGGAAACGCCGACCGGCAATACCAAGGCCGATTCCACGATGCACAACCACAAAATGAAAATGTAACAGTTCTTCCTCTTCCGTATGTCCAGGACGCTGCTGCATGATGGAACAGTAAAGAATTCGACACATAGAACAGTATTGATCTTTGCTGCGAGTGTTTGATATTTTAAGATGAATGTTGTTGAAGTAAGCATTAAAATACCATTTTCGTACGGACATACAACCCGTCAATTAGATGGGGGGCCGTGTCCACTTAAATGCTGCATTTGCCAACCCCAGACATAGAGTTGTGTACGAGAACGATGGCGTCGGGAATGAGAATGATGAACTTGCTTACCCCATCGATGAAATTCCAAAGTGGAACATTGACCTCGCGAACCACGGCGATGGGGTTACGATTGATAACGTTGAGGTAAAAAATGAAGCGATTGCCTTTCGCATCCCGGCAGGTGGGGTCATCAATGAAAACGATGGGATTTAAAACCCCATAATTGGAGTCTGGAAAGACATCCATGGGGTCCGCAATCCGACGAGAAGGGTTACGAACCCCAGATTTAAGTGATTTTATGCAGTTTTCTTCGTTTGTGCCGCAGTAGAAGCTGTCTTGACCGTGGTCTTTCTGGAAAAACGATTCGAAAGATCATCAAGATACGGTTCTAGGCCGGGCGTGGATATGCCCGACGCATTGGCATATTGGTAAATTGCCAGAGATGCGGCATATGCTTCATTACCGGCAACGTTCTTTACATCGGTGATCTGTTGCAACAGCGATTTGACCGAAAGTTCAACGGTTGTCAACGCATTGAACAACACTGCATCTTTTTTAAATTCATCTAATGGAAAATTGGCGGGGATAAAGCTCGTCTCTTTTTCCACCAATTCCAGCGTGTTGTTGACAAAGGTGCTGTTCTTTGCCTTTAAGTAATTGAGACTATCACGGTCATCATCCGTAAGATTCAAAGCGTCAAGAAACGGCATCTTACTTTTAATGGCGGATAGTGCTGTTTGAATTTCCGTGACGGTTGCATCCGGAAGTTCTGCACTGATACGATTCGGGATAGGCATACGCTGCCCCCTTTCCTGAAAAATGAAACATAAGTGAGTTATGTGTTGTCCGGTACCGAACCGGAATATTCCCGATCACTTCAGGCGCGCGCCTGATTTCATTTTCTGTTGAATATACCTTCTCGCAGTTCCTCAACATAACAAGATTCTTTTTGTTAAATCTTCCTCTAACTGCCTGGTGTAACTACCAGCTAATGTACAAAATTTATTTTTATTGTCAAGTAGGGACGTTTCATGAAACGTCCCTACAAGTGCATCATGTTTGCGTTGAATACCAAAAAGCAGTACCATACTCCCAAGAGATTTATCAGCTGGTGTTTCATACGTTCCGCGGGCGGTGGTATGCGATTGCCCGGGAGGAGTTCGCAGAAGAAATTATCATTCAAAGTTGTTGCAAGGGAGATATGCAGACATGAAGACAGGCGATCTTATTCCGAGTAAGGTTATCGAGAAAAGAATTTTCCTCATCCGCGGACAAAAAGTGTTGCTTGATCGGCATCTTGCTGAATTATACGGCGTCCCAACGATGTGGCTTAATGAAGCGGTGAAAAGAAATAGTCTTAGGCTTCCCGCTGATTTTATGTTTCAATGAACGGAACAAGAAAATAAATCTTTGATATCGCATTTTGCGATATCAAAAGGAAAGGGCGGACACCGGAAGTTGCCTTATGTCTTTACGGAACAAGGAGTAGCCATGTTATCAAGCGTTCTGAACAGCGACCACGCAATTGATGTGAATATTGCCATTATGCGTGCATTTGTTGCGATGCGTGAACTGCTATCTACCAATAAAGATCTGGCGCACAAATTAGAAGCATTGGAAAAGAAATACGACGAGCAATTTCAAATTGTGTTCGATGCTATTCGACAAATTCTTACTCCTCCTGAAAAACCAAAACGCGGCATCGGTTTTCATGTGGATGAACCTGTTGCAAGATACAAAGCAAAAAGAAATGCAGCTCGATGATTATTGTTTGCGTTGAATACCAAAAAGCAGTACCATACTCCCAAGAGATTTATCAGCTGGTGTTTCATACGTTCCGCGGGCAGTGGTATGTGGCTGCCCGAGGGGAAAACAAGAAATTAAACGAGTTAAGCTATATTCTAAAAGTGTAATTAAAAGTAACTGTAGTTTACACAATAAGACAGGTTTATTATGAGCAAGATAAATATTTTAGGCATTGTTAAAAACATTAAGAGTAAATCTAATGTTTATACACCTATTGTTGAGGCGGTTGTTAATTCCATCGAAGCCATTGGTAACAATCCTGATGGCAAAATAGAAATTGTTGTTTATCGTGAACATGTGCTTGAGTTTGATAGTACAAAACCGTATATCGAAAATATTGAAATTATTGATAATGGAGAAGGATTTACACAGGAAAATACTAATTCTTTTGATACCTATTTAAGTGACATAAAACTTAAAACAGGGGGGAAAGGTTTTGGCCGTTTTATGTATTTGAAATATTTTAATGATGCAATAATTGAAAGCCAGTATAAAGAAGGAGATAACTATAGATTCCGTAATTTCCGATTTGGAAAACAAGACGAGATTATCGTTAGTAAAGAAGAAG
>DATKMP010000108.1:0-6329 GCA_035541775.1 Bacteroidota bacterium | reverse complement strand
AAAAAGCAACATCCGAAAGAAGAAGCGACCGGTACCCATCGCCGATAAAATTTTTATCCTGCCCTAATTGGATATTCAAATATTTCGACGGCGAGTACGAAAGAGAACCCGACACATCATCGTATTCATTGGCACTATACGGTTTGATATATCCCTGCCCGGGCACGATAAAGGTTCGCTGAATATATTGATCGAGATAGGACGGAAACTTTGCCACCGATTCTGAATATTGTGTTTTGAAAGCAAAATTATTCCCGATGGTTCCGCCTATTTCGAATGCGCGTGTGTCGAGGTTGGTCGAGCGATGATCCGCCGCATCATATCCGGTCCCGAAGTCCGGCAAAAAATCGAGATAAAGCCGGTAATCCGGCGCCGAAACATCGAGAAGATGTTCTGAAAATATTTTTCGTTCTAACCACGAAGGATTCTCCGATGGATTTTTTAGTCCACCCGATAATAACGAATCGTAATTGAGATTCGTCCCAAGGGAAGAAAGAATGTAGGGATGAAAGGAAGTATGACTTTTCGTACTATCGAAATACAAATGTTTGCCTAATCGAATATCCAAGGTATGATCGAGCGGTAAAACAATAGACTGCGCCGACAGTGGAGCAACAAGAGTGCCGCTGCTTACGAGCAGCACAAACATTCGTTCAATGTTAAACCGCATACAAATATTTCCTTACGATATTTTATAACGTTTATCGCAAAATGATCAACAAACATTGTCCGTCGAGTTCTTAATGCTGTTTCTTGGCATGGCTATAGTGTTGTTACTTCGTTCAACACTACCAATCCTTCTTTCAGCACCTCTTTGATATGCGGCAAAACGGATTGCACTTTTATTTCGTCATCGATGAAGACTAACATCAACGGCCGCTCATCGCCGGCACCGATCCGCCCCGGCTTATGCAGATGATGCTTATGCCCGAATCCCATCTTTGCAGAAAAAACCGATGCACCATTGATTTTATGATGCATCAGATAGTACATAAGATATTCAGCCATCGGTTGGTCTTGGTATTGATCATCTTCATCGAAAAAAATAGATACTTCAATCATGGAGCCGGTTCCTTTCAGGCGATGAATTTTCTTTGCTTTCAGACTCTTCATGCACAAGAACGGTAAATAATGCTGGAAGAGCAACAGCCGTCAGAATGAGTGACGATGTTAATCCTCCGACGATCACGGTTGCAAGCGGCCGCTGAACATCCGATCCGATACCGGTCGCAAGCATCGCCGGAATCAATCCGAGTAACGCAAGTGTCATCGTCATCATCAGCGGACGTAATTGAATGTGTGCAGCATGCTTTATCGCTTCGCCGACCTCCATCCCTTCGTCTCCCATTAAACGATTGACGCGGGAGACAAATAACACACCGGACATAATCGAAACGCCGAAGAGCGAAATGAATCCGACGCCGGCGGAAACATTGAAATTGTATCCGCGAATCAACAACGCGAAGCATCCGCCTACCAGCGCAAACGGAATTCCAGCAATGGCAACAGCAACATAGCGCCATTTGCGATACAATCCGTACAAAATAATGACGATCAATCCTATGGTCGCGGGAATAACGAGTGCCAAGCGTTTGGCGGCACGGGAAAGATTTTCAAATTGTCCGCCCCATGTTATGTCGTATCCTTTCGGAATGGTGATTGCGGCATTCACTTTTTGCTGCGCCTCGGCAACGAAGCTTCCCTGGTCGCGATCGCGAATATTGGTACGAACAGAAACTTGCCGCTTGCCATCTTCACGTTGAATGATGGTGGGGCCATCGATCAACTGAATGGAAGCGAGTTCGAACAACGGAATGCGTCCGCCGGTAGGAGACGCAACAGTCATATTCTTCACTGCTTCAAGAGAGCCGCGGTACTCGGGACTGTAACGTACGACTATGTCGAACCTGCGTTCGCCATCATACAATTTTCCAACAGTACGTCCACCGATGGCGGCTTCGATCATTTTTTGAATATCCGCCACGTTGACTCCGAATCGTGCCGCCGCCTGCCGGTCAATCACCACAGAAAGCTGCGCCTGATTGCCTTCTTGCTCGATGCCACATTCGCTGGCACCCGGAATTGTTTTGATGATAGCGAGAATCGAATCGGCTTTCTTCCGCATCAATGTTAAATCGTTTCCGTTCACGAGAATGGCAAGATCGGCAACGCTGCCGGTGACCGCCTCTGTGACATTATCAAGAATCGGCTGCGAAAAGGAAAACTGCGCGCTCGGAATCGCATTTTCCAATTCCGTTTTTATCTCGGCGAGCAATTCCGGTTTGGATATTTCATGATTCCATTTGGAATATTCTTCAAGGCCGACAAAGATTTCCAATCGATTCGGGCCGTAGGGATCGGTGCCGTCGTCATTTCTCCCAAGCTGGGTCAACACGATTCTCACCGGTTTGTGATCGGCGATAATTTTTCGGATTGTGCCGCAATATTTTCCCGCTTCCTCTAACGATATTCCCACGGGAAAGAAACACCGGATATTCATTGCGCCTTCATCCAATTCGGGTAAAAATTCTGTACCGATCGACGTGTACCCGATAGAGCCGGCAATGGCAACAATTGCAAATGCACCTGCAACGATCGCTTTGGGCCTTTTCAAAACGAATGCAAGAAGTTTTTCGTACCCATGGTCGATGGCTTGATACACTGGATTATGCCACTCAATGCTTTCGGCCGAAACGATAGTAAAATATTTTTTGTAGATGTACGACATCAACACCGGAATGACAGTCAACGCTAAAATCAGCGAGCCGGTTATGGCGAATGCCAATGTGTAGGCCATCGGCGAAAACAACTTTCCTTCAACGCGCTCGAACGTAAAGATCGGCATGTAGGCAAGGATGATGATGGTGATCGAAAAAAATATTTCGCGCCCGACTTCCTGCGCTGCCGTTAATGTCAGCCGGATAATTCCCTGCGCGCGTTCATCGGAAGATGCATCGCGGTACCGCCGCATAATATTTTCCACCATCACTACCGCACCATCGACAATAATTCCGAAATCGATTGCGCCGAGAGAAAGCAGATTCGCTGGAATGCCTGTCAGCTTCATCATACTAAATGCAAACAGCATCGAAACAGGAATGGTCGTTGCCACCACGAGCGCAGAACGCACGCTTCCCATAAAAAATATCAACACAATGATGACAATAGAGATGCCTTCGAATAATGTTCTGCTGACTGTGCCGATGGTATAATTGACGAGATCGCTCCGGTCGTACGTTACGCTCAGATGCACGCCTTCGGGAAGATCATTTTCGTTGATCTCTTGAACTTTTTGTTTCAGTAATGCGACGATTTCTGTGGCATTTTCTCCACGTCGCATCGCAATCAATCCCTGAATGCTCGAATTCACATCGGTGACCGTCGAATCTGCATGCTTAATTGTGTAACCAAGAATTCCCGTCGGCGGCAGCGGCGATTCTTCCACAGTGGCAAGGTCATGAATAAAAACAGGAACGCCCGAAAGTGATGTGACGACAATATTTTGAATATCCTCTTTCGTGTGAATGGCTCCGATGCCGCGCACGACAAATCCTTGCCCGCCGCGTTTGATGATACCGCCGCCGGTATTCAAATTGTTTGCCGTTACCGCATCGATAACATTTTGAATCGTCAAATTATACCGCAGCAGTTTTTCCGGAGACGTGATGACGTGGTATTGTTTCACCAAACCGCCGAAGTTGATAACATCGGCAATGCCGGGCACTTGCAACAATTTTGGAATCACCACCCAATCCTGAATCGTACGCAATTCCATCGGCGTATGATTGTCGGATGTTTCGACGACATATCGAAAGACTTCGTCCACCGGCCCGGTGAGCGGAGCAAGCGACGGCTGTACGCCATCCGGCAGCACGGCATCGTTCAATTTTTCAAGAACGCGCTGGCGGGCAAAATAATCGTCGGTGCCATCTTCGAATGTCAACTGCACGACCGACAATCCAAAAATCGTTTTCGATCGGCACGAAATGACGCGCGGTACGCCGTTCAGCGCGCGTTCAATGGGCAATGTAATTTGCTGTTCCACTTCTTCCGATGCGCGACCCGGATATGTTGTGATGACTGTAACTTCGGTATCGCCAACATCGGGATATGCTTCTTTCTTCAAGACAAACCAAGACCACAATCCGGCGGCAATAATGGCGAACACAATCACGATCGTCGTCAATCGTTGGCTTAATGCAAATGCAAGTAATTTTCTAACCATAATTTAAATCCTTTTCTTTACGCGCGTTCGTGATCGTACATCAATATCCAAAACTGAGTCCTTTGAGGAGCAAGGCACCTTGCACAACAATACGGTCGCCATCCTTCACACCGGAACCGACGACAATTGTAGCAGGATTAGAATCGAGTATTGTCACATCCTGGCGATGAAATACACCGGCACTTGCTTGAACAAACACATAATCTTTTCCTTCCACGGTGACAACGGCAGAAGGCGGGAGCAATATGGCATTGGAAATTGGGTCGCCGAATTTAATTTTCGCGTACATTCCCGGCAAGAAAAATCCGTTCAGGTTTTTTGCACTCACACGCACTTTCACCGTACGCGTAACAGGATCGATGACATTGCCGATCGCTTCGGTGCGTCCGAGAATTTTTTTATCCGGTAATGATGTAAAGGAAATATCCACGGCTTCGCCTTCCCGGACGTCCTTCAGTTGTGATTCTGTAACATCGGCAATGAGCAAAACGGCGGGAATCGAGATGTTGTCGAGTTCCTGTGGACTGTATCCTAATGCACACAATTTTCCATCCGCTTCATTGAATTGTGCTTTGGCGGTTGCCGCATCGGTTTCGGCATCATTCAAATCTTTTCCCGTTGACGCTTGATTATTGTACATCTCTTTAGTTCGGGCAAGATTTTTTGATGTGCGTTCAACATTTATTTTTGCCTGACGGTATTGTGAATACAACGATGTTACATCCGGCGAATCGAACAGAACGGCACGATCAGTTCCCGATGCTGTCGGAATGATATTAGCAACAACGCGGGATGGTGCAAGCACCGAAATGAATGCCGATCCTTTTTTCGCCGGCACAACGCCGATTTGTTCTAACCCCGGACTGCCCGGCGGAAAGGTGATGGTGATGCCGTTCTCTATCACCGCGGCAGTTGCAGACACGGCTTTCGTACGGTCAGTTCCCTGCGGCTCTTTGCAGCCGTTCATGATGAGGAACATTGTTCCCGCAAAAAAGATTAACCAACGACGTAAAACAATAAATTTATTTTTCATAGTACACCAATATCATTAAGGGTTCATAAGTGTTGTGCCAACGACATAATTGAGATTTTCAAACGCGTTCATCCGGTCGATTTGCAGTTGCTGCATTTGAACAACGCTGGTCCGGTACGACTCGAAGAAATCGGTGAACTCGATAATATTCACATTACGTTTTTCGTAACTGGCGACCATGCCTGCAACGAGATCGCGGTACTCGCCGGTAAATTTTTTATCGAACGATCTGTACATGCTGTCGATTGCCACGGCATGATCAAATGCGCCATGAATATCTTTTTCCAGCCGCTGCAGCGAACTCTGATACGTTCGAATATCTGCTTCGAGATTTTCTTCCGATGTGCGGATATTACCTTGATTACGATTAAGGATTGGAAGGTCGAATTGAAGTGTCACGGCATAATAATTCGGAATGTAGCTCCCCTGCCGCGACCACAATCCACCGACCGTGATATCCGGTATTGCAAGCGAGCGCTGCAACGAGAGATTCGCTTCTTCCGTTTTCATTGCTGTTTCGATACTCATGACATCCGGTCGATGGGACTTTGCCGTTTCCATCAACTGCTCGATCGAAAGCGGCGAGGGCGATACTTCATCGATGCGCTGTGGTTCCGCTTGTGGAATGAAATAAGAATTCGAGAACGTGCTATCACCGACCAGCGTATGTAATTCTCCTTGAATATCTACCATTTGATCGAGCAGCTTGAGTCGTTCTGTCTCCAAGGAAAACAAAAGCGACTTTAACCGCAGAACTTCCGATAGTAAAATCGACCGGTTGGCGTACACGGCTTCAACAGAATGCACAGTCTGGCGCAACGTGGAAAGATTTTTATCGTAAAATGCGAGTAACTGCTGTAAATAGAAAAGCGTGAAAAAATCTGTCCGCAGTTGATATCTGAGCGCGCGTGTGAGGTCTAAAAAATTCCATTGCGCCGCCTGCGTATTCAATTCTGCAAGATGAAGCTGTTTCCCGCGTTTTCCGGCAAGTACCACGAGTTGCTGCAGTTGAATGCCGGAGTTGCCCGAACTTGTGACATCGAAATATTTTTTCGTATCCCAATTATAGAT
>DATKMP010000107.1:0-3300 GCA_035541775.1 Bacteroidota bacterium | reverse complement strand
CGAACGAGTATCTTTGAATACATTGAAACTTTTTATAATCAACATCGATTGCATTCTACTCTTGGTAATCTTTCACCGATGCAATTTGAATTACAACTCACTTTGTCTTAACTTCATGTCCCGTTTATGGGGTAAAGATCAACACCACCCCAATGCCTTCGGCATTTCCCCTCCTCATTTGAGGAGGGGATTAAGGAGAGGTCGGTTTTACCTTAACAATAAACACACGGTGGTCGAATGTTTTCAATTTAACCGCCAACGAATCATGCCATCTCTCCGCAAGCAGCCCTGCTAATGATCAATCGTTGTCGGCGTTATTCGATTTCTTTTTATCGATGATGCTTCCAATGGCAACGCCGAATGCAACTCCGCATCCCACACCGATTGCAATATTGCCAATGGCAACGCCAATGGCTGCGCCTATTGCAATGCCGATAGAAATTCCGATTGCAAGGGAGTTCTTGTCTTGACCTTTTTTGTTTCGCTTTGTTTGTAAATCTTGATTCATGTTAGGCCTCACTCGATGTGAAGCGACGCGTTTTCTGCTGCGCTCCGGTTCATACATTCATTCGGTGAATTATTTAGAAAATTTCATTTTTGTCGCGCCATCCCAGTGTTCGTCTGCTTTTCCATCTTTAAACCGCCACATATCGAACCATGTCGTCGTGTAACTTGTATCGCCGTCCGGAACGGTGCGCACGGAAGTGACAATCACCAGATCGTCTTCCGCAACGACGGAAACTACCGGTGTTTTTATCTTATCGGGAATGGGAGAGGGCTTGACTTTGAGAAGATCGGTAAAAAATTTAACGACCGCATCGCGCCCGTTCGCCGCATTGGGGTTATGCTGAATGTACCGTTCCGTAAGAAAATTTTCTGCAAGCTCCCAGTGGTTCGCTTCAAGAAGATCACGGATAATATGGTACGCGGCTTGTTTGTTCTTTTCCAGTTCCGGCACCTTGCTATGGAACAGTGCCTCGGGATCTTCTGCCGCACGCACGGGTGTCTGGCAATAAGCGTTCTCCGCAGTTGCGAACAATAAAATTATACAAAAGAATGCTGCAGTAATAATGGCGGTGTATTGTTTCATAAAAATCCTCCAGCGATTGTTCGTTTATTCACAGCGCATACCGGCGCCGTGAGCACTTTAAAATTACGTAATTCAATTTACAAATATTACGATACACAAACATGTTCTACGGTTGGATAAAAAAAAACACATCTACAGTCGAACACAAGCTCGAAAAAATAAAATTTGACCTCACCCTAACCCTCTCCTAAAAGGAGAGGGAATAATTCCTTCCCCTTCAGCGGATGAAGGCGACGCCACATGATATCGCCTGTTGTTTTATATTCATCAATGGTTCGCTTTGTGAAAAAGAGCTTGATGTACGCCATTCATTTTTTTTCCGAAGTCGATTTCTTACATAAACAATCGCACAAAGAAGCATCGCCGCTCTTGACAAGTTGTCCGCGCCGATGTATATTATAGGGAGTTCTTTAACAAAATAAATTTCATTCATCCGTTAGGGGTGTCCCAAACGATTGCGCGGAAAAGAACTCGTGCAGTCGGGACTGAGATCAAACCCTGCGAACCTGAACCGGATTATACCGGCGTAGGAAAACGGAGAACAGCTGTATTTCTTCAAGCCGTTTTCTTTTTCCTATGGAAACGGCTTTTTTATTTTCTGAAAGGAGAAATACGATGCTGAAGCTTTCGCATCTTCTTGCAGCCGTCACCATAGGATTTTCAATTGCCTCCGCGCAAGAGAAAATCGATCGTGACACTGTCTACCACGAATCACCTGTTACCACCGTTGCGGCAACACAGGCAACGGAGCGTCTTACGCCCGTAACATTTTCCAATTTATCCCGAACGCAAATCCAGCAGCAATATTCCGTGCAGGATGTTCCTGTTTTGCTTTCGGAACTTCCATCGATTACGTTTTATTCCGAAAACGGAAATGCCAGCGGCGGATACAGCTATATCAATCTGCGCGGTTTCGAGCAGCAGCGGCTTTCGGTGATGGTGAACGGCGTGCCGCAAAACGATCCGGAAGATTTTAGTGTGTACTGGATCGACTTTCCGGATTTGCTCGGCAGCACGACCAACATACAGGTGCAGCGGGGAGCAGGCAGCGCCTTTTATGGCCCGCCGGCAATCGGCGGCTCCGTCAATTTAATTGCTGTTCCGTTTCAGCCGAAGCCCAGCGTGCTTCTCGAAAGTAGTTTTGGTTTTCAGGAATACGGTGCAGCGAATACAATCGTGTTGAACACGCGAAAATATTCTGCCACATTCAATTCCGGACTTGTCGATAGCCAGTATATGTTTTACGGACGGCTTGGAACGCTTTCGACGGACGGCTACCGCGATAAATCGTGGGATGACATCGATTCATATTTCTTCGGCATCGAACGTCTCGATGCAACGATGACAACACGCATCCATTTTTACGGCGGTCCGTTTACGGATGGATTAGTCTACAACGGTATCCCGAAATTTTATAACACGGATTTGAAACTCCGGCGCACCAATTATAATTATTTTGAATTGAACGACGCGCAGGATACGGTAACGTATGCAACGAATCGCCGTACACAGGAAGCGGAACAATTTTCGCAGCCGCATTTTGAAGTGCTGAACGAATGGCGTCTCTCTCCGAAGATTACATTGAACAATACGTTCTTTTATATTCAGGGCGACGGCTATTACGATTACGATGGAACGGGATTGACGGCGGCAGCAATTCATTGGGATTCGGCAAATGGTTATGCGAATGCGTCCGATCCGGTCAATCCGTTGGTGCGCGCGTTTGTCGGCAACAAACAATTCGGCTGGCTGCCGCGCGTGGAAATTAATCACGACAGCGGCATCTTAACCGTCGGTGCGGAACTGCGGTTTCATCGCTCGCTGCACTGGGGAAGAATGCAGTACTCGGAAATAATGCCCGCAAACTACGATCCCGATTTTTATCTCTACAAATACAACGGCGGAAAAGATATCGTTTCGTTCTACGGGCACGAGTTATATAAATTGAATGACGACTTAACGTTGATGACCGATCTTCAATTTGTGTATGACCGTTATACGTTGAAGAACGAAAGCTATTACAATAACAGCTTTTCTGTTCCTTACTTTTTTGTCAATCCCAGAATTGGTTTGAATGATAATGTTAATGAACATTTCAATACCTACATCAATCTTGCCTATACATCTCGCGAGCCGCGATTGAACGATTTGTACGAAGCGGAATCTTCCATCTGGGGCAATACGCCGCAGTTTAAAGCCGATACGGTCGG
>DATKMP010000106.1:0-31728 GCA_035541775.1 Bacteroidota bacterium | reverse complement strand
TGGAACCGAAATACCGGCAGCGGGTTTCAATCACTTCTAAAAAATCCGGCCGCGTCAATTTGGTTTCACTCTCTTTGCTTTGCGGGTTGAAGAACTGAGAAGAATGCGCGCGCACGGATTTCATTTTCAGATCGAAAGTATCAGTGATATCCACAATAAAACTCGGTTCAAATTCATGCCATTGCATGAATTCAAAATAATGGTGCGGACGATGGCGTTTTTGTTCCGCGCCATGCAAAGATGTTTTCAGTTTTTCCAAACCGCTGTAGTACCATGCTTCTTTGCAGAGTTGGTGTGTATGCACGTGATCGGGATGGCGCTCGACGCCATAAGGAATGACTAATATTGTAGGGCGGAATTCTCGAATGAGCGTTACGACCTTGAGCAAGTTTTTTCTATTCAATTCCACATTGCCATCCGGAATATTGAGATTGCGCCGGTCAATGACGCCAAGAATTTCTGCCGATTCCGCTGCTTCCTTTGCGCGAATTTCTTTTGTGCCGCGTGTGCCGAGTTCGCCGCGTGTTAATTCGGCAAGGGCAACTTTATATCCCTGTTGTGTCAGCTTGGCGAGCGTGCCGCCGCATGCCAATTCCAGATCGTCCGGATGTGCACCGATTGCTAAAACATCTGCTTGCATAATCTTTTCTCCTTTAGGAATATAAGAAAGAGGGAAGTGAAAGACAAGGAACTCATTGCTTGTAGGGAGAACATTCGGTACTTTACAAAAGAAATGTTATGACTGTGGAAAAAAACGTATTAACAGTGAGTGAACTTACTCGCCAGGTCAAGTATGCGCTGGAAGGAAATTTTCCGCGTGTATGGGTGCAGGGTGAAATATCCAACTGTAAGCATCATACCTCAGGACATTTATATTTTACCTTGAAAGACGAAGGCGCACAGATTTCCGGCGTGATGTGGCGGAGCCGTGTTCCCTTATTGCCCTTCATGCCGGAAGATGGCATCAACGTTATTGCACGCGGATCGATCACGGTCTATCCTCCGCGAGGGAATTATCAGATCGATGTAGAACAAATGCAGCCGCTCGGTGTGGGAGAACTTCAAATTGCATTTGAAAAGTTGAAGCAGAAATTAGCGGCGGAAGGTCTATTTGATGAAGAACATAAAATACCGATTCCTCAATATCCCGAACGCATCGGTGTGGTGACTTCGGAAACGGGAGCGGCGTTGCAAGATATACGAAGTGTTTTTGCACGGCGGCATCCTTCCATAGAATTAATTTTATATCCGGTCAAAGTTCAAGGCGATGGCGCAGCGGAAGAAATTGCGCATGCGATTGATGACTTTAATCGGTTCGGCAGTGTGGATGTGTTGATTGTCGGACGCGGCGGCGGATCGCTCGAAGACTTGTGGGCGTTCAATGAAGAACTTGTTGCACGCGCAATTTATGCTTCGCAAATTCCTATCATCAGTGCCGTGGGACATGAAATTGATTTCAGTATCGCAGATTTTGTTGCCGACCTGCGTGCACCGACACCATCGGCAGCGGCAGAACTCGCTGTAAAACATCGTGCCGACATCATTGAAAATCTTGCCAACTTATGCTATACTATGCAAGAAGCAGCGCAGAATATCATTGAAGCGGCGAAGACGAAGATCGGCAGCGCCGTTTCAAGTTATTCATTTAATCGTCCGCGGGATTTGGTACGCGAATATTCCCAACGAACGGATGAACTGGAACGCACGATGAACACGGCGGTGTTGCATGCAACACAAGCGGCGTGCCAACGTCAGCAAGCGCTTGCGCATCGCTTGGAAGCGTTAAGTCCGCAAGGCGTGCTAAAACGCGGTTACACGATTGTGCGCCATCGCGGAAAGGTCGTAACATCGGCTAAAATACTGAAGCAAGGCGATGAAGCGAATATTCAATTTCATAATGGCGAAGTAACAACACGGGTGGAACAATGACAACGAAGAAAATAAAAAAAGAGTCTTTAGAAGGGTCGCTTGCACGGTTGGAAGAAATTGTCGATGCCTTGGAGCATGGCAATGTTGCATTAGATGATGCGGTTGCGTTGTATGAAGAAGGCCTTTCGCTTGCCAAAGACTCGGCCGATCGGTTGAAGGCGGCCGAATTAAAAATCAAAAAATTGTCGAAAGATATTGATGGGAAGTTTAAAGTAACCGAGCTTGATGAAGAATGAGCGATACAAAATATACATATTTAGACCAGATTGAATTTCCCTCCGACTTGCGGAAATTAAAGCGCCAAGAATTACGCGGCGTATGCGCCGATGTGCGCGAGTTTTTAATCGATTGCGTTTCGAAAACCGGCGGGCATTTTGGCGCAGGGCTCGGCACAGTCGAGTTGACAGTCGCACTGCACTACGTGTTTAACACGCCGACGGATAAACTTGTCTGGGATGTCGGACATCAAGCGTATCCGCATAAAATACTCACCGGCAGAAAAAATCAAATGCACACCATGCGCAAGTTAGGTGGATTGAGTGGATTTCTCAAACGCAACGAAAGCGAATACGATGCCTTCGGCGCGGGGCATGCCAGCACGGCAATTTCTGCTGCGCTCGGTATGGCGACGGCGCGTGACCTTGCCGGCAAAAAATATCATGTCGTGGCCATTGTCGGCGATGGCTCGATGACCGGCGGCATGGCGTACGAAGCAATGAACAATGCCGGCATGCTGAAAAAGAATTTGATTGTGGTGTTGAATGACAATCAAATGGTTTCCCTTTCTTCACGCGAACCGAAACGGTGGATTATCCAAGAATATTTTATGAAGATGCTCACGCATCCGACGTACAATAAATTGAAAGCGAACGTCTGGGATTTGACCGGCAAGCTGGATACATTCGGCGATCGCCTTCGAACTGTGGCGCAGCAAATGGAACGCGGATTAAAAGCTGTTGTTACACCAGGCATGTTGTTCGAAGCGCTGGGCTTTCGCTACTTCGGCCCGATCAACGGACACAATGTGGTGAAGCTGGTAGAAATATTTGAACACGCAAAAAAAATGCAAGGACCGATCTTTATCCACGTGATTACACAAAAAGGGAAAGGATACGCGCCGGCAGAACAGGATGCAACGCGGTTGCATGGCGTAACGCCGTTCGATAAAGAAACCGGTGAAGAGTTTAAGAAGGCAGCTCCCACGCCGTCATACACGAACGTGTTCGGAGAAGCGCTCGTAGAAATTTGCAAACAGAATCCCACGGTGATTGGTATCACCGCAGCTATGCCGGATGGCACCGGCTTGATTCATTTGCAGGAACAAATGCCAAATAAATTTTTCGATGTCGGTATTGCAGAACCCCATGCGGTTACCTTTGCCGCGGGTATGGCAACGGAAGGTTATACACCGGTTGTTGCAATTTATTCTACCTTCTTACAGCGCGCGTTCGATCAAGTGGTGCATGATTGCGCACTTCAGAATTTACATGTCGTTTTAGTTATGGATCGCGGCGGACTTGTCGGTGCGGATGGCCCCACGCATCACGGCGCATTAGATTTATCGTACTTGCGCTGCATTCAAGGGATGGTCATCATGGCGCCGAAGGATGAACAAGAGTTGCGCGATATGTTGTTCACGGCGGTGGAATATAACCGTGGCCCCATCGCACTTCGATATCCTCGCGGCAATGCCCTTGGCGTTCCTTTGCGGGAGGGATTTCAAAAAATTGAAATCGGAAAAGCGGAAACGCTTCGCACGGGAAACAATGTTGCGCTGCTTGCCGTCGGTGCGATGGTTTCCCATGCGGAACAAGCTGCAGCATTGTTGGCAGCGAACGGCATCGAAGCAGAAGTTGTCAATATGCGTTTCGTCAAACCGATCGATGAAGAATTATTGAAAAAGCTTTCTGCCCGCGTTCATGCATTCGTAACCATTGAAGATAATGTCATTCAAGGCGGATTCGGTTCTGCAGTATTGGAGACGCTGGCACAACTTGGGATTGCCAACGTTGCTGTGAAAGTGCATGGCTTGCCGGATGAATTTATCCAGCACGGATCGCCGAGCGAATTATATCGTTTGACCAATCTCGATCCGGAAGGTATTGCGAACATCACACAAGAATTTTTATTATCATTGCGTCCATCTATGGTGGAAGAACTTTCTAAACGTTGAACGGGGCTGTAAAGTATGGAGAGAGCACATATCGGTATTGTCGGGCTTGGAACGATTGCACAAACCATCCATTTGCCCATCTTAAGCAAATTTTCTGACGTAGAAATTGTCGCGGTATGCGATATCGACCGCACCAAGGCGCAGTATGTTGCCGATAAATTTAAGGTGCGCCGCTACTATAATAATTTTGAAAAGATGCTGATTGTGGAGCAGGAGTTGGACGGCATCGCAATTTGTACGCCGACCTTGTGGCATAAAGAAATGGCGATCGCAGCATTAGAAGCGAAACGCAATGTGTTTGTTGAAAAACCGCTTTCGCGCACGGCAAAAGAAGCAGAAGAAATTGTCGAAGTGATGAAAAAACATCACACGAAGTTGATGGTGGGAATGAATAATCGATTTCGTCCCGACGCGATGATTTTGAAAAGCTTTATCGAAGATAAAGCGCTGGGAAAATTATTTTATTCCAAAGCCGGATGGTTTAAAAAATTGAATCCGGAAAGCGCGTGGCTTACCAAGCGTGCGCAGTCCGGCGGCGGCGTTGTGCTCGATCTCGGTATCGTGATGTTCGATCTTGCATTTTGGATGATGGGATTTCCCGAAGTGAAAGAAGTCAGTGCAACCAATTATTCACATCATACCAAAGACGTGGAGGATTCATCCATCATTTCGTTAAAAATGAAAAATGGATCGATCCTGACGATTGAAGCAAGCTGGTCATTCGAATCGACGTCGGATTTTTTCTATTGTGATTGTTTCGGAACGGAAGGCAGCGGCTCGCTTAATCCGTTCCGCATCGTCAAACGGATGCACGATAATCTTGTGAACGTTGCGCCGGCATCCGTAGAAACGCCGCAGATGTTGTATCGCAAATCGTACGAGAATGAATTAAAACATTGGATCGGCGCATTGCGCGGGTTGCATCCAATTGTTTCCAGCGGCGAAGAAGCCGTACACCGCATGAAAATTGTCGATCTGATTTACAAATCGGCAAAGAGCGGAAAAGCTGTCGTGCTAAAATAATTTTACCGGGGAAGTTCGATGGAAACGCGAAAATCCGCAACCGCAAAACCGCAAGCGCCTATTGCATTGCTTACGGATTTTGGAATTCAGGATCAATATGTCGCGTCTATGAAAGGCGTGATTCTTTCGCTGCAGCCACAGGCATGCATCGTCGATCTTTCGCACGATGTTCAACCGCATAAAATTATTCAAGCGGGATATTTATTGTGGTCGTCGTACAATTATTTTCCACGGCATACAATTTTTGTTTGTGTCGTTGACCCCGGTGTCGGAAGCGAACGAAAAATTCTTGCAGCCAAAACACGCCATTTTACATTCCTTGCCCCTGAAAATGGATTGTTAGATGCCGTCTTGAGTGAAGAAGCAAAGTTTGAGTTGGTTGAAGTATCGATGGAAAAACTTGAAAACATCATGCCGGCGAATGTCGCTCCAACATTTCACGGGCGAGACATCTTTGCACCAATTGCGGCGCATCTAAGTGCAGGGTTAGAAATTCAGGCATTAGGAACGATGCGAAAAGAGCCGTTTGTCCATTCTCCCTTTGTCCACGGGCCGGAAGATGTCACCAAAGCAGCCATTCTTCATATCGATCGATTCGGCAGCATCATCACTAATGTTCGCGCTGGAGAGTTGATAAGCGCTCAGAAAAAAATCAAGGCAGTGGCTGTTGGCAGCAATCTCGTTTCGCGCTGGGTGTGCACCTATACAGAAGCGCCTGAGAATACGCCATGCCTTCTTGTCGGCAGCAGCGGCATCGTCGAGGTGTCCGTAAAATCAAAAAGCGCTGCAGCGTTACTTTCCGTCGGCACGGAAACGCCTTTGAAAGTATACTGGCAATGATGACGAAAGCCCGTAAAATAGAATTGATGCGGCATTGTTTTGAACTTGCCCTGCACGGTGCAGGCAAGGTAAGCCCGAATCCTATGGTGGGATGCGTGATTGTGCATGATAATAAAATTATCGGTGAAGGATTTCATCATCGTTTCGGCGGGCCGCATGCAGAAGTGTATGCGCTACAGCAAGCGGGCCCGAAAGCAAAAGGCGCAGCATTATTTGTCAGTCTTGAGCCGTGTTCACATTTCGGTAAAACTCCACCGTGTACCAACGCAATTATTGCCGCAGGAATTAAGAAAGTCTATATCGCTGTCGAAGATCCAAATCCCTTAGTCAGTGGAAAAGGAATTCAGAAATTGCGGCAAGCAGGTATTCATGTTGAAGTGGGCATTCTCAAAAACTATGCAGAAACGTTAAACGAAAAATTCATGACATTTATGCGTACCGGTTTGCCGTTTGTTGCAGTGAAGATTGCGCAGACACTTGACGGGAAAATTGCCGATGGATGGGGAAATTCGAAATGGATTACATCGGAACAATCCCGCCGTATCGTTCATCAGATGCGTGCCGAGTACGATGCAGTTCTTGTCGGCGCAAAAACTGTGAACCTCGATAATCCCGAATTAACGGTACGGTTGGCGAAAGGGAAAAATCCTGTTCGTATCGTCGTTGATGGACATCTTTCAGCATCTGCATCGCAAAAAATTTTTCGCACAACGGAAGCGCAAACCCTTGTGCTGACGTCATCGACTGCAATGAAACGAAATGCGCGTAAAGTACGTCAAATGGAAAAACTTGGAGTTCGTATTCTTGCTGTAGGCCGGCAGCCGAAATTATCGCCGCGAACAATCTTGCAAGCATTAACGCAGGAACGCATTTCTTCTGTACTCATCGAAGGCGGTTCGCACACGATTGCCTCGTTTCTCGAAGCACATGCAGTTCAGAAAGTTTATTGCTTTATTGCGCCGACCATTCTCGGTAGCGGATTACAGGGATTGGTTCGGCCACAACAACATATCTCCGAAATCATGCATCTCAAAAATATTTCATACAATCTTTTTGGTCCTGATGTCTTTATTGAAGGATCGTTGTAACATTTTATCGAAAGAAACAATATGTTCACTGGACTTGTAGAAGAAACAGGAACCATCAAAAACCTGAAAGCAAAAAGCGGCAGCGTCATTTTCACGATTGCCGGGAAGAAAACAGTGAAAACGCTGCGGATCGATCATAGCATTGCGGTGAACGGTGTGTGCTTGACGGTGATCAAGCACACGGCAAACACATTCGATGTACAAGCAGTCGAAGAGACCTTAAAGAAAACAACGCTGGGCAATTTGAAAATCGGCAGTACCGTGAATCTCGAACGTCCCTTGTTGCCGTCGGACCGGCTCGGTGGACATTTTGTACTTGGCCACGTCGATGGCATGGGAAAGGTGTTGTCCGTGGAAGACCGTGTTACAAGCTGGCATTTTTGGATTCGCGTTCCCAAACGATTTTCACATTATCTTATTCCTGTCGGTTCCATTGCCGTGAATGGCGTGAGTTTGACGATGGCAGAAGTAAAAGAACAACGTTTTGCTGTCTCCATCATTCCCCATACTATGGAAGTGACAACTTTTAAAGATTTAAAAACCGGCGGCAGCGTGAATCTCGAATTTGACGTACTCGGAAAATATTTAGAACGGTTATTAGAAACGCGAAAGCTTGTTTCATCAAAATAGAATTTTTACACAATGTATCTTGCAATTCATTTTGCTTTTCAGTATGTTTTAAATGAATTGTGGAGCAAAAACAATAACATTATATTTCTTCCCATTGATACCCTCTGGAGCCATATCGAACATTTAGCTACTGATGTTTTTTGATGTTGTTGTCTATAATTCGTAGTGATGTGCTTTGATTGGTGCTGAATAAGTGAAATCTGTTCAAACGTCATGGTGGTTACGTACCCTTGTGTGGATACCCATGGGCATATGTTTGTGTGCCGGTACCTTCAATGGGGAACATGCGTCTGGCCGATTTGAAGCCGGTGAAGCGATTGCCAATGTCGAATCGCCGCCGGATGGACCGCCCGCCGGTGGAAAAATGTCGCGTCGTGCACGTGCCGCATTGGTGAGGAATGCACGAACGAATGTTGCTGCAACCGGCATGGATACATCGCGTGCTGTCTTAGAATATCTTCGGTCGCTGCCTCGGGATTCTTCCGCTCGCGTGGCACAGCTTCGTTATACCCGAAAAGATGCTCCGGCGATGGAGACGCAATATCGTAAAACTCCATCGTTGTATTTAAAAGATCCGGTGGCTGTTACAAGCGAAGCAGTGTTGGATTCGAACCAGAATGTGTATCATCTTCGCCGGCGAGTTTCGACGAACGATGTCCGTGTGCCGCTCGATATGAAGATGGAAGATTATACAGCGCTTCGATTGCGCGGCGCCGTAAGAAGAAACTGGGAATCTCTTACACAGTTCTATCAACTTCCCGGAGAAACGAAAGCCGGTTTAAGCGACGTGTTTGCGAAGATCACCAAAATAGATATTCCGATTCCGAAGAATCCGATCTTCAGCATCTTTGGGCCTCCGCACATTAACATTACGATTAATGGAGCGGTCGATATTCACGCAGCGTTTCAGAATGTGCAATACGATTTATTCACTGCAAGCGCGAACGGACAATCGCAAAGTACGCCGCAGTTTAGCCAGCAAGTGCAGATCAATGTGCGCGGAGAAATTGGCGACAAGTTAAAAATGGATGCGGACTGGAATACACAGCGCACGTTCGATTATGAAAATCAATTGCATGTTAAATACCAAGGGTACGATGATGATGTGGTCCAGAGTGTCGAAGCAGGAAACGTATCGTTGACAACCAATTCCTCCTTTATCTCGAGCAGTTCGGCCTTGTTCGGTATCAAAGCAAAATTTCAAGCCGGTCCATTATCGTTGACGACCATTGCCTCACAGAAAAAAGGGCAGATGAAAGAAATGTCGGTGGGAGGCGGTTCTTCGTCCCAAACATTTCATCTTCGTCCATCGGATTATTCCAAAGACCATTACTTTGTCGATACCTCGTACATCGGTTTATATGAAAATCTTTATATGCCGGCACAGCCGATTATCAATCCGTCTAAATCGATTCAAAAGATAGAAGTCTGGGTATCGGCGGCGACCTTAACCAATACGACAAAGCAGCGAAACGTCGTCGCCTTTTTAGATCGAGATACAACGATCGCGTACCAAAAAAATCGCAGTGCCACTACCGGTATGAGCGGCAGCACTGAAAATATGGTGGCAGGGGCGTTTATTCAATTACAGCAAGGCACCGATTACACGTACAATGCCGATGCTGGAATTATTACTATGCTATGCGGCCTTCAAGATGAGCAAGCGATTGCTGTTGCTTACACTACCATCCTCGATAAGGATGTAGGGAATTATGGTTCAAGCACGCCGGACGATACTTTGCACACTAATTTAGTGATGAAACTTGTTCGTCCGAAAAATCTTCCAAGCAGTCCGCAGATGAAAACGGCATGGAGTATGATGTTAAAAAACCGGTATTTGCTGGGTGTTCGCGCTATTAAAAAAACGGGATTTACTTTTAACATCAATTATACTCCGTCGGGACAAACGCCGGTACAAACTGTGCCCGGGCATGATATGGGATTGCTGGAACTCTTTGGATTGGATAAAGCCAATATCGATGCCGGTACGCAAATTCCGGATAAAGTATTCGACTATATAGGAAGCGCCAGCGCCGGCAACGGAATTACGGTAGATGAAAACCGAGGAGAAATTATTTTTCCTGTGCTCGAGCCGTTTAGTTCGGCAAGTATTTATCGATTCCTTACGACCCAACACGGAGGATTCCCGCAAAATTTAGCGACGCAGAATTTGGCCGACTCACTTTCGTATCAAGCAATTTACGATACGACAGTCAACGGAGCAGTGAATGATATTCGTAATGCTTACTCCTTCGACGGTTCAGTCACAGGTTCGCAGTCGTCAACCTATTCGATCGGCTTTAATGTTGTTGAAGGAAGCGTTGAGGTCGATGTTGACGGGCAGCGTGCCGTCTTGAACAATGATTATACCGTGGATTATATTTCGGGAACGGTGACGATCAAAAATCAATCCTTCTTGACTCCCGGAAAAAATCTGCAAATTAAATATGAAGCAAACGATATGTTCCAGCTTGCTTCGAAAACGTTGACCGGTGCACGTGCTGAATTAAGTTTATCGAAAAATACTACGCTGGGGTTCACGATTATGAACATGACGCAGGAATCCTTAAGCGACAAAGTTCGATTGGGCGAAGAACCGATTTCCAATACGATTATGGGTTTCGATGGTTCGACTTCGTTTCAAGCTCCATGGCTGACGGACGCATTGAACTATTTGCCGGGTATCAAAACACTGGCGCCATCTCAAATCACTTTACGCGGTGAATATGCGTATATGTCTCCTAATCCCAATACGCGCACAAGCCCTATTCCATCAGATCATGGAAAAAGCGTGGCGTATGTCGATGACTTTGAAGGATCGGTCCAATCGATCCCATTAAGTGTTTCGTATACCGCATGGAAAGAAGCAAGCCCGCCGTATTATATTCGAGGGTTAGATTCATACATACCATCGGATGGTAAAACGATTCCGGTCGATGATAACCTCACCGGCGGCGGCATTTTGGATGCATCCAAAAAATTGGAATACAAAGCGCACTCGACATGGTTCAATGTTATTCCCACAGACGTCATCATAGATACTATTTGGGGAAAAAGAAAATCTTATGCAACGGGAGAAGGCCAAGTCACGGTCTTGAACTTTTTCTACCGGCCGTATGAACGCGGTATGTACAATTATTCGATGAATTTAGATTCTACAATTTTAGACAACACCCATAATCACCGGGAAAATACTTGGGGCGGATGCCAGTTGGTCTTAGGGACGAATTCCACGAACTTGCAAGATCAAAATATTAATTTTATCGAACTGTGGGTCAACGTTCAGCAATGCGATGCTGCGAAGACAGCAAAATTAAATATCGATCTTGGATACATGAGTGAAGATGTCAATGCCAACAAAAGATTGGATACGGAAGATGGGTTAGGGACACCGATCAGAACAGGCATGCTCGATCCCAAAAACGATGTCGGGTTGGATAGTCTTTTCGATGATCAAGAGCGAGTGGTCTTCAAACCATTCATCACAAAATATCCCCAATATTATGACGATCCATCGGGCGATGATTGGAAGCAGCCCCCGGATAATAATCATGTGCTTTGCTCGCCAAGCACTGCGAGACAATGGGATGGTTGTAACGGAATGGAAGGAAATTATAAGAGTATCGCCGGCAATATTCCCAACACGGAAGACTTGAATGGAAATAATGTGCTCGACCTGACGAATTCTTATTTTGAATATGAACTTCCGTTGGATACCAACAATGCAGTCTTTAAAAGTTACATCATCGGCAGATCGCCTTATAGTAATGGTTGGCTTCAGGTCCGTATTCCGCTCAACGATTATGCACGAGCCATTGGCGCTCCTTCTTTGACAAGCGTTGAAGGGGTGCGGATGTGGGTTACCGGAACAAAAGATTCAGTCTTGTTCCGGATGACGGATTTCAATCTTGTTGGAAATCAGTGGACGCCGCTGGACCAAAATGACACGACCTTTAAAGTCGGCGTTGTGAGCTATGAAGATGATCCGAATTATGACACAGGTCCGATCGGTGTTTCGCGCCCGAGAGATTTAACGCGTCCCGACCAAAATCTTTTTGGCAACGAACAATCGTTATCCTTGATTTTAAATTATGTACCGGCTGGACAAGAACGCGATGCAATAAAATGGTTCAAAGCGCGTCCCTTAAATATGTTTAATTACCACACGCTGAAAATGTTTATCCATGGACAAGATAACACGGATGTGGACACGAAACAGTATGTACGTTTTAATTACGATACTACCCATAGTGCTTATGATGCGGAATTAATTTTCCGGTTTGGAACAGACTCGCTGAATTATTATGAGTATCGTGCGCCGATCGCACCGGGATGGCTTGCCGGCAACGATGTTACGCAAGCGAACAGTATGGAAATCCATTTTGCAGATCTCACAAAATTAAAATTTAGTAAAATAGATAGCAATGGTTTTTCTGTACGAGATTCCGTGAGCGGGAATGTTTGGCATGCAACATATCAATTGCGAGGAAATCCGTCTTTGACATCCATAACCTATATTTCTATCGGTGTGTTTAATAATAATAAAACAAATTCGCTCCACGGGGAAGTTTGGTGCGATGAATTACGGCTGTTGGATGTGGATAATACCCCGGGCTGGGCATATCGTTTGGAAGCAGGTGTGAAGTTTGCAGACGTCGCGTCGATTTCATTTGGATACAGCCAAACCAATCCCTATTTCCATGGATTGGAAGATCATTTTGGCAGTTACAATACAGGCATCAATTGGAATTTGGCGGCAACGGTCAACTGGGAAAAGTTTTTGCCCGAATCATGGAACGGTACCAATCTTGCTTTTGCCTATTCACACACGGAAGGATTTTCCAATCCGTTGTATATGCCCGGAACGGATGTCTTAGTCGATAAAGCGGTCGAAGCATATAAAACTGCGGATTCCTCGGCGGCTTCACGAAAACAATATGCCAACACCACAGAGCTGATCGCCAGTACGCAAACGTTGAATGTTACAGATACGTATGCTGTACCAACGATTCACTTAAATATTCCGTTGAGTACGTGGCTTATCACAGAAACCATCAACCGTATGAGTTTTGGCTTTACGTACACCAATGCGCGAAATCGCAGTACAACCATTGAGCATTCAGAAGCATGGAATTGGAATGCGAATTTTGCTTATGCGCTTCCCTTAAGTCAAAATAATTACATCGCGCCATTTTCTGTTTTTGGTGATTTTTTTCTGTTCAGGCCATGGAAAACGATGAAAGTATTTTTCACGCCGAGCCAAATATCCGTCGGGGCGTCGTTGGCGAGAAGTCAGTCGTATTCGCAGACACGGTTTATCAGTACCATCGATACGACGCGAAGCTTTACGGGGCAGCGTTCTTTGGGCTTTAGCTGGAAATTTTTTGAAGGCGGTTTGTTCGATTTTGGTACCGATTATCATGTTTCGGTCAGCAGCAGTTTGAGCAATTTTGAAATAAACCGGGATGGTCAGCAGCGGTCGTTTTCAGATATCATGAAAGATATTTTCTTCAGCGACCGGTTAATTAATTTCGGTATGGATCAGAATTACGGACAATCGATATCGTTTAACACAAAAGTTACTGCTCCGCATATTCTCGGTCTGGATAAAATATTCACACCCAATTTCAAATACAGTGTCAACTACGGTTGGAGCGACAATATCCAGGCGGCAGAACTGGGAAAGGCGGCCAATTGGAACGGAGCTGTGAATTTTACGTTGGATGTCAATGCAAAACCTGTTGCAGATTTGCTTTGGTCGCCGACTTATGTACGACCCGCTGCGGATACGACCAAAGGAGGCAAGCCGAAAATAAATTTGGCTGAACAACTTGATAAAATTTCCCGTTTGTTGTTCAAAGAGACGATTTTCGGTTTCGAGAGATTTAACTTTGTGTTCTCGCAGCAAAATAGTGCGCAGAACAATGGCATTGTGGGCGGGAACGGCTTTGCAAATATTTTTGCGCGCGTGCCTTTTCTCCAATCCTCCTTACCGGATAACGGGCCTTCCTTGTTATATCAATTGGGACTGATATCGGATCCTAACGGCGAGATGGTGATGAAGTTGAAAAACTCCTTCCCATTCATTACCGGTTATACGATCCCGGGCATTCGCGCTCAAAGCAAAGATAGTGCAAATACCACCGCAACTTTGACCGATGTCTATTCGCAAAACAATAATATTACCATGCAAACATCGCGTCCATTGTGGGAAGGCACACAGCTTTCGCTCAATTGGAACGTCGGTTGGTCCTATGCAGAAAATATTACGTCATCGACAGATCCGTTACATGCAATACCTGTTATTACCAACCGCACGCTGAGCGGAGATATGAGCCGATCATTTTTCACACTTCCGCCGGTCTTTATTTTTAAAAATTTAAAGATGGGGATAGATGAAGTCAACAATAAATACCAACAATTGCAAGCGGCAGATCCTGGCGATTCATCATCCACCCCCGGTGCAAAACTTTCGCAGGCATTCCGCGAGGGATTTGAAGGCATGCCGTGGCTGTCCAAAATTCTCGGCGACCTTGCGCCGCGCGCCAACTGGTCGTTCCATTGGGATGGGCTGGAAAAATTACCGCTCATCAGTATGATCGCCTCGCGCGCTTCCTTGGACCATGCGTACATGTCTTCCTATAAAGAACGCTGGACCAGTGCAGAAACGGATGATTATGCCAAAACGATACAAAGTCAGACGATTAACTATGCTTTTAATCCTTTGGTCGGTTTGAATTTTACCCTCAAAGAATTTGTTAAAGGCAATATGAATGCCACCTTCCGATACGGGACGAGCGATGCATACGATCTCGTTCCTTCAAGTGCGCAGGTGAATGAAAATTCTTCTACCAGTACCTCGTTTTCCTTTACGTATGGAAGAACAGGAATGCAAATTCCTTTTCTGGGATTATCGCTGTCGAACGATATCGACTTTAGCATCCATTATACCGTGGAACACAGCAGCCAAACATTGTTCGACTTTAACAACTATTCATCAAGCGGTATTCCCAACGGCGGTTCCAGTACCATGACGTTGGAACCGAGTTTAAAATATACACTCAGTGCGCGCGTAACAGCGCAAGCATATTATCGGTACAAAAAAATTGAACCCGACGCGAGCGGCTCAACCATCACCGGCTCTACCACAAACGAAGGCGGCGTCGATATTCATATCGCCATTCAATAGCGGGCAGCAGCATTGCTTCTCTCCCGTTTAATCGATATTATTTTTAAGGATATACAATGGACGCTGTAAAAAAAATATTATGGGTCGATGATGAAATTGATTTGTTGCGGGCGCATCTGCGGCTGCTGGAACAAAAAGGGTATCATGTGGAAACGGCCGCGAACGGCGAAGATGCAATCGAATTGGTGAAAGGAACATCTTTCGATTTGGTCTTTCTTGATGAAATGATGCCGGGGTTAGGCGGATTGCAAACGCTTGCCGCCGTTAAAGAAATTTCCCCTGCCTTACCGGTGGTAATGGTGACGAAAAGCGAAGCAGAAAGTTTAATGGAAGAAGCCCTCGGCAGCAAAATTACCGACTACTTAGTGAAGCCCGTCAACCCCAGCCAGATTCTCATGGCATGCAAGAAAATTCTTGAAGCAAAAAAAATTACGAGTCAGGTTGTCTCGCGCGATTACATTAAAGAATTCCAAAATATCAGCATGCAGCTTCTGCAACCGTTATCGATGGAAGAATGGATCGAACTTTATCTCAAAATTACAAGCTGGGATGTTGAACTCGATGTGCATCAAGGATTGGGGCTGCGGCAGACGTTGTTGGATCAAAAGCGCGAATGCAATGCAGAATTTTCTAAATTTGTCGAAAAGAATTATGGAAAATGGGTGGAGCAAACCGACCGGCCTTTCATGTTTTCGCCGGAAATTGTGGATCGAGTGGTGATACCGGAACTACACGAACGAACATCGGTTTTCTTTTTTGTCGTCGATTGTTTGCGATTGGACCAATGGGTGGTGATGGAAGAATTGCTGGCGGAATTTTTTACCATCGAAAAACAATACTATCTCAGCATCCTGCCGACCGCAACACCATTTTCTCGTAATGCTATTTTCAGTGGTTACTATCCGAACGATCTCGCGCGTCAGTATCCTGAAATATGGACAGAGGGAGCAGAGGACGAATCCAGCTTAAATCGAAATGAGCATGAGTTGTTAGATAAATTACTGGCGCGCCGCCGGATCGTCCTCAAACCGGAAACGAAGTACGTAAAAATTCTTGATCCTGAATTCGGCAAGCAAATCGAAAACAACATCCTTTCGTACATGCACACGCGGTTAACTTCAATCGTTGTGAATTTCGTTGATATGCTTGCACACGGCCGCTCCGATTCGCCGTTACTCAAAGAAATTGCGCCGGATGAGGCGGCATACCGTTCGCTGACGCGTTCGTGGTTTCAACATTCGTCGCTCTTCGGCATGTTGAAGACATTAAGTACACAGAAAAATGTCAAAATTATTTTGACAACCGATCATGGCAGTGTGCGCTGTCTGCGGGGAACGAAAATTATCGGTGACCGCGAAACATCGACGAATCTGCGATACAAATTTGGCAGGAATTTAAAGGTCGATAACCATCAAGCCGTTTTTATCAAAGACCCGGCCGAGTACAAATTGCCGCGTAGCAGTGTCACGACGAATTGCACGGTGGCAAAGGAAGATTATTTCTTCGTTTATCCGACTGAATATCATCGTTATCTTAATTACTATCGCGATAGTTTTCAGCACGGCGGCATTTCGATGGAAGAAATGATTTTGCCGATCGTAAAGATGCAGCCGAAATGAGTTCCATGATGATCACACACTCGGTCAACGAAACGATTGCGGCAGCACAGGCGTTCGCAGCGCAACTCCAGCGGGGCGATGCCGTGATGCTGTTCGGCGAACTCGGCAGCGGCAAGACGCAGTTTGTCAAAGGCGTGTGCCATGCGTTTCATGTGCGAACAGAAGCAACGAGTCCGTCGTTCGTTCTGTTAAATCGCTATGAAGGAAGTGATCAGTCGGGAAAAGAACTCTTGCTGTATCATTTCGACTTATATCGTGTTACAGCGCTTTCGGAAATTTACGATCTGGGCTACGAAGAATTTCTTCAGAGCGACGGCATTTGTTTTGTCGAGTGGGCGGAGTCGTTGAACGATCTCTTGCCGCCGCGGCGTTATGATATTCATTTTCAATACGGGGAGGAAGAAACGGAACGGCGCATTGAAATTTTGCCGGTTGGAGAACATTGAAGTGATTGTATTGGGCATTGAAACATCAACGGAAGTTTGTGCGGTCGGTTTAGCGAATGACGATGGCGCGTATGCAGAACGCGCGCTTGTCGAATCGCACATTCATTCAGAAAAATTATTGACATTGATCGCCGAAATGCTCGGACAGCAGCATGCCACGCTCAGCGCGCTCGATGCGATCGCTGTTTCTATCGGTCCCGGATCATTTACCGGATTGCGTATCGGCTTAAGTACTGCGAAGGGTTTGTGTATCGCTCTGGAAAAACCCTTGGTGATCGTGCCGACTTTGGAAGCAATGGCCATGGCGGCCTTTGCCGATCATCAAGACGTGAAGCGTGTGTACGTATGCCTTGATGCCAAGCAGGGCGATTGTTATGCCGGCGGTTATGAGCGGGCGGAAAAGAAAGTAGTGGAATATCTGCCGCTTTCCATGATAAAAAAAGCTTCTGCCGATGAATTGTTGAATCAGAAAAACGCATTGATGATTACGGACAGAAAAGATATACAACATATCCGTCCCAATGCAGTTCATTATGCCAAAGGCAGTTCGATTGCATGGAGTGGAATTATGCGAGCACATAAGAAAATATTTTCTGATATTACATCTGTGGAACCGATGTATTTAAAAGATTTTGTCGTCAAGACTCAACCGGTACGATAGGAGGATCAATGGCTTGGTTTAAACGATCACAAGAAAATATTTCGTCCAGCAGCCGGAAAAAAGATATTCCGGACGGCATGTGGACGAAATGCGGAGGATGCGGAGAAATTATTCATCGAAGACAATTGGAGCAAAATTTATTTACGTGCCCCAAATGTAATTATCACTTTCGGATTGGTAGCAAAGAATATTTTTCTATTCTGTTGGACGAGGGGACATTTAAAGAGATGGATAAGAAAATGCGTTCCGTCGATCCATTAAATTTTTCGGATACCAAACCCTACAATGCGCGCGTCATCGAAACGATAAAAAAAACCGGATTATATGATGCTGTGCGTACCGGCGAAGGAGAAATAAACGGCCTTCCGGTTGTTATCGCTTGCATGGATTTTGCTTTCATCGGCGGAAGTATGGGATCGGTTGTGGGGGAAAAAATTGCGCGTGCGGCGAATAAAGCGCTTGAGAAAAAAAATCCACTCGTCATTCTTTCGTCCAGCGGCGGCGCGCGGATGATGGAAGCGGCGCTTTCGTTGATGCAGATGGCAAAAACGAGTGCGAAGATTGCACAGCTTTCCGATGCTGGCATCCCGTATATTTCTGTGTTGACCGATCCGACCACCGGCGGTGTGACGGCAAGTTTTGCGATGCTCGGCGATGTGCAACTTGCGGAACCGTCTGCGCTCATCGGGTTTGCGGGCCCTCGCGTCATTAAACAAACCATCGGCAAAGATTTGCCGGAAGGGTTTCAACGTTCGGAGTTTTTATTAGAAAAAGGTTTTGTCGATATGGTAGTCCATCGCAAAGAATTAAAGGAAACCATTGCGAAATTGCTCAAACATTTGATGAATTAATTAAAAAGAAAGTTTGTACGATCGTGGCTGCGCGTATCATTGAAACTGTTCCTGAAATGCAAAATAGTTCAGAACGATTACGATTAGAAAAGAAAACCCTTGCCCTTGTTCCGACGATGGGCTCTTTGCATCGCGGGCATGCGGCGCTCATCGAACGCGCACGCGCGCTTGCCGATGTTGTCGTTGTTTCGATTTTTGTCAACCCAACACAATTTGCACCGAACGAAGATTATGCTCGCTATCCGCGCGATTTAGCACACGATACAACCATTGCTGAGGCGGCAGGCGCAGATATAATTTTTCATCCCGCTGCAACAGAGATGTATTCACCGGCAGCGAGTACATATGTAACGGTGGAAGAGGTTTCGAAATTATTTGAAGGTGAATTCCGTCCGATCCATTTTCGCGGCGTGGCAACCGTGGTGGCGAAATTATTCAATATCGTCAAGCCGCACGTCGCGGTATTCGGGCAAAAAGATGCGCAGCAGGCATTCATCATCCAAAAGATGGTGCGCGAATTAAATTTCGATGTGCGGTTAGAAATTGTTCCTATTGTTCGCGAGGCAGATGGCTTAGCGATGAGTTCCCGCAATGCGTATCTTAGCAACGATGAACGCAAACGTGCGCTCGTGCTTTCACAGTCCTTGATGAAAGCATCGGAAAAAATTTCAGCAGGCGAACGCGATCTCGAACGCCTGCGTATGGAACTGCAAAAGAGTATTCAGTCCGGTCAACCGACGGGCATCGATTACGTTGCGTTTATTGATCCGCAAACATTTCAACCGACCGCAGTATTTCCAGCTCAAGGATTATTGATTGCGCTGGCTGTTCGTTTTGGGGCGACGCGCTTGATCGATAATATTCTGATACTATGATCATCAACTACTAGAAAATGAAGATGAAACAACTTGCTTCCGTCATTATGGCGGCGGGAAAGGGAACCCGCATGAAAGATCCCACCAAAGCAAAAGTGATGTACGAAGTTTTAGGCAAGCCCATGATTCATTATGTGCTGGATGTTGCGTTCGCATTACATTCTCATCGTGTTGTCGTCATTACCGGGTATCAGCGCGAAGCGGTCATGTCTTACATAAAACAATCGCATCCAAGCGCAGAGCTTGTTGTGCAAGCGGAACAGCTTGGCACCGGGCATGCCATGATGCAAACGCGCGATGCGTTAAAAAATTATGAGGGCGATATTGTTGTGCTCTCCGGCGATGTGCCCCTGCTGACGGTGCAAAGCATGCAGCAGCTCATCGATCATCAACGAACAACGAATGCGAGTGCAACAATTTTAACGGCCGAATATTCCGACCCCACTGGATACGGTCGCATCGTTCGCAATATCGACGGCTCGGTAAAAAAAATCGTTGAACAAAAAGATGCAACGGATGCAGAACGGCAAATTCGGGAAATCAACTCCGGCATCTATGTGTTCGATCGTGAAAAATTATTCGAGGGGCTGAGTAATATTAATTCCAACAATGCTCAAAAAGAATATTATTTAACCGATGTGTTTGAATATTTTTGGAAGCATCAGTGGAAGGTAGCTGCATTGAAAGCAGAACATCCCGAAGAAATTCAAGGCGTGAATACGCTGGAGCAGCTTGCGGAAGTACAATCGGTGCTGTTGCAACGACAGGATGCATCAACATAATCGATGAAGATTGATTGCGGAGAGCGAGGGATTCGAACCCCCAAGGGCTTGCGCCCGCCGGTTTTCAAGACCGGTGCAATAGCCGTTCTGCCAGCTCTCCAACATTCGCTAACGTAAGTAATATACAAAACGGTGGTAGAGAATTCAACTTAAGAACTTCTCGCTGCAATGTTGCCCGTCATTCAAACCGACTCAATCAATTCTATGGTGCATTATACGATGCCCGTCGTCGGCCGTCTTTTCCGATGAGTAACAGCGCTGCTCTGCCGGATGCGAGCGGAACGTTCCATGTTTCATTGCTCAGGTTATCGCGAAATGTTACAGAAGTTTGGTCAGAACTTTCAGAAGTCAAAACGTACAACGTTCCATCCAGTAATTGAGTCGGGCAGATTAAAATTCCCGGGTCATGGCAAGTTGTCTCATACGCTGTCGCAACGCCGGCACGTTTCATCGCATACCGATAGATTTGTCCGACCTCATCGATCTGATCTGCAAATTCAAGCGGCAAGGGAGAATAAAGTATTTGACCTTTGCCATACGAACACTCGATAAAAGTTTTTCCATCTTTTAATGCACCGCGTTCTCCGTACGTCGTTCTGTCGCCGGAATAGGTAAAATGGAATTTACCTTCCGGGGTTTGTATTTCACCTTCGCGCGCTGTTAATGCTGCCGAAGCGTATTCCAGTTTCAAATCTTTTATTCTTTCGGGGATAGCGATCCAATGTTCATCGGCATCGATTCTTCCGGAGATGAGAAGTGTTGCCCCTGCTTTAACTTTTTGCATCAACATATTCCATGCATCCTGATTGAATATCCACGGCGCCGGAACGATGATGAGTTTTGCTTTCGGCATTTGTGCAAGTTGATATTCGCCGACGGCAAATGCTTCCGCGCGCGCATAATGATATAATGCCCGTACTGCATTTTGCTGCGCAAAAATTCCCATGCTGCAAAAGACTGAAAGCTGCAAAGATTGCGGAAGCACCAAGGCAATCTCAGGCAATTGCACTCCGGTCGCATACGGTTGTGCATCGTGAGCAAAGGAAGCAACTCCGCGTAAAGTATTCATCCATTCCTTTTGTGATCCGTCGCGCCGCAACATGCCGTACGTGTCGCTGCGAGTCCAATCCCATTGCAAGACCCCTGCGTTGGCGCCGGCAAAACCGAGCGCTAACTTTCGTTCCAACATCGGCATTCCCTGAATTTCATCCCATCGCCAAGAGCCGTCCATTGACCAAACGGGCTGTGAACCGGTTTCGCCGATGAGATTCGGTTTCAGCAAACTTTTTGCAGCGACCGAACTCCAAAGCAATGCATCATCGCGCCACCAGCTATGATTGACGGTGTAACTGACATGAGATTTTGCCCAGAACTGATTCAAGACGCGGTCTGCTATGCCGCCCTCATCTTGGCCGACCGTTACAGCTTGCTGCGCGCCTGCAGCGCGAATTGCGGTGATCATTGTATCGACCCAAGATTGAAAAGCATCCTGCGCAAATATATTGTAATCGATTGCCTGTGCCATTCGAAAATTTCCTGAGCGAATTAATTCGCGATCGCCCAAAGAAGGAAGCGGAATATTATTGAATGCACCAAGTTCGGCAGGCGCAGTGCGCCACGCATCTGCAAGACGTTCGATTGCTCCATATTTTTTTGCAAGCCACTGATGCCACGCCGCTAATTCAACCGGATCATTATTCGGCGAATTGCCTTTCCAGATTCGTCTGGGATTCGCATAACTCGGCTCGTTGATAAGATCGAAACTCAAGAACGGCACGTTCCGAAATCGAGAAACAATAGCGCGAACATACGCGAGCTGCGATTTGATTGCGACAGGATCAAGATAAGGATTCGACCCGGCGCCCAACAGCGTTCCTTCTTGGCCGTTGCCGGCTTCCAGTTCATTTTGCGGATTGAAAGCGAAAAATGTAAAGATCACTTGCATGTGATGGCGCGCTGCCGCACATAAGTATGCTTCAAGAGCGTTTAACATGCGTTCATCTGGTGCGCCGGTTACCGGATCTAAATAATTTTTTCGATTCATCCAGATTCCTGTTCGCACAGCGGTAAGCCCTTGCCGTTCCATCTCGGCAAAATCTTGTTCCCATTTCCAAACATTTCCGCCGAGTGCGTTGCCGACAAACAAACCGGAAGTATATGCATCCGTTGAAAAATAATTTGTTCCGACCATGAAGTACGGATTATCTCCCAGACGAAAATAATCGCGTCCTGCACTGAGCGATTCGCCGGAATGCAAAAGGCCGGTATCACGAACTGCGAATCCCGAAGTATATTGTTCAAGGATCGTGTCTCCGATGTTCAACGTTGCTCGAACTTTGTAAAGAGTGCGATTGGTCAGCGGTTGATTCAGATTAATTTTTTCATGGAGCGAATTGCCACAGTACATGGTCTTCGTAGAAAGAACGGTCGTGTCGGAAAGAATATTAAGCGTTACTCGCGCAAGTTCGCCGGCTCGAATGATATCGACAACACCCGAGACATGATCGCCGGAATCGATCGTTAGATTTTGAAGATTGATCCAAAGACGAATACCGCCGTGCGACGCATACATTGCAGTTTGTCGTATCAAATCCGTTCCGTCATGAGAAGTCCAAAAATTTGCAGCGGCATCGAAACTAAGATACACATACCTTCGCGGTGTATTGGCATCAATCAAATCTTCTGCGACGATTGGTGCAGCAAGACGATTGCCGAGCGAATCCGTCATAAATCCGAGTCCGCGATATCTTTCACCATGGCCAGCGTTGACAAAAACTTGTCGTGGATTTAACGCAATGCCATGGAAGAACGGCGCGTCTTCATCCCACTGCAATTTCCATGGGCCGTGCTGGGGGACGGCATACGTATGCAGAATTCCCAGATGCCGTGAAAATGTATTTTGCGAACGTTCAATCTGCCACTCAGAATTTATTTTTCGTACGGGCACAAAGAAAGGCGTCCCTCCAAGAACAAGTAAATTTCCATGAGTAACATACGCTTGCAGCGTTGCCCAAGCATCTGCGGGGAATGCCGAGCCATAAGGAAGTACCAACAAAGTACAATCATCTAAAGAATTTTTCTTCAACAACTCTGCAAGGTCGATAAACTGCGGATGCAGAGCTGAGAGAGCGTCTTCAAGGACGTTTCGATTGATGCTGCCGTTATCAACCGCAGGGAAATTTTTTTCATAAAACACTATCGTTTTACTCATGAGAAAAATCGGGAAGAAGATGATGAAAACACCGAGCAGAGCGATAGCGCGTATAAAATATTTTTTCATAATGTGAATAACCAATAGTACAGGATGAATAACGACGAAGTAAGATAGTAAATAGATTGAAAAACTCCAACGGGCGATTGTTCCCCTGCTTAGGATTGACAATGGTTGCGAGATCGACTATATTACTATAAGGATTTTTTCGGCGTTGAAGGTAGAAAAGATGTATTTATAACGATGGCGGCTGTATCTTCTTTATTGGGAAATATGGTCAGCATGAGACAAAGATATGGTCAAGGAGATATCGATGAAGAGTTTTGATACGCACAGTACCCGACAAAAATGCACTATTTTTCTTTTATTACTTTCAATACTGTGTTGTGCAAAACAACTTGATGCTCAGCCGATCGCCGGCTGGCAACATGTGAATTATGCACTTTACTTCACATCGCGTGATGTCGATTCGCTCCTTGCCAATCCAGATCGATTCACGAAAACGATGGAATATTTTGCGCCTGTCAAGCCCGTGCATGTTTATCTCGAAGGGTCGAATCGCGGAGAAGTAAATGTGCTGCTGCTGAAGCAACTTTCCGAAAAATTTAAATCGATGGGAATAAAAGTATCCGGTGCGCTGGTGCCGAATAGCATACAAGGCCCGTCGGTCTATAACAATGCAGAAGACATGGCCTCGCTTGCAAGACGATCCCGTTCGTTAGCGCAAGTGTTCGATGAAATCATAATCGATGATTGGCTTTTTACCATAGCAACGGATTCCAAAAGTGTCGCCGATCGCGGCAGTGAAAACTGGGCGGCCTATCGGACAAAATTGATTTTAGAACAATCGAAAAAATATATTATCGATCCAGCAAAAAAAATAAATCCCAAAGTAAAAGTCATTATTAAATATCCAGATTGGTATGAAGGACACCGGGAAAACGGTTACGATGTGTATCATGAAACATTACAGTTCGATAAAATGGCAGTCGGTATCGAAACGCGCAACCGTATGGTGCACGATCAGCATATTCCTTTGTACAGCGCGTACGTTTTTCAACAATGGTGGCCCAGTGTTGATCCGGCAAAATGGGTCGGTTCATGGTTAGATAATTATGAGATGAAAGGCGATTCCAATGATTATACTGCACAGGTATGGCAGGCAGTCTTTGCACAAACGCCGGAAATTATTTTGTGGTGCGCCGGACAATTGTACCCTGCCAATCCATCCAGCGATGTGTATCCGCACTTTACACAAATGCTGCCGGAGTTCGAGAAAGTCGCTGGTTTGTTGAACGGAGCGCAGCGCGGCATTCCAATATATCTTCCCTATGGAACATCAGGCGAGTACAACATTTTCGGTTATTTCGGAATGGCAGGAATTCCGTTAACACCAGTGGCGCAGTTTCCGAAAGAAAGCAAATGCGCAATATTTACGTTGCACTCTATTGCAGAAGGTGCAACCGGACGCGACACCAACCTTGCGAACGAAATGATCGAACGTCTTCAGAACGGCAAAGATGTTTTTATGACTTGGGAGCTTTGGAAAACGTTGAGGAACACTGAATTTAAAAACACGCTAAACCTCCTGCCCACAGAAGGCAGCGTTACCTCCGACGCATTTCGGATGCGCACAGGATGGTTCAGGAAGGAACTTGTCAAGTCCGACAGGCCATTCACTTTTCCAAAAATCGAAACGACCACCTGGCCTGAAGTAAAAGATGTCGCGATTGAGCGTGATGATTATGACTTCGGTGTGCTTTTGCATATTCCTTATATGAAAGGCAATATTTATATTTTGAATATGCCGGATAACAGTTACGACTTGCTGCGGCTGCCAGCACAAGCATTGAATAGTGTTCGGCGCGCCTTCAAGGAAGAATTGGGATTTGAGTTCGATGGCCCGGGTGGCGTCGGTTTGTATTTATACGGAAGCAAACAATACGTGCTCTATAATATGAGTGATGAAACGGCATCGATGAAACTTCGATTCGATCGATCTCTTCCCAATGGTTGGCAGGAACTACTGATCGGAAAAGCATTGAACGTCGATATCGATACCACCTCTGTGCGATTTGGCGGACCGGTAATAACCGATGTTGCAATCGACGTGAAACCATTTGAACCGGTTTTGATACAAGCGCCGTAATTATTTTAGGATTTTTTTTGAATCGGGTGCGTACTATTTATTTTGAATCGTGCCCGATCTCCATTTTGTGAACATCATCCGCCAGCTGAATGGCCACTCTGGATGTTCACATCGATTCCACGATTGTTATCCGTATCAACGCATCTCAAGTGGGTTTGTTGCAGATGTTATAAACGCAATTTACATGCCAAAGCCGGAGAAACGTTTGGATGGGATTTAGCGAGCGATGAAAGTTCAAACGATTTTCAAATTATTAAATTAAGAAGATTTATCAATTTCATAGTGATAAGCCAGCATGGGTAACTGAAAAACAAGTGGAATCTATTTTAGTTCTTACGGTTCTTCATTCGTTCGAGGAATGGCATATCTCTTGATAGAATCAATACGCCATGGAATTAGTAAAGAGTAAAATAGATAAAAACCAATTCATGATGAAAGAATTTCAAGATGCCCACCTGAATGGCATTGTCAACCGCTGGTATCCGTTAGTCATCGATAAAGAATGCGGCGGATATTTTACGAACATATCGTACGATTGGAAGATTTTGCCGGAACAGGAAAAGATGATCGTATCGCAGGCGCGGCACGTATGGACGCTGGCAAAAAATTCTGAATATTTCGGCGGCAAAGAATATTACGATGAGATGGCCTTCCATGGGTATAAGTTTCTCAAACAAAAAATGTGGGACGACCGATACGGAGGACTCTATCAAATTCGCAGCCGTGAAGGAACTGCTACCGATGTGAACGGTTGGCATGACGAAAAGCGAATGTACGGAAATGCGTTCGGACTTTATGCGCTGGCAGCGTTGTACGATCGATTGCATGATTCCGATGTGCTGGAATTTGCACAAAAAATTTTTTATTGGATTGAAGAGCACGCCTTTGATCCAACCGACGGCGGCTACTTTGAATTTTTAACGCGGGAAGGAATGCCCTTCAATCGTTCCTCTTCCTATCGGACGATTTCATCCGATAGGGATGAAGTGGGCTTCAAAGATCAAAATTCTTCCATTCATTTGCTCGAAGCATATACGGAATTATATCGTGTATGGAAAGATCCGCAGCTTTGTTCACGGATGCAGTCGCTATTGGAATTGATTCGAGATAGGATGGTTGACCGGCGTGGATATTTGCACCTTTTTTTCCAACAAGATTGGACGCCGGTATCTTTCTGTCATGCATCGGAAGAAGAACGAACAGCGAATTTCGGACTGGATCATATTTCGTTTGGTCACGATTATGAAACAGCATTTCTTATGCTGGAAGCATCGTATGTGTTGAATTTGCCGAACGATACAAAAACGTTAGCGGTTGCGAAAACCATGCTCGATCATGCCCTTGCTCATGGATTTGACGAAACGGTTGGCGGATTTTTTGACGGCGGATATTATGTTTCCAGCTCGGAGCATTGTTCAATCGTGAAAGAGACAAAAAATTGGTGGGCGCAGGCGGAAAGTTTGAATGCGCTGTTGTTGTTTTCAAAAATTTTTCCTCATGAGTCACGGTATCATACATATTTCCAGAAGGAATGGAATTATATAAAAAAATATATTCTTGATCCTGTCTATGGCGATTGGTTCGAAGGCGGTATCGATAAAGAACCTCATTTAAAAAAAGGGCGGAAGAGCCATATGTGGAAATGTGCATACCACACCTGCCGTGCCTTGATGAATTGTATAGCCATGATGAACGAGACTGCCGACGCGGACATCAATCATGTCATTGCGCACTGGCGAGCAATAAGCCCATAGTTCTTCCACTTGTTTCATGGTTCCAAAATTATTGGATGCTTCAAGCCAGCGCAAACCTCTGAACGAACACGGTTCCTTCCTCTTAGCTACCTGTTGCAAAACTAATCTTTTTTACTTTTGAATAAAAACTACCTTATATTCAACAAGAATGAGTATGAAGAAGATGTCTTTAAGAAGAGTGTTGCAGGTAACGCTGCGATATTCCACGGTAGTAGCATTGTACTTTGGTACGGCTTCTTGCATCGCGGATGCACAACAGCCCGCGATTTCTTTTGAACATCTTTCCAGCGAGAATGGGCTATCTCAGAATTCGGTGCTTTGCATGTCGGAAGACAGCAAGGGCTTTATGTGGTTTGGCACCTACGAAGGATTAAACCGATATGACGGCTATGAATTTAAAGTCTATAAATCCGAAATAGGAAATTCCACCAGTCTCAGCAACAATACGGTGCAGTGCATTTATAAAGATCACAGCGGCGTACTTTGGATCGGAACGGAGGGCGGGCTCGATCAATTCGATTCGGAAAGAGATGGATTTATTCATTACCGAAATGATCCTCAAGATCAAAACAGTTTGAGCAGCAATAGAATTCAGTGGATCACGGAAGATACTTCTGGTACTTTGTGGATCGGAACGATGGGAGGCGGCCTCAATCAATTTGATCGAGAACGAAAAAAAATAATTCGGTACCGGTACGATGCCAAAAATCCCAACAGCATCAACAGCGATAATATTTCTTGTGTTTATATCGCAAAAAATGGCGATCCGTGGATGGCGACTCATTATGGCATCGATCGATTTGATCGATTGAATAAACGATTTATCCATTACCGATATGATCCGCACAATCCACATAGCTTGAGCAGAAATAATGCCTATAGAATTTTCGAGGATCGGTTTGGTTGTATATGGGTCGGTTTATGGGGAGGTGGCCTTGACCGATTAGATCGAAACAGCGGACGATTTATTCATTACAACAACCGTCCCGATGATCCTTCGAGTTTAAGTAATGACGTAGTTCGATCCATTTATGAAGACCATGCCGGCTATTTATGGATAGGAACTTGGGGTGGAGGCATCGATCAGTTTGATCGCAAAACAAATCGGTTTGTGCATCATCAAGCCAATCAAAACGATCCCGGCAGTTTGAGCAATAATTCTGTGCTATCGATGTATGAAGATCGGTTAGGAATTTTATGGGTTGGCACCGACTTCGGCGGAATTAATAAATTTGATCGCAGTAAAATTAAATTTATTCATTATCAAAAAGAGCCGAAAAATTTTAACAGTTTGAACAACAATACTGTTTATTCCATTGCAGAGACCAACGATCATGGGAAAAGTTTGTTTTGGATCGGAACACAAGGCGGCGGGCTGACGAAGTTTGATCGAGCGAAAAATCAGTTCACACATTATCAATTAGATCATCGCAATCCGCAGAGCATCAACGATAATTTTATCAGAACTATTCTGACAGATCGAAACGGAACAGTTTGGATCGGAACAACTACTGGGGGATTGAATAAATTCGATTCGCACAAAGGGACGTTCACACATTACGTCAATGATGCGCAAAACCCTTCGAGTTTGAGCAACAACGATATATTTTCCCTTTATGAAGACCGATCAGGTTATCTTTGGATCGGAACGTACGGCGGCGGCCTCAATAAATTCGATCCGCGCTCACAAAATTTTATTCATTATGTACCTGACCCGAAAAATTCTTACAGCATCAGTGATAGCATGGTTTGGTCGATCTATGAAGACCACGCGGGTGTTTTATGGGTCGGCACTGAATATGGCGGATTGAATCAATTTGATCGGGAGAAGAATAAATTTATCCATTACAACGCCGATCCCGAAAATCCCCATGGGTTGAGCAGTAATAAAATATTGTGCATCTATGAAGATAAGTCGGGAACGCTCTGGCTCGGAACAACGAATGGCTTGAATAAATTTGATCGTGTCAACAAAAAATTTACCCATTATCTGGAACCGGACGGACTGCCCAGCAAAGCGATTCAATCGATTTTGGAAGACGACCATGGCAATCTTTGGCTCGGCACCCAGAGAGGCATTTCAAAATTTAATCCGCGGACGAACAAATTTAAAAATTATAAAGTGAGCGAAGGACTTCAAAGCAGTGAGTTCAGCGTCAATGCTTGCTTAAAAAGGCAAAGCGGCGAAATGTTTTTTGGCGGCGTGAACGGGTTCAATACATTTTTTCCGGATAGCATAAAAGATAATCCCATCGTTCCTTCTCTCGTTGTGGAAAATTTCAGGATTTTAAATCAAACCGTACCGGCGGGGAAAAAGATTAACGGCCATACCATCTTAGAAAAATCTATCATCGAAACGAAAGAAATTCATTTGTCTTATAAGGAAAATGTTTTTTCGTTTGAGTTTGCCGCCCTTAATCTTACTTCGCCGGAAGATAATCAATATGCGTATATGATGGAAGGGTTTGATACTTCGTGGAATTACATTGATGCGCGAAAACGATTTGCAACCTACACGAATATACGAAACGGAGAATATGTTTTTCGCGTCAAAGGATCGAACAATGACGGAGTGTGGAATGAAGCGGGAACATCGATTCGAGTGATCATCACGCCGCCGTTTTGGGAAACATGGTGGTTCTATATTCTTTGTACCGTCATTCTCAGCGCGTTGATTGCCGGAATCTATCGATATAGAATATACCGCGTACGTGTGAACGAACGTCGCCTTCAAAAAAAAGTTGATGAGCGGACACAGGAACTTGCCAGCGAAGTAAAAGAGCACCAGAAAACAGAAGAAGCGCTTCAACGGGAACGCAATCTTTTTCGGATACTCATTGATCATCTTCCTGACGCAATCTATGTCAAAGATACCGAAGGCAAGAAGACCATTGCAAACAAAGAAGATGTCCACAGCGTCGGCGGACGATCGGAAGCAGAAGTTCTCGGCAAAACAGATTTCGATTTTTACCCCACAGACACTGCCGCTCAATATTATGCGGTAGATCGATCCATCCTTCAAACCGGTCAATCCGTGCTGAATCATGAAGAACGCGTAAAAGATAAAGACGGAACGGAACGGTGGCTGCTGACATCAAAGTTGCCGTTACGGAATGAACAAGGAAGTATTATCGGTTTAGTCGGTGTCCGCCGCGATATTACCGAGCGCAGACTTGCAGAAGAAAAAATTGCAGAACAAGCTCATCTCTTGGATGTTGCGCTCGATCCAATCATTTTACGGAATAGAGACGATGCGCTCATCTTTTGGAATAAAGCGGCAGAATTTTTATACGGCTGGACATTTGAAGAAGCGAAGTCTTTGAATATTTTGCACACGGTGATGGAAGAAGATTACGCGAAATATAATCAAGGGAAAAATGAATTTATGGAACGGGGAGAATGTGAAATTGAGCTGCGAGAAAAATCGAAAACCGGCCGAGTGATTATCACGAACTCTCGATGGTCTCTTGTGCGGGATGAACACGGAACGCCGTACGCCCGGCTGATCATTGTCCGCGATATAACCGCGCAGCGAACTCTTGAAGCGCGTGTACGTCGCTCGGAACGAATTGAAAGCTTGGGAACGCTGGCAAGCGGTATGGCGCATGACCTGAAAAATTATTTAGTGCCGGTAAAGTTGGCTGCAGAAAGTTTATGCCAGAAATATGGCGATCAGTTGAGTCAATCCCTGCTGAAGTCGATCGGGCTTAGTGCAGAACACAGTATCGATCTTGTTCAACAAGTGCTTGCGTTTGTTCGCGGTGTAGAAGGCCGGCATGTGTCGCTCAACGCTGCCGATCTTTTACGGAAAGTGTTCACTTCGATGAAGGAAATTCTTCCATCGAATATCGAAATCGAAAGTACCATAACCCATGCTTCAGCGATAGTGCTTGGCGATGATCTCCAACTTCAACAAGTATTAGTCAATCTGATTAATAATGCAAAAGATGCAATGCCGGATGGCGGCCGGTTGACGGCTGAACTCTATTGTACACAGATAGATAAAGCGATGGCGGCATCAATGCCTAATGCCAGCGAAGGATCGTTTGTGGTTCTATCCATCGCCGATACCGGCGTTGGCATATCAGCAGACCATCTTGAAAAAATATTTGAGCCGTTTTATACCACGAAAGAAATCACCAAAGGGACAGGATTGGGATTATCGATCGTTGCCGGTATTGTCAAAGGGCATAATGGATTTTTAAATGTCGAAAGCATCGTTGGTAAGGGCACGAAATTTCAAGTGTATCTTCCCAAAGTGCGATGATCGTTTTTGAAACCATTCAAGAATTTATTTGATATATTGATCGGCATACTTCAAGAACGTCGGCCAATTCGGTCCTGTGGTATGCCCGCCTTTATGTTGACGAAAAGCAATGTCGCCGCTGACTAAGGGAGTTTCAATAGGCGGAAAATTATATGTTCCCAATCCTTTCTTTCCGAGAAGTTCGTAGACCGGACTTGCGTATGCTCCACCTAAGAACATACCTTTTGCATCTACCCATCCA